>NZ_JBSXNX010000022.1:0-138686 GCF_056857855.1 Maricaulis sp. B-26
CATCAGGGACATCCTGCACACGGAGATTTACCGGAGCCCTCACGGGCTCCCTCTCGAAACCGGTCTGGACAGACAGTCAGCGCTTTTGCTGCCTCTCCTTACCGATGGCCACCACCGGGCCCTGTCGCGGTCAGCCGACAGGGACGGGCAGGCTCCGTACTCCCCACACCCCCGGCGAACCAGGCCGGGCCTCGAGCGGTGCGAGAACGAGGGTGATTATGCGGGAGGTCTTGAGGGTGGGGATAAGTCGGAAGCAAACCCCAGCCACATCACCCCCTCTCCCCTCCCGGGGAGGGGGATAAAGGGTGAGGGGCGCGCCGCGACGCGGCGCTTCAGGGACTCGCAGCCCGGTGCCCGAAAGCTTTTCCCTGGCCCTTCGGGCCGCCCCTCATCCGGCCTTCGGCCACCTTTTCCCTGACTGGGGAGAAGCGACACGTCATGCTTTCGGAGAAATAGCCGCGTTGCGAACACAGTCCCGCCACCCTGGGTCGGACAATCGCTTGACGGTGACGGTGCCGCGAGCCTCTGCGACACCCCGCCACATTCGTAATATCCGGAATTTCTGTCAAAACAGAAATGAATGAAGGAGGGCGATATGACGACGCTCGCTGTGAGACCGCAGGGCGGGGCGATGACACCCGGCGCCAAGCCGGTTCCGGACCTTGCAACGGTCCGTCCGACACCGTCTGACCACCGCACAACCGGTCCGGGACAAGCCGTTGCGGCCTGGCTGGCGGGATGCGCGGTTGCGGCGCTGACCGGATATTGGGGCGTCGGGCTTTTGGAGCTGGCGCGCGGCAGCGGGGAGGCGGCGGACTTCCTCATCGCCATGGTGAGGGCCCTGCCGGGCGCTGTCGCATTTGCGGCACTGGCGGCCTTTCTCACCAGCATTCCCATGCCGCTCATCGTCTTTCTCGAACGCGCCTGCCGCTGGCCGCGCGGCCTGTCGGATCTGCTGCTCGGCGCGTTTCTGGCCGGATTGATGGTCCAGATATTCGACGTGCCGCTCCTGCAAGGCCCGCGCGGCTGGGCGATGACGGGTTTCGCCGCGCTGTGCGGCGCGATGGGCGGATTGAGTTATTGGGTGGCCGCCGGCCGGCCCGATGCGAAGGAGGTTTGAGATGGGATGGTTCAGGCGCTTGCATGGAGCAAAACCCTGGCGCGCAATCGGGGCCTGGCTGCTCGCCTGTTATGTGTCGGGCGTGCTGATTACGGCGGGATTCGTCGTCTACAGTTCTTTGAGTGCGGGCTTCAACAACGACACGCGGTCCGTGGCTGACATCGTCCTGATGGCTGTTCCCGGGGCGATGCTCTGGGGCGTCGTGACCGGTGGTTTCGTTGCAGTCCTGACGGTGCTTCCCATGCTCGGTATCAACGGTCTGATCCGCGCCCGCCGCTGGCCGCGGCCGCTAGCCGATTTGTTGCAGGGGGTCGCCATGGGCGGCGGTATCATCCAGATCCTCGGTATGCCGCTTTTCACTGCCGGCACCGAAGGCATTCTCCTGACCGCCGGCTTTACCGCAACAGGCCTGATCGCGGGATATGTCTACTGGCGCTTCGCCGGCCGCCCGCGGCCCTACGATCCGGAACCGGAGCGCATCGCCGGCGGGCATATCTTCGACTGATCCGCACCGCCCGCTTGCTCCTGAGCGCGCGGGGCGTTAAGCCCTGCGCCTCAAACTCAAGCGAGCCAGTCATCCCATGACCAAAGTCCGTTTTGCGCCGAGCCCGACCGGGAAACTCCATGTCGGCAATGTCCGCACCGCGATCTTCAACTATCTGTTCGCGCGCAAGGCGGGCGGGATTTTCGTCCTGCGGATCGACGATACCGATACCGGGCGCTCGACGCAGGCCTATGAGGACGGGATCCGCGAGGACCTGACCTGGCTCGGCCTGACATGGGACGAGACCTTCAAGCAGTCGGACCGTTTCGGCGCCTATGCGGCGGCCGCGGAAAAGCTGAAGGCGAAGGGCCTGCTCTATCCCTGCTACGAGACCGGCGAGGAGCTGGAACGCAAGCGCCGCCTGCAAATGGCGAACGGCCGTCCGCCGGTCTATGACCGCGCGGCCCTGTCGCTGACCGATGCGGACAAGGCGAAGCTGGAAGCCGAGGGGCGCAAGCCGCACTGGCGCTTCAAGCTTTCCGGCAATCCGATCAGCTGGGACGACATGGTGCGCGGCCCGGTGACGATCGAGACGTCTTCGCTCTCCGACCCGATCCTGATCCGAGAGGATGGCAGCTATCTCTACACCCTGCCGAGCGTGGTCGACGATATCGATGCGGAAATCACCCACATCATCCGCGGCGAGGATCACACCACGAATTCGGGCGCGCAGATCGAGGTCTTCGAGGCGCTCGGCGGCAAGGCGCCGCAATTCGGACACCAGGCCCTGCTGGTCGGCGCGGACGGCGGCAAGCTGTCCAAGCGCCTGGGATCGCTGGGCATCGGCGAGCTGCGCGATGTCGAGGGTTACGAGCCGATGGCCGTGGTCTCGCTTCTGGCCAAGATCGGGACGTCCGATCCGGTCGAGGCTTTCGCGGCGATGGACGACCTGCTCGAGAGTTTCGATCTGGGCAAGCTGTCCCGTTCGCCGGCCCGCTTCGATCCGGAAGAACTCAAGCGCCTGAATGCGCGTCTCCTGCACGACACGCCCTATGCGGACGTCCAGCCGCGGCTGGCCGCGATGGACGCCGATGCGGGCGAGGCGGTCTGGAATGCGGTGCGTCCCAATCTGGAACGCCTGTCCGATGTGAAGGACTGGGTAGCGCTGATCGAGGGGCCGGTAACGCCGGTCATCGAGGAGGCGGAGTATGCCGCCGCGGCGATCGAGCATCTGCCCGAGGGCGAGCTGACCGGCGAGAGCTGGTCGGCCTGGACCGGTGCCCTGAAAGAAGCGACCGGCCGCAAGGGCAAGCAGCTCTTCATGCCGCTTCGCCTCATGCTGACCGGTGAGCCGCGCGGCCCGGAAATGGCTGTCCTGCTGCCGCTGATCGGACGCGAGACCGTGCTCAAGCGCCTCAAGGGCGAGGCGGCCTAGCCCTCATTCAGGCCTTCAGCGGCGCGTACCTCGTCCAGCAGGTGCGAGATGGCGGCTTCCGGCTCGTCGACCAGATCGATGTGATCGGCGAGAGATTGAGGCGTGAAGCCCTCCTTCACCGTATGGTCGATCAGCTTCATGAACGGCTCCCAGAAGCCTTCCGTATTGAGGAAGACGATCGGCTTGTCGTGCAGTTCGAGCTGCTGGCGGGAGACAACGTCGAAGACTTCTTCCAGCGTGCCGGTGCCGCCGGGCAGGATGATATAGGCGTCGGATTCCGCGATGAGCTGGCTCTTGCGGATACCCATCGATTCGACGATTCGCACGTCGACACCCCTCAGATGGCCTTCCTTGGCGATGAGGAATCCGGGAATGATACCGAGCACATCGCCGCCTTCTTCAGCGGCGGAGGAGGCAGCCTTGCCCATCAGTCCGACATCGCCGCCGCCATAGACCAGGCGGGCGCCGGCCTTCGCAATCGCGCGGCCCACGCGCTCGGCAGCATCGCCATAGGCGGCCCGCTCACCATGTCGTGAACCGCAAAAAACACCGATCGACCATAGTTTTGCCATCGAAACATCGTCCATGATTGCATTATCGGGGCAAGATGATATTCGCCGGAAGCTGTCGGCGCGAGGCTTGCATCCAGTGGTGGGATGCCGGATAGCTCGTCCTGATAACCGGCCTTGAATGACGGGAGACACGCCATGACCGCGACGCGGTCTTTCATCATTGCTGGCGCCCTTGCTGCCGTAGCCATAGCGGCGGCACTGGCCTTCATCATGTATCGGCCCGGCGGAACGCCGGAGCCGGAAACCCTGCCTCGCAGCGAGACTGCCGGAACCGAGACGCCTGCGGTGTCCCCGGACGAGACAGATACGCTGCTTGCCCCGCCGGTTTTCGACATCGTTCGCGTGGCGCCGGTCGGAACGGCTGTGATTGCCGGCCGCGGCGAACCGGGGGCGATGATCCAGCTCCTCGCCGACGGCGAATCGCTGACTTTCGAACACGACAATCAGCGCACCGGCCTGATGCCGGTAAACGAGCGCGGCGAATGGGTTATCATTCTCGACGAACCGCTGCCGTCCGGCGCGATCGAACTCTCCTTGCTGATGACGGCGCGCGACGGACGGGCCCTGCGCTCGGAACAGGTCGTCGTGGTGTCCATCCCCGAACAACGCGGCCCGACGCCGCTGGTCGTCGTGGGACGGCCGGGCGAGGCGAGCCGGGTCTGGCAATGCCCCTCCTGCAGCGATGCCGAAATGGGGCCGCTCGTGCTCGAGACCGTCGATTACGACGAGACCGGCGCGGTGATCTTCTCCGGCCGTGCCGAAACCGGCACGACCGTTCGCATCTATGCCAATGGCGCCCTGGTGGGCGAGACGAATGTCGGCCGCGACGGCCGCTGGACGATGCAGGCCGGCGCTCTGCTCGCGCCGGGCGTATACGATCTGCAGATCGACCAGGTCGACGAAGACGGCCAGGTCAGCGCGGTCATCGTCCTGCCCTTCGAACGCGTGGCTGCGGAAGACCTCAATATGGGACCCGACTCGGTCGTCGTGCAGCCGGGCAATTCGCTCTGGCGTCTGGCCCGCCGCCTCTATGGCGAGGGCATCCAGTACACGGTGATCTACGAGGCCAATCGCGACCAGATCCGCGATCCCGACCTGATCTATCCGGGCCAGGTCTTCGAGGCCCCGCAGGAACCGGGCGAAGGCGATAACGGGGACGATGCGGGCTGATCTGTCCGAACGCCCGGATTTCGACAGCACGCCGGCCAGCCGCTGGGCGCCGCTCCTGTTCGACGTCGCCATCATGCTGGTCGCCGGCCATCTCCTGATCGCTCTGCTGGACGTCTATTTTCCCTATGGAGTCGCGGTCGGCTGGTTCGGTGAAACCGAAGCCGGGCTGATCGAGCGTCTGCCGGTCATCCGGCCCGGCGATCCGGCCTGGTGGGCCGGCGTGGCGGGTTGGGGCTTCGCCCTGGTCCTGCTGCGAACCGGCACCCAATTGCTCGGCTGGCATCGCCTGACCTTCTTCCCGCTGGCCGCACTCATCCCCGTGGGCCTGCATATGGCTGCAACCGGCGGCTGGCTCTGAGACAGGTTCGCTCTGGCTTTCGGCCCGGGCGCACCCTATCTGTCAGCGCAATGAGACCCTCGAAACCCGACAGCGAAGCCGACGCGCAGACGGCACCCCAGGGCCGGCTCGGCCAGACCATGCTGCGCCTGTTCGCGCTGCTGGCCTCGCCGGACATGGCGAAATGGCGCTTCCGCATGGCACTGGCGCTCGGCCTCACCGTGATCGCCAAGCTCTTCGCCGTGTCTGCACCGGTCTTCTTCGGCGACGGCATCAACCTCATCACCCAGCATGCAGGCGGTGGCGCGGCCGCCAGTGCTGCGGCAGACGGCGAGGGCGGGGGCTTTCTGTCCGGACTGCTTGGCACCTTCACCCTGGCCTTCATCGCCTATGCCGTGGCGCGCTTTCTGTCTGTCGGCGCGCCGCAATTCCGCGACGGCCTGTTCGCGCCGGTCAGCCAGGACGCCCAGCGCCTGACCGCCGTGAAGGCCTTCTCGCACGTCCAGTCGCTCTCGCTCGGCTATCACCAGACCAAGCGCACCGGCGCGCTCAACCGCGTCATCGAGCGCGGCGCGCGGGCCGTCGATTTCCTGATGCGCTTCCTGATCTTCAACATCGCGCCGACGCTGCTGGAACTGGTGCTCGCGGCGACGGTACTGAGCGTGAATTACGGCTGGGAGTTCGCGGCGATCGCGACGGTCACGGTCGGGACCTACATGGCCATGACCTGGTCGGTGACCGAGTGGCGCGTGAAAATCCGCCGTCGCATGAACGACGCCGACACCGAGGCCACGGCCCGGGCCGTGGACAGCCTGATCAATTTCGAGACGGTGAAGGCCTTCGCGGCCGAGCAGCGCGAGTCCGATCATTACGACGCCGCGATGACGCGCTATGCCCGTGCGGCGGCCAAGTCCCAGTCCTCCCTGGCCCTGCTCAACGGCGCCCAGGCTCTGGTCATGAATGGCGGCCTGCTGGCGATGGCGCTGACGGCCGGTTGGAAGGCCTGGAACGGGGTGCTGCAGCCGGGCGACGTCGCGGCCGTGACGCTTATCCTGATGAATATCTATCAGCCGCTGAACATCCTCGGCTGGGCCTATCGCGAGATCAAACAGGGTGCGGTCGACATGGAGCGCCTGTTCGACACGCTCGCGCTGCGCCCTGACGTCGCCGACGCGCCGGACGCAAAGCCGCTCGCCATCACCGGCGGGGCGGTGAGTTTCGATGCGGTCGCCTATACCCATGATGGACGCACGCGTTCGGTCAGCGATGTGTCCATGGAGATGCCTGCCGGCGGCTTCATCGGCATTTGCGGCCCGTCCGGCGCCGGCAAGTCGACCATTCTGCGTCTGCTCTTCCGCTTCTACGATCCCGACGAGGGGCGCATCCTGATCGACGGGCAGGACATCGCACATGTCACCCAGCAAAGCCTGCGCGACGCGCTCGCCCTGGTGCCGCAGGACGTCGTCCTCTTCAACGACACGCTGCGCTCCAATATCGTCTACGGGCGCCCCAATGCGAGCGAGGCGGAGATCTGGGACGTGCTTGAAAAGGCGCACCTGGCCGAGTTCGCCCGCAGCCTGCCCGACGGCCTGGAGACACGCGTCGGCGAGCGGGGGCTGAAACTGTCCGGCGGCGAGAAACAGCGCGTCGGCGTGGCGCGCGCCATCCTGAAGAACCCGGCCGTGCTCGTGCTCGACGAAGCCACCTCGGCGCTGGACAGCCAGACCGAGAAGGACGTACAGGCCGCCCTCGCCGAGGCTGCACGGGGCCGGACCACGATCGCCGTCGCGCACCGTCTCTCCACCATTGCCGAGGCCGACCGGATTTTCGTCTTCGAGGACGGGCATGTCGCGGAAAGCGGCACGCATGCCGAGCTGCTGGCGAAGGGCGGGCTCTATGCCGCCATGTGGAAGCGCCAGAGCGAGGCCGGCAGCGGCACGGCCGCCGCCTCGCCGGGAGCCCGACCGGTTCCCGTGCGATCGGCCGAGTAGCACCGCGCTAGGCAGGCCCGGTGCCCGCAGCTATCCTGCCGGCTACAGCTCCGGGGCGAGAGATGGACGCATTTCAAACGACACTGGCGGAAGGGACCGTCTCGTGGCGCCTTGCCGAGGCCGGGGCGGCATGAGCGGCAAGCCTGTCGTCGGCCTGATCGGGCTGGGTGCCTTCGGGCAGCTGGCGGCGCAGCATCTGGCGCCGCATCTCGATCTGCTTGTCTTCGATCCGGGCGTAGCGTCCAGCGCGCACGGACGGTCGGTTTCGCTCGAAGAGGCGGCGGGCGCTCCCATTGTCATCCTGGCCGTGCCGGTCCAGGTCGTTCGCGATGCCTGCGAGATGATCGCGCCGCATGTCGCGGACGGGGCGCTCGTGCTCGACGTGGCGTCGGTCAAACTCGAACCGATGGCGATCATGCGCGAGGTCCTGCCTGCTGGCACGCGTATTGTCGGTACCCATCCGCTCTTCGGACCGCAGAGCGCCGCGCAGGGTATTGCCGGACAATCCATCGTGCTCTGCCCGGAAGCGGGCGAGGATACGGCCTGTCTGGAAGCCTTCCTGTCCGGGACGCTCGGGCTCAAGGTCCATGTCAGCGATGCCGATACCCATGATCGCACCATGGCCAGCGTCCAGGCGCTGACGCATCTCGTCTCGAAAGTTCTCACCGATCTCGGTCTGGAGCAGGCGCCCTACAGCACGCGCAGCTACGACCTGCTCGTCGAGGCGGCGAATCTCGTCCGCAGCGACAGCGAACAGCTCTTCCGCGCGATCGAGCGTCACAACCCGCATGCGGCGGAGGTGCGCGACCGCTTCTTCGCGGCGGCGAGGGCGCTGGATGAACGGCTCAAGACCTAGCGGCCCACGACCGTTGGTCGACACGAGTTTACCTGTCAGGGAAGGGTGTTTCGCTTGGAGTGGCTCCCCGGGACGGGCTCGAACCGCCGACCCGGTGATTAACAGTCACCTGCTCTACCAACTGAGCTACCGGGGAACACTGGTCTCTCAAGCGAGGCCCGGCTTTTATCAGAGCTTTTGCGCGACGCGCAAGCGCCCATGTGCGCCGGATGTGCGATTGATCTGCAAAAAAAAATCGGGAGCCGCATTGGCTCCCGAAAAGGCATTGGGTGGATGGTGGGGTGTCTTCACGGGAAGACGCGTTAACAATCGGGTCGAAACCCTTAAGGCGCGGTTAACGGGATGCGTAGAATTGGGGATTTGATTTATCGTCCTTGCCGAATCCCTAACGACAACACGGAAATGCGCTGTTTCTTGTTGAGACCGCATTACCAATAAAAACGGCGTTTTCGCCTGCAGGGACAGGGTGTGATACTGATTCGGCCATCGAATCGGGGAGAGCCTTCCATGCGGGAATACCAGACATTTGACGCTTTCTGGCCCTACTACCTCCAGGAGCACGCCAAACCGGCCACGCGGTATTGGCACTATGTCGGGTCGACCCTCGCCATTCTGGTCCTCGTCGCTGCGCTGGTCACCCGGACCTGGTGGGCGCTGCTCGCCGTGCCGGTCTCGGGCTATTTCTTCGCCTGGGTCAGCCACGCATTCGTCGAGCGCAACAAGCCGGCGACCTTCACCTATCCGCTCTGGTCGCTGATTTCCGACTACAAGATGTTCGGGTTCTTTCTCGCCGGAAAACTGGACGGCGAACTGGCCAGGGCCGGGGTCCGGCCTGACGGCACGATCGGCGAACCGCAAGGCTAGGCTCTTTCCGCGGGGCGCGAGCGGACTAGCTCATTGCGCATGCCCCGCCATGCCTCCCGCCATCCCAAACCCGAAAAGGTCTGCAGGCAATGCGGACGCCCGTTCGAATGGCGCCGCAAATGGGCCGATGTCTGGGACGAGGTGACATACTGCTCGAGACGCTGCCGCCAAGGCGGGCAGACCGGCAGCTAGTCCAAGGCATCGAGTGTGATCCTGGCGCGGCCGAGATAGGCCCTGCGCTTTTCCTCGCTCATCCGGTCCCAGTTTCGATAGACGGGACCGAGCCGCGGATTGCCGCGTAGCGTCCCGGAATTCCGGTCGAGGAAATCCCAGTAGAGCGCATTGAAGGGACAGGCCGTCTCGCCGGTCTTGTCCTTCACGTCATAGCGGCAGCCGGCGCAATAATCCGACATGCGGTCGATATAGGCGCCGCTCGCGGCATAGGGCTTCGAACCGAGCAGGCCTCCGTCGGCGAATTGCGACATGCCGATCGTATTGGGCGCTTCGACCCATTCGAAGGCATCGATATAGACCGCCAGATACCATTCATGCAGTTCGTGCGGGTCCACGCCGGCGAGCAGGGCGAAGGTGCCGGTGACCATGAGGCGCTGGATATGGTGGGCATAGGCGTCCTCGCGGGTCTGCCCGATAGCGGCAGCGAGGCAGGCCATGTCGGTCTTGCCGGTCCAGTAGAAGCCGGGCAGGGATCGCGAGGCGCCGAGCGCGTTGCGGGTGACGTAATCCGGACCCTCTCGCCAGTAGATGCCGCGCACATATTCCCGCCAGCCGATGATCTGCCGGATGAAGCCCTCGACCGAATTGAGCGGAGCGCGGCCGGCCTCGTATTCCGCCTCGGCACGGCGGCAGACATCGAGCGGGTCGAGCAGGCCGACATTGATGTAGGCGGACAGAAGCGAGTGATGGAGGCAGGCCTCGCCGGTCAGCATGGCGTCCTGGTAGGCGCCGAAATCGGGCAGGGCGTGCTCGATGAAATGATCGCGGGCCGCTTCCGCGTCCGCGCGCCGCGTGGCGAAACGGAAGGGGCGGAGCGTACCGAAATGGTCGGGAAACTCGCGCTCGACGAGATCGAGCACCTCTGCGGTCACGTCGTCCGCCTCGACGCTGAAACGCTCCGGCATGAAGAGGCCGGTCTCGGCAGGCTTGCGATTCTCGGCGTCGAAATTCCATTGCCCGCCGGCAGGCTTGTCCCCGTCCATCAGCAGGCCGGTCCGCTTGCGCATCTCGCGATAGAAATACTCCATCCGCAATTGCTTGCGGCCGTCCGCCCAGCGCTCGAAATCATCGTGCGAACACACGAAGCGGTCGTCTTCGAGGATCACCGTCTCGATGCCGAAACGCCCGGCCCACGCGTCCATCTCCCGGCGCAGGCGCCATTCGCCGGGTTCCGTGACGATCAGCCGGTCATAGCTCTGCGAGCCGAGTTGTGCGGCAACGGCATCGGCGAGGCTTGCGGCCCGCGTCCCGTCGTCGAACCGCCGATAGACGACGTTGTGCCCCGCCTCGCGCAGCTCCTCCGAGAAATGCCGCATGGCAGCGAAGATGAAGGCGATCTTCTTCTTGTGGTGCGCGACATAGGCCGTCTCCTCGCTCACCTCGGCCATGAGGATGTCGGCCTCGCCGCCCGGTGTGCGGCGCAGGCTCGGCAGGTCGGGGCTCAGCTGGTCGCCGAGGACGAGAATGAGGTCGCGCAAATCAGCTCTCCTGCGATCTGATGACGGGGGAGATACGTAGACGCTCCGGCGACAGACCATATCGCGACTGCGGAGCCGGACATGGGTAGGGAAACGAGCGGCGGCATGGCCGTCATATTCGGCGCGACGGGCGGCATCGGGTCAGCCCTGACCGAAGCGCTGCGGGTGCAGGGACGCCATGAGCGCGTGATCGGCCTCTCGCGCAGCGCCGGCGACAATGGCGAGCCCGGTTTCGATCTGACCGATGAAGCCAGTATCGAGGCTGCCGCGACCTATTTGTCCGGCCGGCCGGAAGCGATTCGCCTCGCCATCGATGCGACGGGCTATCTGCACGATGCGCGCTTCGCACCGGAGCGCAGCCTGGGCGCGCTTGATCCGGAACACATGCAGCAGGCCTTCGCGCTCAATGCGATCGGGCCGGCGCTGCTGATGAAGCATATCCTGCCGCTCCTGCCGCGCCAGGGGCGGTCGGTCTTCGCCAGCCTGTCCGCGCGGGTCGGTTCTATCGGGGATAACGAGCTGGGCGGCTGGCACAGCTACCGGGCATCGAAGGCGGCGCTGAACCAGTTCGTGCGCGGCGCCGCGATCGAGACCGGGCGCCGGCGCAAAGAGGCGATCTGCGTGGCGCTCCATCCCGGCACGGTCGATACGCGGCTGTCCGAACCCTTCTCGAAGTCGGGGCTCGATGTGCGTCCGCCGGAGGAGGCCGCGCGCGATATTCTCGCCGTGCTCGACGGACTCGAGTCGGGCGATACGGGCGGCTTCTTCGACCACAAGGGCAAACCGGTACCCTGGTGAGGAAACGCTGGATTTTCGGGAAGGGTGGAGGCACCGCCCGGAATCGAACCGGGGTACACGGATTTGCAATCCGCTGCGTAGCCACTCCGCCACGGTGCCGCACTTGCGAGCCGGGAGCTATAGCCGGAGAGAACGGGCTGAGCAATCCGCCGTTTCACTCCTTTTGCCGCGGAATGCAGGCTGATTGTCGCGCGCGCGCAGTCCGGTGGTTGCTCACGCTCCATTGTGCAGGATATATCAGCGCAAACCCGCGACGACCGAGTCCGGCTCCAGTGCGAGGAGAGATCCGTGAACGAATTCGAACAGGCACGCAAACACATGGTCGACAGCCAGATCCGGCCGGCCGACGTGACGGACCGGACGCTGATCGGCGCCTTCCTGGATATTCCGCGACATCTCTTCGTGCCGCGCTCGCGTCGGGCCGCTGCCTATTCGGACGGCCAGGTCGTTACCAGCGAGACCCGGACGATGATGCGCCCGCGCGATCTCGCCAAGCTGATCCAGGCCGCCGAGATCGAGCCGAACGAACTCGTCCTCGATATCGCCTGCGGCCGCGGCTATTCGACCGCCATCCTGTCGCGCATGGCCGAGACCGTGGTCGGTCTCGAGGATGACGAGGACGGCCTGTCCCGCTCCACCGACCTGCTCTCGGAAGTCGGCGCGGACAATGCCGTCGTCATCGAGGGCGATCTCAAGAAGGGCGTGCCGGACCAGGGGCCGTTCAACGTCATCTTCGTCAACGGATCCGTTGACGCGGTGCCGCAGGCCTGGTTCGACCAGCTGGCCGATGGCGGCCGCCTCGTCGCCATTCTGCGCCGCGGTCCGGTCGGCAAGGCAACGGTCTTCACCAAATCCGCCGCCGGCATTGGCGAGCGTGTCGTGTTCGATGCGAATGCAACCGTCCTTCCCGGCTTCGAGACGGTACCCGGCTTCACCTTCTGATCCCGCCAAATGCGAGGCAGGCATGACGCGCGACCGAATGGCGCGTTGGGCATCGCTGCGTTTCGTGCTAATACTTGCACAAATCTGCAAGTGAACACTGTTCACTTTCGCCGGAGCCGTGCCTATATGAGCGCGAGACATATGCTGGCCTTGGTGCCGGAAGCCATTATGATGCACGTGACTCAGTCGGTCGCTGACCGTCCTGCGGGCGGGCAATGAAGAGGGAAAGTCGCATGACGCGTTTCAAGCAGTGGGCCCTGGCGCTGGCAGGCGGCGTGTCCGTTCTTGCCATGGGCGGCATCGCGAGCGCCCAGTCGCTCGAAGAAACCCTGATCCTCGCCTATAATTCCAACCCGACGCTCCAGGCCGAACGGGCCCGGCTGCGGGCTACGGACGAGATCCGGGTCCAGGCGCAGGCCGGACGTCTGCCGCAGGTCGCGGCGAGCGCCTCGATCGGACGCCAGCACGTCGAATCCGAAAACACTTTCGTCTTCAACGGTACCGCCATCACCGGCGGCGGCGAGTCCGACGCAACGCCGAAGGATTATGCCATCACCGCCAACCAGGCGATCTACCAGGGCGGCCGCATTTCCGGGGCCATCGACCAGGCCAATGCCGCGATCATGGCCGGACGCGAGCAGCTCCGCGCGGTCGAGCAGGCCGTGCTGGTCGATGCTGTTACCGCCTTCATGGATGTGCGGCGCGATGCTGCCGTGGTGGATATCCGGCGGCATAATGCCGAGGTGCTCGCCCAGCACCTGCAGGCCGCACGCGACCGTTTCGAGGTCGGCGAGATCACCCGTACCGACGTCGCCCAGGCCGAGGCACGCCTGTCCGGTGCGCAGGCACAGCTTTCCGCGGCCCAGTCCCAGCTCGCCGCCAGCCGGGCCGCCTATGAGCGCGTCACCGGCCAGCCGCCGGCCTCGCTGACCGAACCGCCGGCCCTGCCGGATCTGCCGGACAATCTGGCCGATGCCGCCGAGACGGCTTATCGCAACAGCCCGCAGCTGCTCGGAGCCCAGTACGGCGAGGAGGCAGCGCGCCACGCCATCCGCATCGCCCGCGGCGCCCTGCGTCCGGAAGTCACGCTGAGCGCCCAGGCCAGCGCCGCACGTGATTCGACCTATACGGGCGACAGCCGCGACACGGCAGCGATCATGGGGCGCGTTTCGGTACCGATTTTCACCGGTGGATTGAATCGGTCCCGCGTCCGCGAAGCCATCGCACAGGAAGAGGAAGCGCGGCACCAGGTGCGCGAGGCGCGCCGCCGGGTTACCGAAGGCGTGACCAATGCCTGGAGCGGATATGTCACCTCTCTGGCCGTTATCGAGTCGAGCCGGCAGGCCGTCCGGGCCAATGAAATCGCCCTCGACGGGGTGGAGCAGGAGGCCTATGTCGGTCTGCGTACGACGCTCGATGTACTTGATGCAGAACAGGAATTGCTCGAGTCGCGCCTGACCTACGTGACGGCGGAGCGGGATTCCTACGTTGCGGGCTACCGCCTGATGCAGGCGATGGGGCTGCTTTCGGCCTCGGCGCTGGGGCTGGATGTCGCTGTTTACGATATGGCCGGTGCCGACAGCGAAAATTCCCGGTTCTCTAACTTTGACTTAACGCCCTGGGACTAGGCTTTTGGCAGAATCGCGGACTGGACAGGGCGTGCCTGGGCCGGTTAATTCGCGTATCAAGAGAAGCGACTGAACCCAAGGACAGGGCGAATGGCCGAACAAGCTGCCGAAAACGAACCGTCGATGGAAGAAATCCTCTCCTCGATCCGCCGGATCATCAATGAGGACGAGGAAGACGCTCCGGCGGAAGCGGAAGCCGAGGCGGCTCCCGCCGACGACGAGCCGAAAAGCCAGGAAGACGTGGACGCCATGTTCGCCGAGGCGGAGGCCGAGCCGGAACCCGAGGGCGAAGCTGACGATGTCCTTGAGCTGACCGACCGCGTCGACGAGGTCGATGGCGGCACCGAGCCGCTCGCCGTGGACGACGATCTGATGATCGTCGATCGCGAGGAGGAAGAAGAACCGGTCGCCGAGGCCGAGCCGGAGCCGGAAATCGACTTCGACGCGCTCGAGGAAGAGACTACGGAAGGCATTATGAGCGAGCCGGCTGCGGCTGCCGCCATGGGCTCCTTCCACACGCTCGCCGACCAGATCCGGATTTCCGAGGAGGAAGGCCGCACGCTCGAGGGTGTCGTCCGCGCCCTGCTGCGTCCGATGCTGAAGGAATGGCTCGATGCCAATCTTCCGGCCATCGTCGACGAAAAGGTCCAGGCCGAGATCGACCGCGTCTCCCGCCGCCGCCGCTAGACCGGCAGCCGGAAATGAGTTCGAAGAGGCGCGCTCCACCGGAGCGCCCCTTTTTCTTTGCGATTTCCGCCAAACCAGGGGCAATCCGCAGCTGACGGGCTGACAATCCGTGTGAGATGTCCATAAAGGTTTCAAAAGCGCGCCCCGCGCCCAGACCAGTTGCGGACCATGATGGACAAGACCTTCAATCCCAAAGACGCCGAATCCCGGATTTACGATGCCTGGGAAAAGGCCGGAGCCTTCCAGCCGATCGATGACGAGAATGCGGAAGCCTTCTCCATCGTCATCCCGCCGCCCAACGTCACCGGCCGGCTGCATATCGGTCACGCGCTGAACAATACGCTGCAGGACGTGCTGGTCCGCTACAAGCGCATGCTGGGTTGTTCCGTGCTCTGGCAGCCGGGCACCGACCATGCCGGCATCGCCACGCAGATGGTGGTCGAGCGCAAGCTTGCCGAAGAAGGCAATCAGGGCCGCCGCGAGATGGGCCGCGATGCCTTCATCGAGCGCGTCTGGGAATGGAAAGAGGAAAGCGGCGGCGCCATCCTGCAGCAGCTGCGCCGCCTCGGCGCCTCCTGCGACTGGTCGCGCGAGCGCTTTACCCTTGATGAGGGCCTCTCGAAGGCCGTGCTCAAGGTCTTCGTCCAGCTCTACAAGGAAGGCCTGATCTATCGCGGCAAGCGTCTGGTCAACTGGGACCCGAAATTCGAGACGGCGATCTCCGACCTCGAGGTGGAGAATCTCGAAGTCGACGGCTTCATGTGGCACTTCAAATACCCGCTCGCCGACGGCAAGACCTATACCTATGTCGAGAAGGACGAGGACGGGAATGTCGTGCTGGAGGAAGAGCGCGACTATATCTCCATCGCCACCACGCGCCCGGAGACCATGCTTGGCGATGGCGCCGTCGCGGTCCACCCGGACGACGAACGCTATGCGCCGATCGTCGGTGCGCTGTGCGAGATCCCGGTCGGTCCGAAAGAGCATCGCCGCCTGATCCCGATCATCACCGACGAGCATCCGGACCCGGAATTCGGCTCCGGCGCGGTGAAGATCACCGGCGCGCACGATTTCAACGATTACGAAGTCGCCAAGCGCAACGACATTCCCTGCTATCGCCTGATGGATACGCGCGCGGCGCTGCGCGCCGATGGCGCGTCCTATGCGGAATGCTCGGCCCAGGCCGTGGCGATCGCCAAGGGCGCGGATCTGCCGGACGAAGCCGGGATCGACGCCATCAATCTGGTGCCGGAGGAGTATCGCGGGCTCGACCGCTTCGAGGCGCGCGAGAAGATCGTCGCTGCGATCAATGCGGAAGGCCTCGCGGTCACCACCAAAGACGAAGAGGGCAATGACATCCCCTTCGTCGAAAAGAAGAAGATCCAGCAGCCCTTCGGCGACCGCTCCCATGTGGTCATCGAGCCCATGCTCACCGATCAGTGGTTTGCCGACGCCAAGACGCTGGCCAAGGACGCCATCGCCGCCGTCGAGGACGGGCGCACGACCTTCCATCCGAAAAACTGGGAAAAGACCTATTTCGAATGGATGCGCAACATCCAGCCCTGGTGCATCTCGCGCCAGCTCTGGTGGGGGCACCGGGTGCCGGCCTGGTATGACGAGGACGGCAATGTCTATGTCGCCGAGAGCGAGGAAGAGGCGCAGGCCCAGGCGGGCGGCAAAGCGCTGACACAGGACGAGGACGTCCTCGACACCTGGTTCTCCTCTGCGCTCTGGCCCTTCTCCACGCTGGGCTGGCCGGACGACACGCCGGACGTGGTCGACCGTTTCTACCCGACCTCGGTGCTGATCACCGCCTTCGACATCATCTTCTTCTGGGTCGCCCGGATGATGATGCAGGGCCTTCACTTCATGAAGGAGGCCCCGTTCAAGGACGTCTACATCCACGCCCTCGTCCGCGACGAGAAGGGCCAGAAGATGTCCAAATCCAAGGGCAATGTGATCGACCCGCTGGAGATCGTGGACGCGTACGGCGCCGACGCGCTGCGCTTCACCCTGGCGGCCCAGGCCGGTCAGGGCCGCGATATCCGCATGTCCAAGGAGCGCGTCGAGGGCTACCGTAATTTCGGCACCAAGCTGTGGAATGCCGCGCGCTTCTGCGAGATGAACGAGTGCAAGCCGGTTGCGGATTTCGATCCGAAATCGGTAGAGCAGACGGTCAATAAGTGGATCCTCTCCGAGGCCTCCCGGGCCGTTGCGGCGATCAATGCGGGGCTGGACGGCTTCCGCTTCAACGATGCGGCAGCTGCGGCCTATCGCTTCGTCTGGAACGTGTTCTGCGACTGGCATCTGGAATTCGCCAAGCCGCTCCTGCAGGGCGAGGACGAGGCCGCCAAGGCCGAGACGCGCGCGACGACCGCTTTCGTGCTCGATCAGGCGCTGAAAATGCTCCACCCCTTCATGCCCTTCGTCACCGAAGAGCTGTGGAACCAGACCGGCGAGCGCTCGACCCAGCTCATCACCGCCGACTGGCCGCAGCTGGACGGACTGGAGAATGCCGACGCCGCGGCCGAGATGGACTGGCTGATCGATCTGATCACCGATATCCGACGCCTTCGCGCCGAGATGAATGTCCCGGCCGGCGCCAAGCTGGCGCTGATCGCGGTCGGCGCGGATGCGGAAACGCAGGCGCGGCTGGAACGTCATGAGGCGCTGATCACGCGCATGGCGCGCCTGGCCGATATCGGCCTGTCCGACACGGTCCCGCCGGCTTCGGCCCAGGCGGTGATCGGCGAGACGACCATCGCCCTTCCGCTGGAAGGCGTAATCGATTTCGACGCCGAGCGAAGCCGCATCTCCAAGGAGCTGGCCAAGCTCGACGGCGAGATCACGCGCCTCGAGAAAAAGCTCGGCAACGAGAAATTCGTCGCCAACGCGCCCGAGGCCGTCGTCGCCGAACAGCGCGAGAAGCTGACCGACTACACGGCCCAGAAATCCAAGATGGCCGAAGCATTGGAGCGGTTGGGTTCGGTCTGATGGATGCGCGTTTCGACAGTTTGTGGCGTGAGAAGCTGGAGCCCTGGCTGGCGGGGCTTGAGCAGGAGCGCCGGCAGGCTGTCAGGCGGCTCTTCATCGGGCTGGGCGCGGGCGCGGTTCTCGGTCCGCTGGCTGGCTTCGCCCTGGGTGTTCAGCTGGAGGAGCCCGGACTGGTCCTGATGGGCCTTTTTCTGGGCTTGGCGATTGGCGGCGGGTTCGGATATCAGCGCCTGCGCGGGCTGCGCAAACAGGTCAAGGTCCGCCTGAACGAAGGCGTCGCCGAGGTGCTGGACCTGCGCTACGCGCTGAAGCCGCCGACGCCGCGCCGGTTCGACACGTTTTGCGATCTGGGCCTTCTGCCGAGCTGGGACCGGCACAGTTTCGAGGATCATTTCGAGGGCGAGCGGCAGGGCTGCGACTTCGAGCTCTACGAGGCGCATCTGGAAGAGAAGCGCCGCAGCAAGAACGGCACGCATTACGTCACGGTTTTCCGCGGCGTACTGATCCGCATCAATTTCCCGCGGAAGGTGGAAGGCGTGACCGTGATCACCCGCGATCAGGGCATCTTCAACGGGCTGGAAGCCTTCGGGCGTTCCTTCGGCAAAACCAAGCTGGAGCGGATCCGGCTTGTCGATCCGGACTTCGAAAAGGCGTTCGAGGTCTATGGCAATGACCAGGTGCTGGCGCGCTACATGCTCACGCCCTCCTTCATGGAGCGGCTGATCGCGCTGGAGGCCGCGCTGAAGGGCAAGAATGTCCGCGCCGCCTTCGACCAGGATTCCGGCGAGGGCGAGCTGCTGATCTCGGCCGAGACCGGCAATCAGTTCGAGGCGGGCTCGATGTTCAAGCCGCTCGCAGACGCCTCGCGCGTGGAAAGGCTGGTCGACGAATTGTCGCGCGTGATCGCCTTGCTCGACCTGCTCGTCGAACCGGCGAAATTCGGTGAGGACAGCCTCGTCGAGGCGAAGGACTAGTTATTGCCGGCGATACGGCCGGCGGCTTCGATCACCTGTGACGCAAGGTCCTCGATGCCGGCCTGATCCAGTGTCCGGCTGCTCGTGCGCTCGATCCTCGATGTCTCCGTATGCCGTTTGCGCGAGCGCGAATAGGCAGGGTCGTAATGCTCGGTGACCAGCTCGACGGCGAGCTGGCGGTATTCGCCCTGCCCGGCGAGCGCCCGCCATTCCGCGATCCGCTCTTTCGAATGCATCTGTTTGAGCCGGTCGAGCGAGGCGACCAGCTTGTCGTGATATTTGATCAGGTCCGGATAGGCGCTCATGAGGAAATCGGCCCGGGCCTCGACAGGCGCTTCGACGACGATGCGCGGCGCCTGTTTCATGGCCTGCCAGATGCGGACAGGGACGCGGCGTCGTCCGACCAGGCTGGACTCGGCTTCCACGAACAGGGGACGCTGCGGATCGATATCGCGCAGCACCGACCAGATACCTGTCTCGAAGGCTTTCTGGCTCGGTTGTTCCAGATCGGCGAAATCGCCGAAGGCCGAACCGCGATGGCCGGCCAGGCCTTCAAGGTCGAGGACCTGTTCTCCGCGCCTGGCCAGCTCGTGCAGGATGGCGGTCTTGCCGGTGCCGGTCTGGCCGTCGACGAGGATGATGGGCAGGGCCGTCCCGCCGGAGTCGAGACCGGCGACGACGCTGCGGCGCCAGCTCTTGTAACCGCCTTCGAGGAGGGTGACCCGCCAGCCGACCTGGGACAGCACCAGCGCCATGGAGGTGGAGCGCATGCCGCCGCGCCAGCAATAGACGAGGGGGCGCCAGGCTTTCGGCTTGTCGCTGAGGGCGGTCTCGATATGGCGGGCGATATTGCGGGCGGTCAGGGCGGCGCCGTGGCGGCGGGCGGTGAAGGGCGAGATCTGGGCGTATTCCGTGCCGATCCTGGCGCGCTCCTCATCGTCGAGCACGGGCAGATTGACGGCGCCGGGCAAATGATCTTCTGCAAATTCCGACGGGGACCGGACGTCGATAATGGTATCGAAGAGTTCCAATCCGTCAGCGGATAGGTCATCAGTGGTAGCGAAACGCTGCATGGGTCGTGTCGTCTTCCGGCCTGGCCTTTTGCGGCAGACTAGCGGTTTTCCGAAGGAGCGTGAGGATGGATGACATACAAGGCGTCCGGCTGACATCCCTGGCCCATGGCGGCGGGTGCGGCTGCAAGCTCGACCCCGGCGTGCTGACCCGGATTCTGGGCGCGCCGTCCGGCCTGCCCATGCCTCCGGACCTGCTCGTCGATGCGGCGACGCGCGACGATGCGGCCGTCTACCGGATCAACGAGACGACCGCGCTGGTGGCAACCACCGACTTTTTCACGCCCATCGTCGACGACCCGTTTGCCTTCGGCCAGATCGCCGCGACCAATGCGCTGTCCGACATCTATGCCATGGGCGCGACGCCGATCTTCTCGCTCGCGATCGTCGGCATGCCGGTCGCCAAACTGCCGGACGAGACCATTCGCGCTATCCTCGAGGGCGGGCGCTCCGTCGCCGAGGCGGCGGGGGCGCCGGTCGCGGGCGGGCATTCCATCGATGCGGCCGAGCCGATCTACGGGCTCGTGGCGCTGGGGCTCGTTCATCCCGAACAGATGCTGACCAATGCCGGGGCGAAGTCCGGCGATGTGCTCATCCTCGGCAAGCCGCTGGGCATCGGCATCTACAGCGCGGCGCTCAAGAAGGGCACGCTGGACGATACGGGATACGCAGAGATGATCGCCTCCACCACGCGCATCAATGCACCCGGTGCGGAGTTCGCCGGCATGGAGGGCGTGCATGCGGCGACGGACGTGACCGGTTTCGGCCTGCTGGGACATCTCAGCGAGATGGTCCAGGGCAGCGGTCTGCGAGCCGAACTCGACCGCTCCGCCATCCCGGTCTTCGAGACCGCGCGGCGGCTTGCGGCCGAGGGCGTGAAGACCGGCGCGTCCGGCCGCAACTGGGCCGCGATCGAAACGGGTATCGAGGCGCCGGCGGACTGGGATGAGGCCGAGCGGGCCCTGTTGTGTGATCCGCAGACGTCCGGCGGTCTCCTGGTCTCCTGCCGCGAGGATGCGGCGCAGTCCGTGCTGGATTGCTTCGCCCGGCACGGGCATGAAGGCGCGGCCGTGATCGGCCGGATGGACGAGGGCGAGCCGGGCATCCGGCTGCTCTGACCCTGAATAAAGAGCGGTGCGTGCCGCGCGCGACACGCACCGCCGGGTGGGCACCGGCCGATTGGCTGGCGAGGGTCAGTCAGTGCCCGGTGATGTCGCCGCGGGGGCCGGTGTGGCCTCCACGACCGGCGCGGTGAGGAAGTTCGCGCGGATTTCGTAGTGATCGGTTGCCAGCTGATAGCGGTCCATGAAGGCTGCCATGGAGCCGAAGGTGGCCGTGCGAATCTCGCCGCGCTGATCGTCGAGGCGGATGCGTTCGTCGACCGACGGGCCGAGCAGGCGCTCGAAAAAGCTCACCTCCACGGTTGCCGGTTCGAACCATGCGCTCAGATTGGCCTTGATCTGCGCCCGGTCGTCCGTCTCCCAGGCGGCCGCCGCGATCACGTCCAGCATGTATTCGTTGCAGTTCTGGAAGCGGGGATCGTGCGGGTTCGAGAGCAGGGAATAGTCGGGCTGGTGCAGTGCGTCGTCGCGGCCTTCCGCCAGCAGCCCCGCCAGGCGCCGCTGCATTTCCGGCGTCGGAATGATGACGCCGACCTCGCCGATCACGTCACCCATGGTGAAATTGAGCGGCCAGTCCTGCGCCAGATAGGAGGTCCGGCGGTCTTCCTCTCCATGATAGAGATTGTGCACCGCATAGCCGTTGATGCGCTCGCCGGTCTCCGTTTCCAGCTCCGAATAGACCCAGAAGGCACCATGCGTGTAGCGAATGCCGTCTGGCAGGTCCTCGCGCAGCCGGCCCGAGCGGAAGACGATCGCGACGCGTGCGCCGCGGGCCGCCAGTTCGCGCTCGATCTGCTTGGAGAAGTCCGCAGCCTCCTCGGTCGAAAAGGGCGAGATCGGCAGTGCGCCGGATCCGGCCTCCGCGACCTGCGGCGTCGCCGCGGCCAGAGCCGTGGCGAGGATGAGCGCCGCGGCTCTCATGGCTCGCTCCGGTCCTGGTGAGGACGGGGCCCGTGCGGGGTCTGCGGCACGGCCGGCGGGGCGTCGGGCACGACGATGGCGTCGTCCACGTCCAGCTTTTCATAGCCGGAGAAGGGGGCGGCCGCGATGTCGCCCGCGAGCTCCATCGTCTCGTCCGCGAGCTCGGCGTCCGCTGTGATGATCGCGGCCGTCGTGCCGGTGACCGCGACGACGCTCGCCGCGGTCACGGCCACGCCGGCCGAGCCGAGCGTCGCGGCCGCCTCGACCGACCCGCCGACGATCTCGCCGGAGGCCCGGGCGGAGGCATTGCCCGACTGCGCTGCGGCGGGGGCGGCGACGGCCAGTGCGCAGGGCAGGGCAAGGAGCAGGGCAAAGGGCAGGGATTGGGGCAAATATCGTTTCACATCGGTCTCCCTCGGGGACTGAACCAGCCGCCGGAGAGCATGCCGCAGCCGACATGAAATGTAAATGAACATAGTTCGTAAATAAGATTCACATAATTCAGTTCCGCAAAATTTCCCCTAAATTCAGTCTATTGGTTGCAATTCTTCGTCTGCATTCGAAAGTTCGAACACGCTATCCGCCAGGTTGAAGTCCAACATGAAGTTGGCAAGGCTGTCATAGTCGGCGAAGCGAATGACCCGCCGTTGGTCGTCGAGGCGTAATTCGGGATCGAACCATCCGGCAGTGAGCCGGCCGAACCATCCGTAGCGGACCGTGGCCGGCTCGAACCAGGCCGTCAGATTGACCTTGATGCGGAGACGGTCCGTGGTCGACCAGGCCGCGGCGCCGACGATGTCGAGCAGGAATTCCGCGCTGTTCTGATAGCGCCGGTCGCCGGGATTGGAGATGCGCGACCAGGCCGGCTGGTGGAGCGCCGGATAAGCGTCCGAGCCGAGGATGGCGAGCATGCGATCCTGCATCGCCGCAGACGGGATGATGATGCCGACCTCGCCGGCCGTCTCCGGCAGGATGAAGTCAAGCGGCCAGTCCTGGACCAGTTCGGAGCGGCGCGCGGACAGGGCGGAACGCTGCAGACCGTAGACGGCATACCCGTAGACCGTCTCGCCCTCGATCGTCTCGATCGGGCTGTGGACCCACAGGGCGCCGTGATCGTAACGCTGTCCGGTCTCCATCGCCTCGCGCGGCTGCGTCGCCCGGAAGACGATCGCGATCCGCGCATTGCGCCGGCCCAGTTCGCGTTCGATGCGTTTGGAGAAATTCGCGGCCCGCTGGAGCTCGTCTCGCGACGCGGTGCGGTATTGAGCCGGATAGGGCAGGACGCGTTCATGCCCGTCCTGGGCCAGGGCGGTATGCGATGACATCGACACAAGGCCGAGAAGGACGATGTGCGCGAGCGTGCGGAGCAAGGGGTTTCGCCGGGGATTGCGGCGGCGCGGCGCGCGGCTTTGGTCCGTGGCTCGCCGCAGGAGACCCAGTGAAACAAGACTCAGGATACGCATGATCGTCCCGTGGTTTTCCATTCTCGGCCGGAGCGTATCACGGGCAGCGGCGAGGGCGGGAGTGGAATCTGGTTGCGGCGGCTGGATGCTCAGCCACCGGATGCATTGTCCGGCGGGGATTGCATGAAGGGTTCCGGCGCGACCCATGTGTCGGGGTAGTGGCGATTGGCCCAGCGACACATTTCCTGCAGGACCGGGTGCAGATCCGCCCCCTTTGGTGTGAGCGCATACTCATAGCGCCGGGGGCGTTCCTGGTAGGGCGTCCGTTCGACAAGGCCGGCATCCAGCATTTTTACCAGGCGATCCGCCAGGATATTGGTCGTGATGCGTTCGGGCGAGGTCAGAAATTCGGAATAGCGGCGCTTGCCGTTCACGAGGTCGCGCAGGATCACCAGCGTCCAGCGGTCGCCAACGAGGTCCAGTGTCGTGGCAATGGGGCAGGCAGATCGGTGCTGGGTTTCGGGCATGGCTTCAATTAATGACTTGCAACTTGCAATTAACAAGTCATAAGTTAATTTTGTGTTGCTGCGGGTGCGGGAAGGCGCGTGTTTTTACGTCGAAGCCCATGCCTCCGGACCAGGTGCAGTGCGGGTGTCTTGCCAGGTCCGCCCTGCGCCGTCGGCATCGGACAGCGGCTGGTGGAGGACGTGGTCCCAAGGGGCCGGAAAAAGGAGAGTGAAATGTCGAAAGCCGGATTTTCGGGCGGATGCCTGTGTGGTGCGGTCAATTACGAGGTGTCCGGGGAGGCGCGGATGTCGGTGCATTGCCATTGTACCGATTGCCGCAAGAGCAGCGGTACGGGACATGGCACACATATCGGTTTGAGCGAAGATCAGCTTTCCATAACCGGAACGCTGAAATTCTACGACCGGGCCGCAGACAGCGGCAATATTGTCAGTCGCGGTTTCTGTCCCGAATGCGGCTCGGCCGTCTACTCGACCAATTCGGCGATGCCGGGCATGGTCTTCGTGCGGGCGTCGAGCCTGGACGACCCGGAAGCGATCAGCCCGATCATGTCGGTCTATGCAAGCCGGGCGATATCCTGGGACCCGATCGCCCCAGATCTGCCATCCTTCCCGGAAATGCCGTCAGCCATGCCGGAAGGTGCCGGGGCCGGCCAAGGCTAGAGTTCGAAACTGCCCACGATCGGGATGTGATCCGAGGCTTTAGGTTCGCCGCGGGTCTTCTTGTGAATTTCGATACCGGTGATCCGGTCGGCCGCCTGCGGCGAGAGCAGGAGGTGGTCGATCCGGATGCCGTGACCCTTCTGCCAGCGCCCGGCCTGGTAATCGTAGAATGTGTACTGGTGCCCGCGCCCGTCGACCTGTTCGAAAGCCTCCGTCAGGCCAAGCCATTTCAGGGCGCGGAAGGCGGCCCGGCTCTGCGGCAGGGCAAGCGCGTCCTTTTCCCACACTTCCGGATCCCAGCAATCGCTGTCGCGCGGTATGACATTGTAGTCGCCGGCCAGGATGAGCGGTTCTTCCAGCGCGAGCAGTTTTTCGGCGTGACGGCGCAGTCGCTCCATCCAGGCGAGCTTGTAATCGTATTTGGGACCCGGCGCCGGATTGCCGTTCGGCAGGTAGATGGACGCGACGCGAACCGGCCCCGACTCGGCGGAGATGACCGCTTCCAGATATCGCGCCTGTTCGTCGTCCTCATCACCGGGCAGGCGTGGCGTGACGTCCTCGATCGGCAGGCGCGAGAGGATGGCGACGCCGTTATAGGTCTTCTGGCCGTGTGTCTCGACATTATAGCCGAGATCCTCGATCTCCATGCGCGGGAAATTCTCGTCGATCGTCTTGATTTCCTGCAGGCAGACCACGTCGGGCTTCGCCTCGCGAAGCCAGTCCAGCACATTGGGCAGGCGGGCCTTGATCGAGTTGACGTTCCAGGAAGCGACGGTCAGGGTCATGGTCTTGCGCCCGTTCGAATGCGATGTGGAGCGGGCACAATAGGGCGTTTCGCCCCGCTGTGAAGCCGTCGGCGCGCAGTGAAGAACAGGCCGTCTCCGCGCGGCCCTGGGGTAGTTTCGGGGAGGCCGTCATGAAGCCCGTCGCTGTTCACCGTCCGTCGATGATCTGGCTGGTCCTGACGAGCCTCGTCGTGATCGCGTTCGGCGTTGTCACCTCTGGTCTCTGGTATCCCGCACTGGTCATTCTCGCTTCGCCTGGGACCGGGGGCGAGGGCGCCGTTCTTGCCTTTGCCGTCTATTCCAGCGCCGGGCCGGTCGCCGCCCTGCTGGGGCTCGTGGTCGGTTGGGTGCGCGTCGTCATGGGGCGCCGCTATTCCGGCCTGAAATGGATGATCGCCCTGCCGCTGATCTGGCTCATCGGCCTGTTCGGCTGGCTGGCAGTGGTTAACACGCTTTGCGACGGCCGGTTCGACTGCGGAGCCTAGAAACCTTCGAACCTCGCGAACTCATCCACCTCCGCCCGCTCCGAGCGGAGACGGTTCACCGGGGCGTCCGGATCGGCATGGCCAAGGGCGACGGCGCACCAGATGCGCTGCTCTTCCGGCAGGCCGAGCGTCGCCGCCACCGTCTTGCCGCGCGACATCCAGGCTTCCTGGGCGCAGCTGGCGAGGCCCTGCTCCTCTGCCGCCAGCATGAAAGCCATGATGAACATGCCCAGATGGCCCCACTGATTGGGGTTCATGCGGCTGTCGATGGAAAAGAAGACGCCGACCGGCGCGCCGAAGAATTCGAAATTGCGCAGGAGGTGCGCGAGGCGCGCCGCCTTGTCCTCGCGCGGAACGCCCATGGTTTCGTACATCTGTTCGCCCAGCGCGTAGCGGCGCGAGCGATAGGGTTCCCAGAGCTTTTGCGGATAGGCCCCGAAATCATTCTCATCCTCGAAGGGCGCGGCATCGATCCGGGCCCGGACCGCATCGATGACGCGCTGGCGGGCTTCGCCGGCAACGACATGGGCCTGCCAGGGCTGAACATTGCCGCCCGAGGCCGCCCAGCGGGCCGTATCGAGCAGTTCGCGGACCACGGCTTCGCTCACCGGCGTGTCGAGGAAGGCGCGGGTGGAAATGCGGCGCTTGAGGGCGTCGGTCACAGACAGCATGGGCGATTGGTTCAGCGTTGCAGAAGGGTTTCGAAACTGCCCATGATGAGGCGTTGTCCGTCAAACGGCATGTCCTCGATCTTCATTTCGGCAGCCATGTCGTCGGAGAGGCCGGGCATGGCGGCGTCGCGAACCGCCTTCGAGGGCCATTCCACCCAGGAGAAAACGACGCTCTCATCGTCCTTGAGCTTGACCGCCATCGGGAAAGAGGTCGTTTCGCCGGGCGGCACATCGACGCCCCAGCATTCGCGCACCGAGAGGGCGCCGTGCTTCAGGAAGAGGTCTGCGGCCCGCCTGGCCACGTCGAGATACGCGTCCTTTCGGGCCGTTGGCACCGGAATGACGAAACCGTCCACATAGCTCATGGCATGTACCCCTTTCGGCGAGAGGATGGCGGAAGCGCTCCCCGCCGTCGAGCGGCATCAGATCGAAAAACTCGTTCCGCAGCCGCAGGCCGCCGTGGCGTTGGGATTGTGGATCTTGAAGGCGGCGCCGATCAACTCGTCGACATAATCGATCTCCGAGCCTTCCAGGAAGGGCAGGGAGGCTTCGTCGATGGCCACTTTCGCGCCGTCGCGCTCGATAACGAAATCGTCCGCATTGACGGCCTCTTCGAGGTCGAAAGTGTAGGAGAAGCCCGAGCAGCCGCCGCCGACCACGCCGATGCGCAACAGCGCGGCCTTGGTCTGGCTGGCGATAATGGCGTTGATCTGTCTGGCCGCCGAGGCGGAAAGCGTCACATTCGTCGACATGGTCATACCGGTATGGCGTTTCGTTCGTGTCTGTCCTGCTCTATATGGACCCCGACAGGCGCCGATGAAAGGGCTGACCGACATGACGATTGCGGCGACCGAGCGTACGCGTGCGCCCTATGCCTGCCATCCCTCGCAGTCGCGCGGCCGGCGATTTGCCCAGGCCGACAGTGCGACACGCAATGCCTTCCAGCGCGACAGGGACCGGATCATCCACTCCGCCGCCTTCCGCCGCTTAAAGGAAAAGACCCAGGTTTTCGTGGCTCATGAGGGCGATCAGTACCGCACGCGCCTGACCCATTCGCTCGAGGTTTCCCAGATCGCCCGGACCCTGGCCCGTACGCTCGGCGCCGACGAGGATCTGGCCGAAGCGCTGGCCCTCGCGCACGACCTCGGCCACCCGCCCTTCGGTCATGAGGGTGAACGGGTTCTGGCCGAAAAAATGAAGAATTACGGCGGTTTCGACCATAATGCTCAGACGCTGCGCGTGGTCACGAAGCTGGAAGTCCGCTATCCGGAATTCGATGGCCTCAACCTGACCTGGGAGACGCTTGAAGGTGTGGTCAAGCATAACGGACCTCTGCTCGCGCACGACACGTCCGAGGAGGAGCTGGCCTGGGCTTTCACCGATTACGAGGGCTGGCGCGATCTCGAACTCGATACCCATGCCGGCGTCGAGGCTCAGATCGCGGCGCTGTCCGACGATATCGCCTACAATAACCACGATATCGACGACGGGCTTCGCTCCGGTCTGCTCGAGCTTGAGCCGCTGATGGAGTTGCCGCTGGTCGGCGAGATATTCCGCCGCGTTATGCAGCGCTGGCCGGATACGCCGCAGACGGTGGTTATCCACGAGGCCGTGCGCGACCTGATCGGCGTCATGGTGGACGATGTCATCACCGAGACCCGGCGCCGCCTCGACGCGGCGCGGCCGGACAGTCCGGAGGCGGTCCGCGCGCTCGATACGCCCGTGGTGGCCTTTTCCGAAGACATGACGATGCATCTCGCAGGCCTGCGGCGGCATCTCTTTTCGCACATGTACCGGCACTACAAGGTCAATCGCATGATGAGCCAGGCGCGGCGGGTGATGCGCGACCTGTTCGATCTCTATCTCGCCGATCCGGGCGTGCTGCCGACCGATATCCAGGCCGGCATGCATGGCGCCGGAACGGCCGAGTCCGCGCGCCAGGTCTGCGATTATATCGCGGGAATGACGGATCGCTTTGCCGTTGAGGAGCATCGCAGGCTTTTCACCGTGCAGGGGTATTTCTAGTATGCCGCTTTCCGGCCTCTGCGCGTGAGCTGCGCGGGCCGGGAGTGCTAGGTTGGTGTCGTCCGGAGCGATTCGCTGCGGGCTACGCACAGTGAAACGATCAGGAACGCCATGACGGATCAGGACGACGAATCCCGCCTCGGGGCCTATGCGCCGCCTACGGATGAATTCTCGACCTTCGACGCGCGCGACGAGGATGGGCGGCGCGGGCCGCTGCTCCTGACTGCGGCGCTCGCCGTATTCGTCCTGTTCCTGGGCGTGGTCTGGAGTGCCTATAATCAGGGCTTGCGCGAAAGCGGCCGGGACGGCGCGCCGCGTCTCGTCCCCGATGTCGAACCCTTCCGCGAGCGCCCCGCCGATCCCGGCGGCGAGGAGACGCCGGACACGGATCTGGACGTCTACAACCGGCTGACCGGCGATAGCGGCGAGGGCGAGGACGAAGTCTCTCTGCGTCCCGCGCCGGAAGAGCCGATGGAGGATACGCGCCCGGCGCTGCGCGTGGAAACCGTGGATGCCGACGAGGCGGACGCGGCCGCACGTGAGGCGCAGCCTGCAGTAACGGCGCCCGATCCGGAACCGGAACGTCCGGCGCCGCGCCAGCCCGAACCCGAGCCCGAGCCGGAGGCTGCGGCACCCGCCACGACGCCGACGACGGTGCCGAGCGAGACACCGCCCCGCACGGTGGATGTTAACGGCGAGTGGGTGGTCCAGATCGCGTCCTTCCGGTCCGAAGCCGATGCGGAAGCTGCCTGGGTCGCCTTCCGCACGCGCTTCGCCGATATCGCTTCGGGCCTCGCCCCGGATGTGGCCAGCGTCGAGATCGCCAATCGCGGCACCTATTACCGCCTGCGTATCGCGGCCTTCTCCACGCGCGACGGGGCCGTCGAATTCTGCTCCAGTCTGCAGGATCGCGGGCAGGACTGCCTGGTCGCACGCCGATGAGCACGAGATCCGCGATCTACGGTCTGGCCGGGCTCACGCTCTCGCCGGACGAAAAAGCCTTCTTCCGCGATGCCGAGCCCTGGGGCTTCATCCTGTTCGCGCGCAATGTGGAAGGCGTGAACCAGCTGGCCCGCCTGACGCTGGAACTGCGCGATTGCGTCGGGCGCGATGCGCCGATCCTGATCGATCAGGAAGGCGGCCGCGTCGCCCGTCTCAAACCGCCGACCTGGCGCAAGGCACCGCCGGCCCAGCTGTTCGGCGATCTCTTCCTGAAAGAGCCGGAGATGGCGATCGAGGCGACGCGCCTCAACCATCGTCTTCTCGCGCACGAGCTTCGTACCATCGGCGTGGACGTCGATTGCGCGCCGGTCGCCGATCTGCGCATTCCCGGCGCCGACGACATTATCGGCGATCGCGCTTTCGGTGAGACGCCGGAACCGGTCATCGCACTGGGGCAGGCGGCCATGGACGGTCTGGCCGCGGGCGGCGTGGCGCCGATCATCAAGCATATTCCCGGGCATGGCCGCGCACGGGCGGACAGCCATCTCGAACTTCCCGTCGTGCCCGAAGAGCACGGTCTGTTGTCCGAGACCGATTTCGCGCCCTTCAAGGGGCTCAATAAGGCGCCCATGGCGATGACCGCACACATCGTCTATTCCGACATCGATCCGGACCTGCCCGCCACGACCTCGCCCGACATGGTGGGCAATGTGATCCGTGGCGAGATCGGTTTCGACGGTCTCCTGATGACCGACGACCTCTCCATGAAGGCGCTCAGCGGAACATTCCGCGAGCGCGGAGAGGCGGCGTTGAAGGCCGGATGTGATATGCTGCTGCACTGCAATGGCGAGATGGCGGAGATGCTGCCGGTCGCCGAAGCTGCGGCTGCGCTTGCCGGCAAACCGGCCGAGCGCGCGGCAGCCGCCGAAGCCATCCGGGACACGATCGAGGATTTTGACCCGGAAGACGCCGAATCGCGTCTCAATGAGCTGCTGCGTCCGGTCCAGGCCTGACGGCCTCCGCTCCGGACCGCCGAGACAGCGCCACGCAGCATGATGTGAGAACCGGGAGGCCCTGAATACCGGGAGATGGGGTGAACGAATTTTTCGAGGAAGACGTCCGGTTTGAAGCCGCGGAAGAAGCCGAGAACGATGCGCTCGTGGTCGATCTCGACGGCTTCGAGGGACCGCTGCACCTGCTGCTCGCTCTGGCGCGCAAGCGCAAGGTCGACCTCGCGAAAATTTCCATCCTCGAACTGGCCGAGCAATATCTCCAATTCATGGAAGCCGCCCGCCGTTTGCGGCTGGACCTTGCCGCCGACTATCTCGTCATGGCGACCTGGCTGGCCTTCCTGAAATCCAAACTCCTCCTGCCCAAACCCAGGAGCGACGAGGAAGAGGCCCCGGCAGAGGTGATGGCGGCCGCGCTGGCCTTCCGTCTGCGCCGGCTGGAGGCGATGCGGGCGGCTGGCGAGGCGCTGTTCGCGCAGACGCTGGAAGGCACGGACGTCCATATGCGCGGCGCGCCCGAAGGCGTTCGCGCGACTCGGTCGGTGGTCTATGAAGCCGATCTGCACGATCTCCTGTCCGCCTATACCCATCGCCGAATCGTTCAGGCTCGGGCGAGCTACACGCCGCAAACGCCACGGGTCTATGGACTGGAGACCGCGCGCGAGCGTCTCGAAACGCTGATGCCGGAGCTGAAGGACTGGCGCGAACTGGACAGCCTGCTGCCCGATACCGGGGAATTGGGCGCCAATCCGCCGCCACTCAGGTCGGTACGTGCAAGTTCCGTGTTGGCGGCGCTTGAAATCACCAAGGAAGGCCATGCACGATTGCGCCAGCGAGAAGCCTTCGCGCCGCTCTTCGTACGCGGCGCTTCGGGAGACGAAACATCCGATGAGTGACGACGACAAATCCGCCCCGCCGGACGCGATCTCCGATGCGATCGCGGCGCTGCGGCAGCGGGCCGAGCACCAGGGCCCGTCGGCGGCTGCCGACGAGGAGGCCTCGAAGGCGCTCGGCGTGCACCTTGCCGTCAATACGGAGCGGCGCAATCTGCGCATCCTCGAAGCCCTGCTTTTCGCGGCGGCCGAGCCGTTGGACGAGGAAACGCTGATCGGACGCCTGCCGCTGGAGGCGAATGTCCAGGATCTGCTGGGCAAGCTGGCGGCGGAATATGCCGAACGGGGCGTGCAGTTGAAGGAAGTCGGCGGTCGCTGGCGATTCGAGACCGCGCCGGACCTCGCTGACGTGCTGACCGAGGTGCGCCGGGAGCCGCGCAAGCTCTCCCAGGCCGCGCTCGAGACCCTGTCCATCATCGCCTATCACCAGCCGGTGACGCGGGCGGAGATCGAGGAGATTCGCGGCGTCGCCGTGTCGAAGGGCACGCTGGACCTTCTGTTCGAGCTGCGCTGGATCCGTCCACGCGGGCGCCGCCGTACGCCGGGACGTCCGGTGACTTACGGCACGACGCAGAAATTCCTCGAATATTTCTCGCTCGCATCGATCGGCGATTTGCCGGGCATGTCCGATCTCAAGGCAGCCGGCCTGCTCGATGCGCGCCTGCCGCCGGATTTCGTCGTGCCGGACCCAGGCCGGGTGGAACAGCCCGAACTGATCGAGGACCCGCTCGACGATGAAGAGGCGCATGCCTTCCATGTTGATTTCATGGAAGGTGATGGCGATGGTCCCGACGCTGCCTCGTGATTGACGGGTTGGACGCGGCGCGGCATCTGCATTAGACCAGTTATCGTTATTTCAGACGGAGGGGCTCATGGCTCCCGGAATGTGGCAAATCCTTCTCGTTGTCCTGCTCGCGGTCCTGCTGTTCGGCGGCCGTGGCAAGATCGCATCCGTCATGGGCGATTTCGCCAAGGGCATCACCAGCTTCCGCAAGGGGCTCAAGGACGAGGAGGATGGCGAGTCATCCGAGACCGAGGCCCCGGCTGTGGACAGCAGCGTACGCGACGACGAAAAGACCGGGAGCTAGGCGATGAGCCCCGGCATCGGTGCGCCGGAACTGCTGGTCGTTCTCGTTCTCGCGCTCGTCGTGGTCGGGCCTCAGCAATTGCCCGTATTGATGCGCCGTGTCGGTCGCGTGATGGGGCAGGCGCGCAGCATGGCCCGCGAATTCCAGCACTCCTTCGAGGAAATCGGCCGGGAAACCGAGCTGGCGGAGCTGCGCAAGGAAATCGAAGCGCTCAAATCCGCCAATCCGATCGAGGAAATCCGGGGCGAAGTCGACAAGGCGGCGCTCGAAACCCGAAACGACGAAATCCGCAATCTCAAGATCGCCAAGGCGAAGCAAGCCGACGGCCCGCTCTTCGAGCGCAAGCCGGACCCGGATGCCGCACCCGGCGAGGACGATAACGACACGGCCGGCCGTTCGCCTGCAAAGCCTGCTGCCAGGGATAGTGACTGACCGCCATGTCTCACGTCGAAGAGGATGAAGTCGAAGCGAGCCGCGCTCCGCTGATCGATCACCTGATCGAGCTGCGAGGGCGTCTGGTGGTGATTATCGGCTTCCTGCTGGTCGGGTTCGTCGTCTGTTTCGGCTTTTCCAAATACATCTATGAATGGCTGCTTCTGCCCTATCGCGATGCGGCGGCGCTGGTCCGCGGCGTGCCGGTGGAAGAGCTCGACCTGACCGCGAACTTCTTCGCACCGCTCGAATTCTTCTTCGTCCGGCTCAAACTGGCCCTGGTCGGTGCGGTCATTATCATCTTTCCGGTTATCGCCTGGCAGATCTACGGCTTCGTCGCGCCGGGCCTCTACAAGAACGAGAAGGGGGCCTTCGCGCCCTTCCTGGCGATGTCGCCGGTCCTGTTCGGGCTGGGCGTGGCCTTCGTCTATTTCATCGTCCTGCCCATGATCATGCGCTTCTCGCTGGGGCAGGAGCAGGTGTCCGAACTGGCCGGGACGCGGATCGAGCTGCTGCTCAACGTGTCCGACTACATGAACCTCATCACCACGCTGATGCTGGTCTTCGGGATTTCCTTCCAGATGCCGGTCTTCCTCATGCTGCTCGCCAAGGCGGGCCTGCTGACCGGCCGGACCCTGCTGAAGGGCTGGCGTTTCGCCCTGGTCGGCATCTTCCTCTTCGCCGCTTTCGCAACGCCGCCGGATCCGATCAGCCAGATCCTGCTGGGCGGAGCCTTGCTCGGACTCTACTTCCTCTCCATCGGCGGCATGATGCTGATGCATCCGGGCGAAGAAGACGATGAGGACGATGCGGACGAAGACGCCTCCTCCGGCACCGACATCACGTCCTGACGCCTTGCCGCCCGCCCGGCCTGTTTACGGGGCGGACGGGCGAGGCTATAGCCCGCTCAAACCCATCTTCCATCCGGACCGGACCCATGCACGACATCAAGATCATCCGAGACAATCCCGAAGCCTTCGACGCTGCCCTCGCCAAGCGGGGAATGGAGTCGCAGTCCGGGCCGCTGCTCGAGCTCGATGTCCAGCGCCGCGAAGCGCTGACCAAGCAGCAGGAGGCCGAGACCGAGCGCAATGCGCTGTCCAAGCAGATCGGCAAGGCCAAGGCGTCCGGCGATGAGGACGAGTTCAACCGCTTGCGCAGCGAGGTCGACCGTCTCAAGACCGTGCTCGAGGAAGCCGCCCAGCAGGCGCGCCATTTCGACGAGACGCTGAACCAGCATCTCGCCGCCTTGCCGAACCTGCCGGAAACGGATGTGCCCGAGGGCGCGGACGAGGCCGACAATGAGGAAGTGCGCCGCTGGGGCACACCGCGCGAACTGGGCTTTACGGCCAAGGATCATGTCGATCTGGGCGAGGGGCTCAGGCAGATGGATTTCGAAGCTGCCGCCGCACTGTCGGGCGCGCGCTTCGTGGCGCTCAAGGGCGGTCTGGCCCGGCTGGAGCGCGCGCTGGCGCAATTCATGCTCGACCTCCACACGAGCGAGCACGGCTATACCGAAGTGAGCCCGCCCTACATGGTGCGCGACGAGGCCATGTTCGGCACGGGCCAATTGCCCAAATTCGCCGACGATCTCTTCCGTACGACGGACCATCGCTGGCTGATCCCGACGGCGGAAGTCCCGCTGACCAATCTGGCCCGCGACCAGATCCATCCCGAGGACACGCTGCCGCTGCGCATGACGGCCTTCACGCCCTGTTTCCGCGCCGAGGCCGGTTCGGCCGGGCGCGACACGCGCGGCATGATTCGCATGCACCAGTTCCAGAAGGTGGAAATGGTCTCTATCGTGGCACCGGACGAGAGCGAGGCCGAGCTCGACCGCATGACCGGCTGCGCGGAAAAGGTCCTGCAGCTGCTGGAACTGCCTTACCGCGTCATGCTGCTCTGCTCGGGCGATATGGGTTTCTCGGCCAAGCGGACCTACGACCTCGAGGTCTGGCTGCCGAGCCAGGGCACCTATCGCGAGATTTCCTCCTGCTCGAATTGCGGGGATTTCCAGGCCCGCCGCATGAATGCGCGCTATCGCAAGGACGGCGAGAAGCGCCCGGCCTTCCTGCATACGCTCAACGGGTCCGGCGTCGCCGTCGGCCGCGCCATGCTGGCCGTGATGGAAAACCACCAGAACGAGGACGGCTCCATCACCATCCCGCAGGCCCTGCGCCCCTATATGGGCGGGCTCGACGTGCTGAAGGCCTGACCGGCCACCCCTCGATCCTGAGCCCGGTTGTGATCATGCCGGCCACAGGCCTGTACGGGCAGGAAGTGCGGCCTCCCACAAAGGTTGTGTAATAAAACCACGCTCGAATTTTCCCTTTAATTCCATTAGGGTGCGCAGCGCGCATTCGCGCATGAATCCCTGAACAGAAAGGGAGAGGGACATGTACCGCAATCTCATGTGTTCGGTCGCCGCGTGCGGCCTGTTGTCGGTCGGTCCGGCTGTGGCTCAGGAAGAGATGCCGCCGGAAATATTTGTCTACGCAACCTATTACGAATGCGACCCGGCGCTGGAGGGGGATTTCGATGCCGTCCAGGAAGCGGTCAATCAGCCCGTCCTCGAGGCGATGGTCGAGGAGGGCAGCCTCGTTGGCTACGGGTACTGGCGCCACCACTCAGGTGGCAATTGGCGCCGGCTCAACGCGCTGATCGGCACCAGTCCGGAAGGGCTGATGGAAAATCTCGCCGAATTCCAGCGCCGTGCGAACGAAGCCGATTCCGGCGAGTTGGAGATCGGTGCGGGCGCCTGTCCGCGACATGACGACTATATCTGGCATGTCGAGGCATCCGGGGGTGAGACCGGCGAAGGCGATGTGGTGCTCTCGCAATACCTGATCTGCGACGAGAGCCGGTCGGACGAGACGCGCGCCATGATCGAGACGCAGCTGGCGCCGGTCTATAACGGCTTCGTGGAAGAGGGCCGCCTGTCATCCTGGACCTGGCTCTCGCACATCATCGGCGGCGAGTTCCGCAATATCCTGTCCTTCGCGGCACCCACGGATGCCGAGGTGCTCGGTGCGTTCGGCGCCGGCTGGGAAGCGACGAGCGATATCGACGAGATGGCCGCCTGGCCGGAAATCTGCCACTCGCACGACGATTATATGTGGCTCACCGATTGATCCTGCAATTGAAGTCAGGCCGCTCCGGCAAATTCCGGGGCGGTCTGCCAACTTCATCTTCCGGGCTGGCAGGCATCGGGAATTGGGCTAGAAGGCGGTCTGTCGCCAGCGAAAGTCCGAGCCATGATCCCCGAAAACCCGCGTATTCTCCTGACCAATGATGACGGTATCCGGGCCTCCGGCCTGAAAAGCCTCGAGAAGATCGCGCGGGAATTGTCGGACGATATCTGGATCGTCGCGCCGGATCAGGAACAGTCCGGCGCCGGACGTTCGCTCACCCTGCATGCGCCGCTGCGCGTGCGCCGCTGGGGCGAGCAGAAATTCTCCGTCACCGGCACGCCGACCGACTGCGTGTTGATGGGCGTGCAGGACCTCATTCCCGGCAAGAAGCCCGACCTCGTCCTGTCCGGCGTCAATCGCGGCCAGAACATCGCCGAGGACGTGACTTTCTCGGGCACGGTCGCCGGCGCGATGCAGGGCATGCAGCTGGGCATTCCCTCGGTCGCGCTCTCGCAGGCCTATGGCTTCCAGCGCGAGGACCCGATCCACTGGGACACGGCCGAGACCTTCGGGGCGCCGATCCTGCGCCGCCTGTTCGAGATGAAATGGCCGGAAGACGTGCTCATCAATGTGAACTTCCCGGATGCCCGGCCCGAGGACGTCAAGGAAGTCGAGGTCACGCGGCAGGGCCGCCGCGACCAGCACATCCTCCACGCCGAACAGCGCAAGGACCCGCGCGGCTTCGAGTATTACTGGCTCGGCTTCAAGGGCACGCTGTCCAATCCGGGTGAGGGGGTCGATCTGCGGGCGATCTATGACGGAAAGATTTCCGTCACCCCCCTTCACATGGACCTCACGCACGGCGAAACTCTGGGCAATCTCAAGCGTATGCTGGGCGGCGTGCCGCCGCGCAGCTGAGTGCGGCCGGTGAGGGCCTGTGCCGCGCTGCTGCGGCCCCGTACACGTCGGCCTGGACAGGAAAGGTCCGGACAATGAGCTTGCCCGATCCGCGCGTGATCCAGCTGGTCATGTCGCTGCGCCGCGGCGGCATGACGGACAAGACCGTGATGGCGGCGATCGAACGCACGCCGCGGCATCTCTTCGTGCCCGACCGGTTCGGCGACCAGGCCTATGACGACAGGCCGCTGCCGATCGATTGCGGCCAGACCATTTCCCAGCCGCTCATCGTCGCGCTGATGACCCAGGCGCTCAAGGTCGGCGATCGCGACAAGGTGCTCGAGATCGGTACCGGGTCCGGCTATCAGGCGGCGGTGCTCTCGAAGCTGGCGCGCCGGGTCTACACCGTCGAGCGCTATCGCACGCTGGCCCGCGAGGCCGAGGAGCGCTTCGAGGCCCTGCGCCTGACCAATATCGTCCAGCGCATCGGGGACGGCTCGAAAGGCTGGCCCGAACAGGCGCCCTTCGACCGCATCATCCTGACGGCGGCGGCACCGGAACGGCCCGACGAAATCCTCAAACAGCTCAAGGATGGCGGCATCGCCGTCGCGCCGGTCGACCGGGATACGAAACAGGTCCTCGTGCGCTATGAGCGCCACGGCGACGAGATCACCGAAAGCGACATCATGGATGTGCGTTTCGTGCCGCTGGTGAAAGGCGAGGCCCGGGCGCTCTAGAATCCCGCCTTTGCCACGAAACGGCCCGATATGACTAACCAGCGGTTAAGGCTTCCATGGCTTGATGGCGGAGGTTTTGTCTGCGGGGACCCGTTTCGACGATGCGTGCGGCGCGTTTCATCTGCCTGATTGCTATGGTCGGTACCGGCCTGGCTGCGTGTGCCTCGACGCCGCGCGAGCCGGCGCGCGTGGATCATCGCTATCCCGGTGCGCGGGCTGCGACGTCGAGCTATACCGCCATGCCGGTGTCCTGCAGTCGGGGCTATACGGTGCGGCGCGGGGACACTCTCTCCGAAGTCGCCCAGCGCTGCGGCGTGGACATGCGCGAACTGGCCCGCACCAACGGTCTTTACGAGCCCTACGCGCTGGATGTCGGCCAGACGTTGCGCATGCCTCATCCGCCGATGCACGTCGTGCAGCGCGGCGAGAATCTCTACCGGATCGGGCTTCGCTACAATATCCCCTTCCAGACGCTGGCCGCCCATAACGGCATCCGTCCGCCCTACGAAATCGAAGTGGGTCAACAGATCCGCCTCCCGCAGGGCGCGCGTGCCGTGACCGTGACCGAAGCTGCACCGTCGCGCGTGTCCTCGGTCCGCCGCGATACCTCCCCGGCGCCTGCCGCAGCGGGTGCGCCGAGCTTCGACTGGCCGATCCGCGGCGCCATCCTGTCCGATTTCGGCCGCAAGCCTGATGGCGGCCGCAATGACGGGATCAATATCGAGGCCCGCACCGGTGCCGATGTCCGCGCCGCGGCGGCAGGACAGGTCGTCTATGCCGGCAGCGAGCTGGCCGGATATGGCCGGCTCGTCCTGATCCGGCATTCCGGTGGTTTCGTAACGGCTTACGCCCATAACAGCCGCATTCTCGTGCGCGAGGGCGACCAGGTCGAGCGCGGCCAGGTGATCGCGGCGGCCGGCGATACCGGCTCCGTGGACCGTCCCCAGGTCCATTTCGAAATCCGCAATGGCGTGAACCCGGTCAATCCGATGAGCTATCTGCGCTGACCCGGCAGGCGTTATCAGCAGTCAGCCCTTGTTGCATGCCAGTCTGACCCCGATATAGTCCCGCGCTATTCAATATCCGGCGCCGCGCACTCGAATCGAGCCGCTCCGGCGCCGCGGGGAGAGATTTGTCATCATGTCACCTGAACTCATGCAGACTGTCGTCATGTTCGCGCTCATGGCGGGCGTGTTCTATTTCCTGATCATCCGTCCGCAGCAGAAGCGGTTCAAGGAACACAAGGAAATGGTCGAGAGCCTGAAGCGCGGCGACGAGATCGTCACGCAGGGCGGGCTCATCGGCAAGGTCGCCAAGGTTGGCGATGAGGAAATCTCGGTCGAGCTGTCCGACGGCGTGAAAGTGCGCGTTGTGCGTCAGACGATCACCGCGGTGCGCGGGCGTCCCGAGCCGAAGCCGGCCAATGACGCCAAGTCCGACTGATCCGACGCTAATCTAGACGGGACCGTTCGCCATGCTGCATTTCGGGCGCTGGAAGCTGATTTCCATTTTCGCTGTCATCCTGCTCGGGGTGCTGTACACCGTCCCGAACTTCGTGCCGGAGACCGATCGCTACACCGTCAACGAGCTTGACGGGACGCGGGAGGCCCAGGGCATCTGGCGCTGGCTGCCGAGCCGAAGCGTCAATCTCGGTCTCGACCTGCAGGGCGGTTCGCACATCGTCTTCGAGGTCGATATGGACGAGGTCCGTGCGGCCGAGCTGGAGAACCTGGCGGCGGACGCCCGCGACACGCTGCGGGGTGCCGACACGCCGATTTTCACCCGATCGATCGCGGCGATTGGCGACGAAGTCGTGGTGCTGCTGATCCGCGAAGACGAACGCGACACGGCCTTCGAACTTCTCCGCGAGCTCAACCGTCCGGTGACGGATGCGCGCGGTCAGCCCGGCCTCGCCCAGGTGTACGAGATGCGCCGCGATCCGAACGATCCCAGCGCGATCCGGATGAGCATCACCGAAGAGCAGTTCACGGCGATCCAGAATCGCACGCTCAGCCAGTCCATTACCGTGATCCGCAAGCGTCTCGACGGACTGGGCACGACCGATCCGACGATCGCCCGCTCGGGCGAGGACCGGGTCATGGTGCAGGTGCCCGGTGCGGACAATCCGGACGAGATCATTGCCCTGGTCGGCACGCAGGCCAGCATGAGCTTCCACCTGGTCGACGAGACCATCGATCCGGGGCCCAACGGCCAGGCCCGCACGCCGCCGGGCCGTACCATTTATCCGCTCTCCGATACGGGCGGTCAGCAATACCTCGCGGTCGAGACGCGTGCCCGTCTGACCGGCGAAAACCTCGTCAGCGCGAACGTCACCAATGATGCACGCTATGCCCAGCCGGTTGTCGGCTTCCGCTTCGACACCCAGGGCGCGCTGATCTTCGGCGACATGACCACCGAAAACCGCGGCCGCCGCTTCGCCATCGTGCTGGACGGCGAGATTATCACCGCGCCGCGCATCAATGACCCGATCCTGTCGGGCAATGGCATCATCACCGGCAATTTCACCTATGACAGCGCCGGCCAGCTTGCCATCCTGCTCAGCGCCGGTGCCCTGCCGGCCAGCCTGACGCCGGTCGAGCAGCGCGTGGTCAGCGCGAGCCTCGGTGCCGACCAGATCGAGAGCGGCCAGATCGCGATTATTATCGGCTTCGTGGCGGTTATCGTCTTCATGCTGGCCGCCTACGGCGTGTTCGGCGTGTTCTCGACCTCGGCCCTTCTGGCCAATGTCGTGCTGATTCTCGGCGGTCTGTCCGGTCTCGGCGCCACGCTGACCCTGCCGGGCATCGCCGGCATCATCCTGACCATCGGTATGGCGGTCGATGCGAACGTGCTGATCTACGAACGTATCCGGGAAGAGGCCCGCAACGGACGAACGCCGTCGAACGCCATCCAGGCGGGCTATGAGCGCGCCCTGGCGGCCATTCTCGACGCCAACATCACCACCTTCATCGCGGCGGCGGTCCTGATTATGCTGGGCGAAGGCCCGGTCCGCGGCTTCGCCGTGACGCTGGGTATCGGCATCGTGACGTCGGTCTTCACGGCCTTCGTCTTCTCCCGCCTGCTGGCGGTCCTCTGGCTGCGGGCCTTCAAGCCCAAGCAGCTGCCGCTTTAAGGGAGGGCTTCGACATGTCTCTCGCACTCGTCAAATACCTGCCGGTCAGCGGCAATATTCCCTTCATTCGCGGCCGCATGGTCGCCATGGGGATCTCGCTCCTGCTGATCCTGGGCTCTCTGTTCGAATTCGCCAATGTCGGCATCAATTTCGGTATCGACTTCCGCGGCGGCGTCCAGACCGAGATCCAGGTTCCCAATCGCGACAATATCGACGAAGACCTGCGTGAGGTCGCCAACGGGCTCGGACTCGGCGATGCCAAGGTGCAGGGCGCCGGCGTCACGGACGGCATTCGCACCGTGCTGATCACGCTTCCTCTGCAGGAAGGCGAGGGCGCGGAAGGCGAGGAAGCCCAGCAGGACGCCCGTCGGGCGCTGGAAGAAGCGCTGGAGGCGAATTTCGAGGGCGTGGACATTCGCGGCTCGACCGTGATCGGTGGCGCCGTTTCGAACGAGCTCGTCGTCACAGGCTTTACCGCCATCGGCGTCGCGCTCTTCCTGATGCTGATCTATATCTGGTTCCGCTTCGAGTGGCAGTATTCGGTCGGTGCGATCATCGCCCTGGTGCACGACGTCATCCTGACCGTGGGCATGTTCTCGGTGACCCAGCTCACCTTCGACCTCGCCACCGTGGCCGCCCTCCTGACGATCGTCGGTTACTCCATGAACGACACCGTCGTCGTGTATGACCGCATCCGCGAGAATCTGCGCAAGTACAAGAAGATGCCGTTGTCCGATGTGCTCAATCTGTCGATCAACGACACGCTGTCGCGTACCGTGCTGACCTCGATGACGACGCTCCTCGCTCTGGTCTCGCTCTATGTCATCGGCGGCGCCTCGCTGCAGGGCTTCGCCTTCGCGATGATCTGGGGTGTGGTGATCGGTACCTATTCGTCGATCTTCGTGGCGTCGCCGCTCCTGCTCTTCACCAATGTGCAGCGTGAGAGCAACGAGTCCTGACACGCGACTTCTTGCGTCCGGGCTATCCTGATACGCGAATTCCTGTAACCTCCCCGCTTGTGACAGACTCACTTCTGTAACAACGGGGAGGGAAACTTGGCTGCTATTCTGACTAATCTTCGCACGACAGTGATCGTGTCGATGGTGCTCGCACTGATCTATCTGCTGGCCTATGTGGTCAGCGGCGCGATCGATCCGGGGCCGGCACTCTGGCAGGCCATCGCCCGCTGGACGCACGTCGTCTCGGGCATCATGTGGGTCGGCCTGCTGTGGTATTTCAACTTCGTCCAGATACCGAACATGCCCAATATCCCGGACGAGCAGAAGCCGGCGATCGGCAAGGTGATCGCACCGGCCGCTCTGTTCTGGTTCCGCTGGGGCGCGCTTTTCACCGTCATCACCGGTCTCGCCGTTGCGGGCCTGCGCGGCTATTCCGCCGAAGTGCTGACGCTCGGCCTCGTCGCCGGCGACGCCTACACGCCGCAATACTCCTTCATCGGGATCGGCATGTGGCTTGCCATCATCATGGCGATCAATGTCTGGTTCGTGATCTGGCCCAACCAGAAGATCGCCCTGGGCATCGTCGAGGCGCCCGATGACGCCAAGCCGAAAGCAGCCCGCATGGCGATGCTGTTCTCGCGCACCAACACGCTGCTGTCCTTCCCCATGCTGATCGCAATGGCGATGGCCCAGACCGTCTTCGGCTGAGGCGGAACGACAGGACCGGAAATGTTTCGGGGCCCGCCATTGGCGGGCCCCGTCGCGTCTGGGGGGACATGCGAGATAAACGGCCCTTTCCGGGCGCCCGGCTCAAAGGGCGATCGCGACCGTCTATGCGTCTTCAACGTCCCGGCGGCGGAATTCCGTCGCGCTAAACACGGACCGCTGTCAGTCGAGCGCCAGGCTGCGATAGACGAGCGGGCGGAAGACGCGCGCCGTGCGCGGCTCGGGCCGGTTCGGCGAGGGCTGGATCTGGGTCATGATAACCGCGGCGATATCCGTGTTCGGGCTCACGAAGAAGTCCGTGTCGAAAAAACCGCCCCAGCTGAAATCGCCCGGAATACCGGGCGCCTGTTCGCCGTTCTCCGGCACCAGGACGACGTCGAAGCCGAAGCCATAGGCACGGCCCTGCCAGCTTTCGCCGAGCTGTTCCGGTGTGGTCTGGGGGGTGCGCATCATGGCCAGCGTCTCGGCCTCGATGATCCGGACGCCGTCCAGCTCGCCGTCATTGGCCAGCATCATCGCGAAGCGCATGTAGTCGCGGGCCGTTGAGACGAGGCCGCCACCGCCCGACGCCCAGTCGGGATTGGGCTGGTCGTAGCGCATCAGTTCGCCGGTCTCGGCATGCACGTAGAGCGGGGACATCTCGGCTTCGGTAAAGTCCACATCCTCGAAGAAGAAACCGGTCGAGGGCATGCCGAGGGGCTCGAAGATCTCCGTTTCCAGATAGTCCTCATAGGGCATGCCGGACGCGACCTCGACGACCCGGCCGAGCACGTCATTGGCGTAGGAGTAGATCCAGCGTTCGCCGGGATCGGTATAGAGCGGAAGTGAGGCCAGTTGCTCCATGCGTGCGGCCAGATCGCCTTCGCCGGCATAGAGCGAGTTCTCGATATAGAGCTGTCCGAGATCGGTCTCGGTATCGAAGATGTAGCCGAGCCCGGCCGTGTGGGTGAGAAGGTGCCGGACCGTCATCTCGGTCTCCGGCGCACGCGTGGCGATCGTGCCGTCCGGACCGGCCATCGGGCTGACCGCAACCTGCATCTCGCCGAAAGCCGGAACGGAACTATGCACTTGCCAAAGGTGGCCTGGTGGGCTAGGTTGGTGGCGTTAGGGGGGGGCTTGCACCATGAATCTGATGACCGTCCTGAGGATGAGCGACGACGAAGCGCGCGAGTTGCTGGAGTCAATCCGCTGGCCGGAGGGGCCGGTGTGCCCGCACTGCGGCGGGATGGATCGGGTCTGCGCGATCACTGGCAAGTCAGCTCGCCCGGGACTGCGCGAGTGCGGTGACTGTAAGAAGCAGTTCACGGTGACGGTCGGGACCGTCATGCACAAGAGCAAGATACCACTCTCCAAGTGGGTCGCTGCCTTCTACATGATCTGCGCGCACAAAAAGGGCGTCAGCGCCCTTCAGTTGCAACGTGACCTTGGGCTCGGCTCGTACCGGACAGCTTGGCACATGACGCACCGCATCCGCGCTGCGATGCAGGAAGAGCCGATGCGCGGCCTCCTGGCGGGCAAGGTTGAGGTTGACGAGACCTACGTGGGTGGCAAGCCCCGCCCCGGTTCCGGCAAGCCGAGAGGCACCGGGCGCGGCACGAAGAAGGCGCCGGTCATGGCGATGGTCGAACGCGATGGACGTGCTCGTTCGAAGCCTGTTGCGCGCGTCGACGGCGAGACGCTGAAAGGCGAGGTTCGCCAGAACGTCGATCGTGACAGCATAATCATGACGGACGAGTGGGCGGCTTACCGTGGGCTGAGCGCTGACTACCGCTTCGGCCACCTAACGGTGAACCACAGCCAAGGTGAGTATGCGCGTGGTGGTGTTCACACCAACACGGTCGAAAGCTACTTCGCGCTCTTGAAGCGCGGTGTGTACGGTACGTTTCACTCCATCTCGAAGAAGCACCTCGGGCGCTACTGCGATGAGTTCTCCTTCCGCTGGAACACGCGGAAGCTAAATGATGGCGACGCGATGGTTGAGGCTGTAAAGGGTATGGTAGGAAAGCAGCTGCCATACAGCGTGCTCGTCCATGGATCGGCGGGGGAATAAGGCATGACAGTTGCTGCACTGGCGCGGAGATCGGAGCGTCGGACGGAGCGGTTGCTGGACGACCTCCTGACTTCTCAGGGGTGGGATGATCGCAAGCCACCCCGTGGAAACCTATACCTACAGCATGAGTACCGCGATCATCCGGACCTTGCCGAAGCTCTAGCGAAGGCCAGCAAGTCCGGTGCGGGTCGCGGCGTGCCCGAAGCCATCCTTGTCAATCCGTCGGACCACGCGCCCCTGGCCGTGATCGAGGCGAAGGCGGCGCCTGACGCTATCGATCAGGCCGTCAGCGAGGCGCAGGGCTACGGCGACGCGCTCGTGAAGATGGGTTTCCGTCCGCTTGCGATTGGACTGGCGGGCACGGAGTCCGACGCCTTCGCGCTGCGCGTGTCGAAGTACGATGAGGACGCGAAGGCCTGGGTGCCCGTCACCTACGAGGGGTATCCAATCAACTGGGTGCCGAACGAGAAGGACTTGCGCCGCATCACGGCGCGGGGCGGGCCTGCCGACATTCGACCGACGCCTCCGCCTGCCGAAGTGCTCGCGGAGAAGGCCGACGAGATCAACCGTCTGCTTCGTGAAGCCGATATCAAGGACGAGTATCGTCCTACCGCCGTTGCCGCCTTCATGCTTGGCCTCTGGAAATCCGAGGGCAACATCAGGCGCGACCCGCGCTTCGTTCTGGCGGACGTGAACGACGCATGTGCCACAGCCTTTCGAGAAGCGGGCAAGGCGGGGCTCTCCAAATCAATCGCGGTGGACGCAGCGAACACCAAGCTGCGTGATCGTGCTCCTCGCATCCTGACGATCTTAGAGCGCCTGAACGTCACCGTACTGACGGCGGAGCATGACTATCTCGGCCAGCTGTACGAGACGTTCTTCCGTTACACTGGCGGCAACACGATCGGGCAATACTTCACGCCCCGTCACATCGCCCGGATGATGGTAGATGCCTGCGAGGCTAGCAGCAACGACGTGGTCGCAGACCTGGCCTGCGGCACCGGTGGCTTCTTTGTCGCCTACATGAGCCGCCTGGTCGAGGAAGAGCACCTGCGCCGGGACCGCATGGTCGAAGTGATCCAGGAGAATATCATCGGCTTTGAGTCGGAGCCGAACACAGCTGCGCTCTGCGTCGCCAACATGATCCTTCGCGGAGACGGCTCGACGAAGATCCGGCAGGCGGACTCCCTTGGGCACATGCCAGACTTCCCTGGGGGCGAAGCATCGATTGTAGTGATGAACCCGCCCTTCCCCCACAAGGGAACAGACACGCCTGTCGAGGACTTCGTCGAGCGGGGTTTAGAGGCGCTTCGCAACGGTGGCAAAATGGCCGTAATCGTGCCTGCAAGCCTTTTGTCGAAAAGCGGGAAGGCCGCGAAGTGGCGCGAGGCGATCCTAAAGAAGCACACCCTGACGGCGGTGTGTCAGCTGCCAGACGAATTGTTCCAGCCGTTCGCCTCCGTCACTACCTCGATCGTGTTCCTAGAGAAGGGGCGCCCGCATAAAGCGTCCCGGAAGACCGTCTTCGTCCGGCTGCATCACGACGGCCTTGTCCTCCGCAAGAGCGTCCGCGTGCCGCGCGACAGCGAGCCTAACCAAATACCCGAAGCGCTGGACGCCATCGCAAACAAGACCGAGGCGGCCGGCTTCAGCGCGGTCGCGAGTGTGTCCGGTCAGGACGAATGGTCTGCCGGCGCCTACATCGCAACGGCGGTTCCGGAGGATGCGGAGTTGCGCCAGGCGGTCGACGTGCAGCTTCGACGCCTTGCGTCCTTCTACACGCGCTACGCGGCGGAGATCATGGAGCAGCGTCGCGCGATCGACGCAGGCGACATCGACCTTCAGCCTTATCGGGACATGCTGTCATCGACCCGTCTTAACAATGCGACGAAGTTAGCCTCCGAAGCCGGAACGATCGGCGGCACCTTCGACATCTACTACGGCCTAAAGGAGTTGCACTCCCGCGAGGGGATCGCGCAGGGGCGCACGCTCATCATCTCGCCGACGGAAAGCTACAACGGCACCTACGGCTGGCTGGACTTCCCCGTCGCGGCAGAGCCCAGCTTCGTCACCGTCGCGCAAACCGGCTCGATCGGAGAGGCCTTCGTCCAATTAGAGCCCTGCGCCGTGAACGACGACTGCCTCGTCCTCCTGCCAAAGGAGAAGGGGCTGCCGGACCTTGTTATCCTCGTACTCGCCGCAGCGACCCTGCACGCGGAGAAGTGGCGCTTCAATTACGGACGGAAGCTGACGCCGCCCCGCATCACGGACTTCGTGTTGCCCAAGGCGCCCGAGCTAGAGGCCTGGGTCGCCGACCGCATTGACGACATGATGGACGTAGTCGCGGCGAGCCTTGCCCCTTACAACACTGACGACGGAGAAGGCGACATGGCAGACGAGAATAGTGAGGGCGGACGCCTGTCTATGTACGGCGTGGACCCCAAGGATGCACTGCGTGCCTTTATGCAGGTCGACCCGGAAGCGGTGAAGCGGCGTGAGAAGGCTCGAAAGGTGAAGCCCTCGTCGGATGACAAGGATGCTGAAGACGCCTACGCGGCGCTGGATGAACCCCGCACCGCGACCCTTGAGGAGATCAAGGCGCGCCAGAACCAGTAGGTGAGGCGTGGGTTACAAGATTAGCTTCAGGCGGCCTGCAGAGAAGGGCCTAGGCGACATGCCCGCTCGCGAGCGGAACCGACTGCTCGACCGCATCGGTGAATTAGCCGCAGACCCTTTCCCGCCGGGCTCGCGGAAGCTGAAAGGGCACGATGGCTTGCATCGCGTGCGCGTCGGGAACTGGCGGGCAATCTACCGGGAGCCCGACGAGGACGGCATCATCGACGTGCTAAAAATTGGCCATCGCCGAACCGTCTACCGGTTTCACTGACCGCCTTTGGCAAGTGCATAGTTCCGAGCCGGAATATAGTCGCTGACCGGGTCGTCGAGCCCGATCGTGCCGTCCTCGACCAGCTGCATGGCGGCGATCGCCGTAACCGGCTTGCTCATCGAGGCGATGCGGACCGGCGTGTCGACGGTAAAGGGCGTACCCGCCTCGATATCCTCGAAGCCCGCTTCGGAGACGAAGACGATATCGCTGCCGCGCGCGACGATCGCGGCATAGCCGGGACGCGCACCGGCTTCGGCCAGCGCGTCGAGTTCGGCGTCGAGCCGTTCCAGGCCGGCAGTGTCGAACCCGCGGGCTGCCGGGTCGGCGTCGGGCTGCAATGTCTGTGAAAAGGCCGGCAGGCTGAGCGTTGCAGCAGCCAGGCCGGCGGCAAGAAATCGAAGGGCCATAAGCCTCCCCCTGGTGTTTTTGTATCGACCAAGGGGGAGGTTAGGGCGGAGCGGGTCGCTTGGCGACCCGTTTCCTGGTGTCGAACGCCTTACTGGGCGGCGGCGAGGTTCTCGGCCGCGAATTCCCAGTTCACCAGCTTGTCGAGGAAGGTGGAGATGTAATCCGGACGACGGTTCTGGAAGTCGAGATAATAGGCATGCTCCCAGACATCCATGGTGAGCAGAGGCGTGACGCCGTCTTCCGTGAGCGGGGTTTCCGCGTTCAGCGTCTTGCGGACTTCCAGCTTGCCGTCCTTGAGAACCAGCCAGGCCCAGCCGGAGCCGAACTGGGTCGCGCCGGCCTTGGCGAAGGCGTCCTTGAAATTGTCGAAGGAGCCAAAATCGCGGTCGATCATCGCAGCGAGATCGCCCGTCGGCGTGCCGCCGCCATTCGGGCGCATCGACTGCCAGTAGAAGGTATGGTTCCAGATCTGCGCGGCATTGTTGAACACGCCGCCCAGCTCCGCATCGCCGGCCGCCTTGCGGATGACGTCCTCGAGCGAGAGGGCTGCCATGTCGGTGCCGTCGACCAGGCCGTTCAGATTCTTCACGTAGGCGGCGTGGTGCTTGCCGTGGTGGAAGTCGAGCGTCTCGGCCGAGATGTGCGGCGCCAGGGCGTCCTTGGCGTAGGGAAGATCGGGCAGTGTGAAAGCCATGAAAACCTCGTCTTGGGCAAGCTGTGAATGGATGGTGGCCGGGCTGGCCAAATGCTTCATGCCCGCTCATATGGGGTGGTGAGTACTCGTGTCCACCGGGCAGACGCATGACCGACAACAATTTCGACAATTTGCTCGCCAAGGCCGATCCAGATCGTCGCCTCGCCGCACTGTTCGCCCCGCCGGAGCAGCGTGAGCGTCTTTATGCGCTCTACGCCTTCAATCACGAGCTCGGCCGGATCGCGGACGCGACCTCGGAAAGCCTGATCGGCGAGATGAAACTGACCTGGTGGCGGGATGCGGTGGCGGACCTCTATGCCGATCCTCCGCAGCCGCGGCGCCATGACGTCACCGAGGCCCTGGCCGGACTGATCGGACGCCTTCCCGTGGGCGAGCTGCAGGCCCTGGTCGATGCCCGTTTCGAGGATATCTCCGCACGGCCGTTCGAGACGCTTGACGATGTGCTCGACTATGTCGATGCGACCGCGGTGCGTCTGATGCGGCTGGGCTCGATCGCCTGCGAGGCCGAGATCGAGCCGGCCCTGCTCGTCGTCGCCGGGCGCGCCTGGGGGCTGACGGGCCTGCTGCGTGCCTTTCCGCACCGCGCGAGTATAGGCCGGGCTCCGGTCGGCGGCGATGCGCTGGGAGAAGCCGGGGCGACGCCGGCCATGCTGGCTCAGGGATTGGGCGCCGAAAAGGTGGCCGAAGCCCGCCGGCCGGTCGTGGACGCCGCCCGCGATGCTGCGCGAGATCTCGATGCGGCCGGTGCTATGCCGCCCGAGGCTGTGCCCGTGATCGGCTATGCCCGGCTCGCTGGCGCCTATCTCGACCGCCTTCCGGCCAATCCCTATCAGCTGGCGCCCGAGACCAATCCTCTGGGGCGCCGCCTGCGCATGGCCTGGCTGTCCCTGACCGGACGCTGAGTGCGACCGCGCACCCCCGTGACAATGCCGAGCGCAGCGATAAGCTTGTGCGAGGCGCCGTGATCGCGCATCACGCCGAACTTCGAATTCTCACGAGCCTTTCCAGGAGACAGACATGCATCACGCCCTCATCACCGGAGCCAATCGCGGTCTTGGACTGGAACACACGCGCCAGCTGCTCGAGCGCGGATGGCATATCACCGCCGCCTGCCGCAATCCCGACGCCGCCACCGAGCTGGCCGCCCTGCCGACCGGCGAGGGCAAGCTGGACATCCTCGCCTATGACGCCACCGATCCGGACGGTGCGGAAAAGCTGGCCAAGGCGGTCACCGGTCCGATCGATCTTCTGTTCGCCAATGCCGGCATGATGTCGAAAGAGACCCGCCAGTTCGGCAATACATCCAAGACGGCGATGGCCGACGAATTCCGGGTCAATGCCCTGGCGCCGCTGGCGCTGGCCGAAGCCTTCGCCGACCAGGTCGCGGCCTCGGAGATGAAGGTCATCGCCCTGCAATCCTCGCGCATGGGCTCCATTGCCGACAATGAGAGCGGCGGCGGTTACGGCTACCGCGCGTCCAAGGCCGCGCTGAACGCGATCGGCAAGTCGCTCAGCATCGACCTGAAAGACAAGGGCGTCGTCGTCCTGGTCCTGCATCCGGGCTGGGTGAAGACGGATATGGGCGGCCCGCACGGGCAGCTCACCGCTCCGGAAAGCGTCTCAGGCCAGCTCGACCTGATCGCCCGCGCCTTCAACAACCCCGCCATGAGCGGCCGCTTCTTCCACGTCTCCGGCCAGGACCTGCCCTGGTAGGTCGGGTCAGCCCGCCGCCGCCGCCCATCCGGCCAGATCTTCGAGCGCGCGCGCCGACATCAGCTTCTTCTTGGCCACGCTCTTGGCCTTGCCGCGAATGCGGTTGCCTTCCTCGTCGCGGGAGGGCGCCTGCATCATCGGGAAGAGGCCGAAATTGACGTTCATCGGCTGGAAGCTGCCCTTGCCCGCATCGAGGTGACCGCCGGTCACATGCGCGATGAGAGCGCCCATGGCCGTCGTTTCCGGCGGCACGGAGATCGGGCGTCCGAGGCGTTCGGCGGCGGCGTAGCGGCCGGCCAGGAGCCCCATGGCAGCGCTCTCGACATAGCCCTCGACACCGATCAGCTGTCCGGCGAAACGGAGGCGCGGCCGGGATTTCAGGCGCAGCTGGTCGTCCAGCAGGCGCGGGGAGTTCATGAAAGTATTGCGGTGAATGCCGCCCAGGCGCGCAAACTGCGCCTCCTCCAGGCCCGGGATCATGCGGAAGATCTCGGTCTGGGCGCCGTATTTCATCTTGGTCTGGAAGCCGACCATGTTGAACAGCGTACCCAGCGCATTGTCCTGGCGCAGCTGCACGATGGCGTGCGCCTTGATGTCCGGCTGGTGCGGATTGGTCAGGCCGACCGGCTTCATCGGGCCGTGACGCAGCGTTTCGCGTCCGCGCTCCGCCATCACCTCGATCGGCAGACAGCCGTCGAAATAGGGCGTGTCCTCCCACTCCTTGAACTCGGTCTTGGGCGCGGCGAGGAGGGCGTCGATAAAGGCGTTGTACTGGTCTGCGTCCATCGGGCAGTTGAGATAGGCCTTCTTCTCGGCCTCCGTCTCGCCCTTGTCGTAGCGCGACTGGAACCAGGCCTTGTCCAGATTGATACTCTCGCGATGGATGACCGGCGCGATGGCGTCGAAGAAAGCCAGCTCGCCTTCGCCGGTCAGGTCGAGAATGGCCTCGGACAGCTTGTCCGAGGTCAGGGGCCCGGTCGCGATGATGACGCTGTCCCACTCTTCCGGCGGAATACCGTCGATCTCGCCGCGCTCGATCGTCACCAGCGGATGCTCGCTGAGCGTCTTCGTCACGGCCTCGGAAAAGGCGTCGCGATCGACAGCCAGCGCGCCACCGGCCGGCAGGCGGTTCTTGTCGCCTTCGGCCATGATGATCGAGCCCAGCCGCCGCATCTCCTCGTGCAGCAGGCCGACCGCATTGGTCTGCGCATCGTCCGAGCGGAAGGAGTTCGAGCACACCAGCTCGGCCAGTCCGTCCGTCTTGTGGGCATCCGTGCCCCGGACACCCCGCATCTCGTGCAGGATGACGGGCACGCCCTGTGAGACGAGCTGCCAGGTGGCCTCGGAGCCGGCCATGCCGCCGCCGATGACGTGAACGGGTTTGAGCGCTTGATCTGTCATGCGCGGCATATCGATCCCGCACGCAGGCAAGTCAAGCCGTACCGGTCAGCGGTGGCTTGACCTGAGCGGCGCCTGCCGGAAATATCGCGACGAGGGGGAAGTATTCCATGAAGCATGCTCTGGTTGCGTTGTGCGGATTTCTGGCTATGGCGTCCGGCGTTGCCGCCCAGGACGAGCCGCTGCCGCAGGAGGTGGCGCAGGCTTATCTGGCTTATGAGGCGGCGGTTGAGGCGCAGGACTATGTGGCCGCGAGCACTGCGGGTGAAGCGGCCTTCCATGCCGCTCGTTCGGCCGGGCTGGAAACGGGGCTGCAGCTGACATTGGGCGCGAATGCGCTGGCCGTTGCCGAGTACCGGCATCGGGGTGCAGGGCTGGTCGGGCTGACGCGCGCGGTGGCCGGCCTCGCGCAAGTGACCGGCGATACCGAGCTTGTCTTCGAACTCCGCGTTCGCGGATTGCGCGCGGCCATGGCGACACGCAATTACGTCGCGTTCGAGCCGCTTCTGAACGATGCGCTCGATTATGCTGTAGATGCGGAAGTCCGCAGCGAAGCGGCGCTCGAATGGCTCGGTAGTATTCGCGATCCGCGCTGGCTGGTTTCGGCCGGGGACGAGGCCGACGCGGTATTCGCGGCAGCATCCACCGAAACGGATGCGATCCTGGCGGCCAATCTCGCCATCGACCGCCAGCTGGAAGCCATCGCGCGGGAGGACTGGCCGGAAGCGCTCGCTATCACGGAAAGCGTAGTTGCGCGGCTCGTGACGCATCCAGGAGACAGCCGCGACGCGGTCGACGGGGTGTTGACGGGGCTGACGCAAATACTGCCGACGGGGCTCGGCGCGACCGATGCGGGTACCGAACATCTTTCCGCGGTGACGGCGCAGCGCTGGTGCGACCTGCTGGAGCGTCGCCTGATGATTGCCTATCCCTATTACGAGATGCAGGTGCCGATGCGGGCGGCAGAGCGCCTGGAACAGGGCGTTCTGCGCCTGCCGTTCCGGATGATGTCCGATGGCGCGCATGCGGAACGGGGAGACCTGGAAAGCTCTTTCCGCACCGGCGCTTTCTACGCCCGAACAGCAACGGATTATGTCGAGACCCTGCCGTTCATACCGGCCTGCCAAACCGACGCTACGCCTGCCGACGGCGTGCTGCGCGTGTCCTTCATTTCATCCCCGACCGGCAACCGGCTAGGAGCCTACACCGTCACCTTCCGGTTGCTGCATTCGGTCCAATAGTCCCGAGGCCGCGGCACGCCCGACGCAGAGGAAGTCGCCCATGAAAACCATTCTGATTACATTGACCGTCGCAACCTCGAGCTGGCTCGCAGCCGGCGCCGCTTCGGCCCAGGACGAGCCGTTGCCGCAGGAGGTGGCGCAGGCTTATCTGGCGTATGAGGCGGCGGTCGAGGAGCAGGAATATGCAGCGGCACTCGCGGCAGCTGAAACCGCCTGGCGGGAAGCAGAGGCAGCGCGCGTTGACAACGCGATTACTGGCACGCTCGCAGTGAACTATGGGGCTCTCGCTCTGCGAATGGGCGAATTCTCGATAGCTCATGAGGCATTGCGGGAAGCCGCGCGTCTCGGCGACCGAAGCCGAGAAACTGCTGTCGAACGTGCCGATCGCTGGTATCTGGCTTCGATGGCGGCTTATGCGAACGAGGATATCCGTGATGCCCGCTCGTGTGCCCGCCGAGCGGTGCGCGCGTTACGTGATGCGGAAGATGCACCGCCCTTATTATCGGGGAACGCCCATTATATGTCGGCGCGAATGAGTGCGATAAGTGGTCGGTTTTCCAACATTGGCGAAAATGCCCGCACAGCGATCGAGGCATACGAGAACGCGCCGGGCGCGCCACGGCATTCGCTCGCAGACGCCTATTATCTCTCCGGCATCGACCATTTTTTTTGGGGCGAGCGGAGCGAGGCGGCGATCGCCTTTCATCGCTCGGCGTTGATCTGGAGCGAGATCGACATGACCTCGGAAGCCTTTCGGAGCGCCCGTATCTGGACACGGATGACTGTTCGTGAACTGGGGGCGGAAGAAGGTGAAGTGGTTTCGGCACGCATTCGCGAGATCGGTATGCCGGAGAGCTGGGGGCCCGCGCCGGCCTCTGCGACTGAAGACGGGCCCACCGACGCCTACGATGTCGATGCGCAACCAAGCTATCGGGCGGACCCTGAATATCCGATCAATGCGGCCTACGCGAATGTAGGCGGCGTTGTCTATGTCGGCTTTGACGTGGATGAACGCGGACGGACCGAGAATGTCGAAGTCATCATTTCCGCCCCGCAGGGTATTTTCGATGATGCCGCCCTCGATGCGGTGCGTAGCTGGCGTTACGAACCGGCGATACTCGATGGTGAGCCAGTTGTACGGCATGGCATCGAGACGCGCTTCGATTTCACCATGTGTCCCTATCCGTCGCGCAGGGCGTGCGACACCTGGGCGCGCGAGGAAATGGCGGACGAAGAAGACTAGACCAACAGGCCGGTGGAGTTTTGCGAAAACGTGGCGGAAGCCGAACGCCGCAGCCCCTTTCGCTTGATCCGGCGGCGCGGCGCGGTATGTCTGTGCCGAACTCCGGAGAGACTTCATGTCCGACGCGAAATTGCCTGTCCTGCGCAGCGTTATGGCTGCCTATGCCTTCTTCATCGCCAATTGGCGCCCGATCCTCGTGGCGGGCCTGCCTTATACGGCAGCCTATGCGGTTCAGCTCTGGCTGCTGCTGGGCGGTGCGCCGGAAGGGGTGACAACGGCGCTGGGTCCGCTGGTCTGGCTAATCGCGTTGTTTGCGAGCGTGGCGCTTTCCGCTGCGGCGCTGCGGATGGCGATCCGGGGCGACTATTCCGGCTGGCTGGGGCTGAAGCTCGGCCGCGACGAGATGCGGGTCTTCATCGCCTCCGTGCTGGTTTCGCTCCTGCTCATCATCGTCTTCACCCTGGTCTTCCTGTTCTGGGGCACGATCTTCGGGACGGTTGCGATGGGCGCGCTGGAGCGATCCGGGATCGATCCGGAAAGCGCCGGCATGGAGCTGACCCAGGCGGTGAACGTGATGTCCATGGCGGATACGATCGCGGTTGTGATGGCCGGGATAGGTTGCGGCGCCATCGTGCTGTGGATGGCGGCTCGCCTGTCGCTGGCCCTGCCGGCGACGATCGCGATGGAGAAGGTCCAGGTGATGAAGGCCTGGCCGCTCTCCGGCGGCAGCGGCTGGCGGATCGCGGCGGCTCTCCTGCTGGCCGGCCTGCCGCTGATCCTGCTGGAACTCGGCCTCTACGAACTCGTGAGCCAGGTGCGCGGGGAGCGCCTGTTCGACGTGTCCGGCCTGCTCGATGCGGAGAGTGCGGCGCTGCCGGGGATCGCCCTCATGCGCGAATACGGGCTCTGGATGAGCCTGTTCTCCGCGATCAACATCCCCGTCTTTTCAGGTCTATACGCCTATATGTACCGCAACCGGACGAAGGCGCCCGCCCAAGGCTGAGGCGGGTTTCCCCGCCGGGGCGGGACGCAGGCGCCGGGCTTCCCTCTGGCATCGCCGGGTGATGAGCGCATGATAAGGGCTCCTGAGTCATCCAGCGGCAAAGAGGGGGCCGACATGACCGCCCGTGAATTCGACATCGGCAATGCCATTTTCTTTTTCTTCAAACGCTTCGGCGACAAGCCGGCGGCGGCGATCTGGATCATCGTTTGTCAGATGCTGATCGGCGGCGCGCTCGCCGCCGCCGCGATCTGGCTGCTATTCCCGTTCTGGGGCAGCATTTTCGAGATCGCCGTCCTTGAGGAAACCTCGTCCATTACGGAGGCGGAAGCCGGGGTCATGCTCCTGGAAAGCCTCGGTCCTGCAATGGCCTATTACGCGCTCCTCGGACCGCTGGCGCTGGTATTCGCGCTGATGTTCCAGGGCGCCTGGCTGCGCTTTCTGGTGCGCGGCGAGGTGGCACCGGTCATTCCGTTCCGACTCGGCAGCGACGAGTTCCGTCTGCTCGGCGTGAACATCCTCTACATCGTTGTGAGCTTCGGCCTCGTCCTTGCCGGCATTCTGGCCGTGGCCCTGGTCGGCGGCTTCTCCATCGGGATTGTCGAAACGACCGGCGCTGACGGCGCCGGCGCTCTGGGTGCGCTGCTGACCGTCGCGCTCGTCTTCGCCGTCATTTTGGCCGGAGTTTTCGTGATGGTGCATCTCGCTTCGGCAGCCGGACTGAGTTTCCAGGATCGCCGTTTCCGTTTCTTCGAAAGCTGGGGCGCGACGAAAGGCGTGTTCTGGCCGATGCTGCTGTCGCTGATCGTTGTCGCCGTCATGGCGGGTCTGATCGGATCGACCATTGGCGGCGTCTTTCAGATGATCGGCGTTTTCGCGCTCCTGCCGGTTATCGAGCCCCTGGTCGAGATGGCGGAATACGGCAGCGAGCCGACGGCACAGGAAGTCCTCAGCCTGCTGCGAAGCCAGCTGGCCCAGCCCGGCACGATCATCCTGCTCACCGTGGTCGGCGTTATGGCCTATGCCGTTCAGATCGTGGTCGAGGCCATGATCCACAGCGTCGGCGCCTATAACGCCGTACGTTTCCGCGGCGGCGACGATGCCGGGGGTGCTGTCGAGGCCGCACCGGTCTTGGGTTCGGACAGCCCGCTGGGGGCGGCGCCCAGCGAAGGCTGAGCCTCTCCTCCCAGCCCCTCGGGGCTTTGGCATTACGCGGCTCCGGGCTAGACTGAAATCACCGGGGCCGCCTATGCGGGGGCAGAAAGGACGCTCGGCGTGGAATTCCGTCTGGAAGACAGTCTCGACCCCGATGAGGATGCCGGAGCCCGCGACCGTCATGATGACGGCGGGGCGAGGCCTCATCGCCTGGAAACCCTGTTCGACGGTCTTGCGACGGGCGGCGATAACGAGGCGCTGAGTATCGGCGAGATCCTCGATGCGCTCGAGCGGCGCTCCTTCGGCCCCTTGCTGCTTCTGCCCACCCTGATCTCGATCATGCCGATCATCGGCATGCTGCCCGGCGTGACCTGGGCCATGTCGGCGCTGACCCTGATCATCTCGCTGCATTTCCTGATCAATTCGCGCCGCCTGTGGATGCCGCAGCGCGTTCGCCGGATGACCATCGACGCGGCTGCTTTCCGCAAGGGCGTAGACTGGGCGCGGCCCTGGCTTCGCCGCGTCGACCAGGTGGTGGAACCCCGCTTCGACCTGCTGTTCGCCTGGCCCTGGAGCATGGGGTTCGCCGCTCTTTGCGTGCTGATGTCGCTGGCCATGTTCGCTGCGTCGATCGTGCCCGGCGGCGTGGTCGTACCCGCGCTCGGCATCGTCATCATGGCCGCCGGCCTGACGGCGCGGGACGGGCTCGTCCTCGTGCTCGGAGCGGTCGCCTCGGCCAGTTCGCTCTGGGCCGTCTGGCTGATTGTGGGCTAGGGGACACGCTTTCCGGCAAAATCGCCGCACACGACACTGTCCGGTTGTCCGGGCGGGAATCTGCGTGAAACTGCAGAATGAAAGGGAGCCGGGCCGTGGGGACGGACCGGCGGGAGGCGGTCAGGTCCGTCTCGTCGAGGGGGACATTATGGACAGACCGCGTTTCGACTTCATCAAGGCGACCTTCTTCCTTCTGGTGGTTTTCTGGCGCAAGCCGCTTTCCACCATCTGGCTGATGGGCTGGACGCTCGCACTCGTTTACGGGCTGGTTTTCGCCGGCCTCATTCACGGCGAAATCCTGCTTCAGCAATTCGTCGGTCTGGTCGAGGGCGCCGAACCGAGTTTTGCCCTGTTCGGAACGGTTTTTCTCGTCGTCTTCGGCGCCGCCATGCTCTTCTACGCCGTGATCGGCGCCGCCTGGATGCGGCTCCTCGTGCGCGAGGACGTCTCCGCGATCATTCCCTTCCGCATCGGAGCGGACGAGTTCCGCCTGATCGGGCTGGGCATCTGGTGGATCATCGCCTTTCTCCTGCTCATGATCCCGGTCATGCTGGTCGCGCTCATGCCGGCCATGGCGCTGGGCACGAATGCCGCCGGTTTTTCCGCGGGTATCTCGACGGGAGAGGGCATGCAGTTCGGAACCGGCGGGGCCAATCTCGCGACGCTCGCCATGATCGTCATCCTCTTTGCCGGCATCCTCTTCATCAGCGTCAAGTTCACACCGGCCACCGGCGCGACCATCCTGCGACGCAAGGTCCAGCTCTTCAGCGCCTGGCCGCAGACCAAGGGCGTGTTCTGGCATGTCGTCGCGGCCTTCCTGATCACGCTGGTGATCAGCCTCATCGTCGACATCATCCAGATGGGCGGCGAGGTCTATACCCTGTTCAACCGCGACGGCATCGACATGCGGGTTCCGGGCCTGGAGGGCGAGATACCGGTCGCCAGCTGGAGCGATGTCCCGGCCTATCTGCAGACGCCGGAACTCTGGCTCGGCGGCGCCGGCATTCTCGCCGTCCTGGTCAGCATGGAACTCATGCCCTACGGCGTCTCCGCCTATATCGCCCGCTGGTATGACGGCGTGGAGGCGAAGGGACTGGTGAAGGCGGACGGCGCCGCCGCCGAGGTCGAACTCGCTGTCGAGGCCGATGCGCCGACCGCTGATGCGGGTGGTGATGGCGGCGGCGATGGCGGGGACTGAGGCTCGTGCCGCTGCAATCGCAATAGCGAAATAGCGGGCCGGTATCTAAAATTATGAAGATCGGACCGGGCTTCAATGGCGCGGAAAATGGTGTGTGTCCCTGTTTTTCCGAGCATTGTTCCTAGGGCGCCGATATCGGGGTAGAGCTATGAGCAAGGCAACGCTAACAGACTGGGCTTGGGTGGAAACTATGATTTTCCAATCCTTGCTGGGAGTTACAACGGTTCAGGTCATTGCCTTTGGGCTATCGGAGAGGGCCTGTGATTGGGTGGTGACTTTCTTTGTGAATGGCAAAATCAGCGAGGAGCTTCGTTCGGATTTAGTAGAAATGCCTGGAGAGGCCGAGGCTGCATTGGAGCAAGTTTCGGAAGCTGTGAGTAATGAGGCCATGAAGCCAATAGTTGTCGAAATTGAAATCATAGAAAAAAGTGTGACTTATAGTTATTTGCGTGAAAAAGTGGATCGACCTTTGTTTTGGCTAAAGGTGTAAATATGTAATGTATGGGAATAACCGGGACATGGTCGTAATCGCGGCTGGTCACGCTCCGGGTCTATAGTGCGGGGTTTGTTTCAGCCCCAATAGGCCAGGTGAATCCGATGACAGGAAGAATTGGGCGCCATGGAGGGCATGGTTCTACCACGTTTCATAATGAACTTGGTCAGCTAATCGACAATAGCGCATCAATTCCGGAGTTGAATTCAGGATTAATTCAATTGGGACATCGTTGGAGTATTCCAAATATTCCGCTTTTTCCAACTCACGTTAACACACCGAGGTAGGTATGAGAAAAATATACCTAGGGTATTCGAATGTATTGAATGAAATGTCGGTAAGGGATTATTTTGATTATGATCCAAATCACCCAAATGGAGCATCGAAATTTGAACAAAGTATCGGGTATGAGCACATAAGTCCGGAAGGTTTTGAGGTCTATGGATTGTCGGATTATGGAAGAGACAGGTTTGATTCTGATATTTATGATGCCCTTTCGCCATTTGATGTGAGCGAAAAAACAATATTTAATTCGGTCAATTTTTCAGATGTAAAATCTATGTTTTTTATAGAAATGAATGACGTCCGATTTTTGTCGGATGAGTTTGTGACCTTGTTGGGGCCAATCGAAATTGAGAAATATGATTTTGAATAAGCTTTGGCGGTACTACCAGATTAAGCGCGGGAAAACGGGAAAACCGCGAAAACCGGGGAGACGTACCGATTTAATCATGGAAAACTGGGGACACGTACCGATTTAATCATCCGGCGGCTTTCCGCTCCGCCGTTTCGGGCGTCCGGATTGGCCCGGTCTGAGCCGGCGGCCGGATTTGGTTTCCAGCGCATCGATCCAGGCGTCCGATCCCAGCGGGTATCCCGACTGTGCGAAATCGCCCAGCAGGGCCTCCTGCCTCGCGCTTGTGCCCTCGGCCAGATAGCGCGGCCAGTCGGCGATCCGGTCGAGCCAGGGCGCGCGCCGGGTGAGGCCGTCCGGCTCGCCGGTCAGGTGAAAGCACGCGCTCGACCAGGGCCAGTCCCCGGCGGTTTCGCACAGGCGCGCCGCGACCGGATTGTTCTCGACATAGCGAACCGTAGCCAGTGCGTGGCCTTCATCCATGGCGCGCGAGCTGAAGCGCCCCTGCCAGAGAAACCCCGTCCAGCCCTCGCGGGTATTAATATGGCGCGTATAGCGGCGATGGGCTTGGCCGACCGCGTTCGCGAGGCTTTCCGGGCGGGCGGGTTCCAGGATGAGGTGGACATGGTTGGGCATGAGGCACCAGGCCCAGCATCCCACGTCGTGTGCTGTGCAGGCGGTCGCCATCAAATCCCGATAGAGCGCATAGTCCCCGTCTTCGAAGAAAGTCTGCTGGCGCCGATTGCCCCGCTGCGTCACATGATGCGGAAATCCGGGCAGAACGATCCGGACTTGGCGAGCCATACAGGGAAGCTGGCTCAGCGAGGCTGAAATGCAATCGGAAATTGCAAACTGGGTCGAAAACTGGTACGTGTCCCCGGTTTCTCTACGGTGTCCCCGTTTTTCTACCGTTTTTCTAAGGCCAAATGGTTATGCAATTGCGCCAGGCGGTATTGGTAATCTAGAATATTCTTCTATCGGGGTGCATCTAATCCGCAACGGAGGAATAAACTATGTCGCTACAAACATAGTAAAGTCGACATGTGAGTGAATTTAATTAGGTTACTTGAAATGAAAATTATAGCGAGTTATATTATTGTAATTATTACTGCAACGTTATGTGGGTATTTAAGTGCCAAAGTGTCGGAAGGTGGCGCGTCGAGTGAGGTGGCGTCGCTTTATCCAATGATTGATGGTAAGCATGTATCGCAGATAGTGAATGCGTGGCGTGTCGTTGATTCGTCGTGCGGTAACTCGTGTAGTATTGATGATTATTTGGTTGTAATATTTGACATTGATGATTATTACTCAATTGGTTTTGGCCGAAAGGCGCAATTTGGTGCGGAAGTGGTTTCCTCTCCATTTTCCAATATTACAGTCCACTGCGATAAATTGGATGGATTTTGTGAAATAATTTCATTGAATTAGGCTCTGCTGTCGAAGTCGAAAACTGGAAGCAATAAGGACAGGTGGAATTTACACGCTAGCTTCACCTCTCCCTTTTTCTTCCAGCCCCGGGAGGGGGCATGGGTGGAAAACAGGGCCACACAACATTATCGGCCCGAAGAGACCCGCATAGATTGTAATCGCGTCAGGGTCGCGTCACCATGAGTCTATGGCTCGTCAGGCGCGTATCGTCCTTCCTGGTGATCCCCATCATGTCACCCAAAGGGGAAACCGGCGTCAGCAGACTTTCTTCGACGATGCGGACTATGCGCTTTACCGCGACCTCATGATCGCGGCCTGCGCCTCGCATCGGAAAACCGGGGACACGCACCAATTCCCGCGCCTCGCGCAGACACCTCCATACATCTCATGACAGCCAGCAGGCCGCACGGGTCCAGCGCCGTCAAGGCGCATGCCCGCAAAGCGGCACCGCAGCGAGGCCCGAAAAGTGGGAACCACTTTTCGGATAAAGCCGAGCGTCCAAGGCGGCGGCCTTGACGGCGCTGGACCCGTGCGGCGACATCCCGGCAAGCGATGAAGGGTGAATTGAGCGCAGCCGGCGCGCCGGCCTGCCCGTGCCCGTTTCTTCGTCCAAGCTACGGCCTTGTTCGTCGCGCTCGCCTATACCGGCGCCCCGCGCCTAACCCGCCTTGTCCCTGAGCTCCCGTCCGCGCTCCAGCAGCGATGCCGGAGAGCGGCCGGTCCGGCTGCGCCCGCGCTTGGTGAGGCTTTCTGGCGTGCCCGATCAATCCGAGCTTGTTGAAATGTCATTCGTCAGCGACAGTCTCGCCTGATCGGTCTGGGGAGGGCGAGATGAGTGACGAACTTTACGGCGGCGGGTTCAGCGGCGATGTGCCCGCGGTCTATGATGCGCATCTCGGCCCGGTCCTGTTCGAGGGGTATGCGCGGAATCTGGCGCTGCGCGCAGCCGCGCTGGGGGCGAGCCGTGTGCTGGAGCTGGCCGCCGGTACGGGGATTTCGAGCCGGGCGCTGCGCGATGCGCTCGATCCATCGGTCTCGATAACCGTCACCGATCTGAACAATGACATGCTCGATGTGGCGCGGGCGAAGTTCGGCCCGGACGAGAATGTCACCTTCGTGCCTGCCGACGCCATGTCGCTGGCCTTTGAGGACGGCGCTTTCGATCTCTTGGTCTGCCAGTTCGGCGTCATGTTCGTGCCGGACAAGGTGGAAGCCTTTCGCGAGGCGCGGCGTGTCCTCGCGCCGGGTGGCACATTCCTCTTCAATAGCTGGAGGTCGCTGCAGGACAATTCTCCTATGGCGATTGCCCATGCGGTCATCGGAGCGCTGTATCCGGAGAATCCGCCAGCTTTCTACACGGTGCCGTTTTCCTATTGCGACGGAGCGGCCGTGTCGGCGGACCTGACAAGCGCGGGCTTTGACGGCATCGCGCACGAGACCGTCTCCCAAGACAGCTCTATCGAGGACTGGCGGCACATCGCTCACGGCATGGTCTTCGGCACGCCCATGGCGGCCGAAATCGTCCAGCGCGGCGTGCATGACCCGCAGGCGGTCGCCAAAATGCTGGCAGATGCCCTGCGCGATCATTATGGCGAGACGCCCACGGCCCTGCCGTTCAGCGCCATGGTCTTCACCGGCCGCAATCCGGCAGAGGCCTAACCAGCCTTCTCCCTGAGCGCGTGACCGCGCTCCAGCAGTGGTGCCAGGTAGCGGCCCGTCCAGCTGCGCTCGACCTCGGCCACATCTTCCGGCGTGCCCACGGCGACGATTTCGCCGCCGCCGTCTCCGCCTTCCGGGCCGAGATCGATGAGCCAGTCGGCGGTCTTGATGACGTCGAGATTGTGCTCGATGACGACGACGGTGTTTCCGGCATCGACGAGCTCATGGAGCACTTCGAGGAGTTTGCGGACGTCCTCGAAATGCAGGCCCGTGGTGGGCTCGTCGAGGATGTAGAGCGTCTTGCCGGTGGCGCGCTTGGAGAGTTCCTTGGAGAGCTTTACGCGCTGGGCCTCGCCGCCGGAGAGCTGGGTCGCGGGCTGGCCGATCTTCACATAGCCCAGACCGACGCGCTTCAAGGTTTCCATCTTGTCGCGTACGGCGGGCACGGCCTTGAAGAAGTCCGCGCCTTCCTCGACCGTCATGTCGAGCACGTCGGCGATGGACTTGTCCTTGAACCTGATCTCCAGAGTCTCGCGATTGAAGCGCTTGCCGTGGCACACATCGCAGGGGACGTAGACGTCCGGCAGGAAGTGCATCTCGATCTTCACCACGCCATCGCCCTGGCAGGCCTCGCAGCGTCCGCCCTTCACATTGAAGGAGAAGCGGCCCGGCTTGTAGCCGCGCGTCTTGGCCTCGGGCAGCTGGGCGAACCATTCGCGGATCGGGGTGAAGGCGCCGGTATAGGTCGCCGGGTTGGAACGCGGCGTGCGGCCGATGGGCGACTGGTCGATATCGATGATCTTGTCGAGCTGGTCGAGCCCCTCGATCCGGTCGTGCGGGGCGGGGACCTGCTGCGCCTTGGCCAGCTTGCGGGCGGCGGCCTTGTAGAGCGTCTCGATGGTCAGGGTCGACTTGCCGCCGCCGGAGACGCCGGTGACGCAGGTCATCACGCCGAGCGGGAAGGCGGCATCGACGGTCTTGAGATTATTACCCGTCGCGCCGCGCACGGTGACGGCGCGCTTCTTCGCGATCTTGCGCCGCTTGGCCGGCACTTCGATACGGCGCGTGCCGGCGAGATACTGACCGGTCAGGCTGTCGATATTGGCGGTAATCGCCGCGGGCGTGCCCTCGGCGATAATCTCGCCGCCATGAACGCCGGCAGCGGGGCCCAGATCGACCACGTGATCGGCCGTGAGGATGGCTTCCTCGTCATGCTCCACCACGATCACGGTGTTTCCGAGATCGCGCAGCCCCTTCAGGCTGTCGAGCAGGCGGGTATTGTCGCGCTGGTGCAGGCCGATCGAGGGCTCGTCGAGCACGTAGAGCACGCCGGTCAGGCCCGAGCCGATCTGGCTGGCAAGACGGATGCGCTGGCTCTCCCCGCCCGAGAGCGTGCCGGAGGCGCGGTCCAGGGTGAGATAGTCCAGCCCCACATCGACCAGGAAGTTCAGGCGTTCGCGGATCTCCTTGAGGATGCGCTCGGCGATCTGGCGGTCCTTCTCCGACAAGGTGTCCTCGACGGCAGAGAACCAGTCGTGGGCATTGCGGATGGAGAGTTCGGACGCCTCGGAAATATCGCGCTTGTCGATCTTCACGCAGAGCGCTTCCGGCTTCAGACGCCGCCCGCCGCAGGTCTCGCAGGGCTGGGCGGACTGGAAACGGCCGAGATCCTCGCGCACCCAGCTTGAATCGGTCTCGCGCCAGCGCCGTTCCAGATTGGGGATGACGCCCTCGAAGGGCTTTTCCGTCTTGAAGGTGCGCAGCCCGTCCTCATAGACGAAGGTCACGTTCTCCTTCGTGCCCCAGAGCACGATCTTTCGGAAGGCCTCCGGCAGGTCGCGCCAGGCGGTGAACATGTCTCCGCCGAAATGCTCGGCGAGAGCCTGCAGGGTCTGCTGGTAGAGCTTCGACGTGGCCCGGCTCCAGGGCGCGATGGCGCCGTCGGAGAGGGGTTTGTCGCGATCGGGAACGACCAGGTCCTCGTCGAACTTCAGCGACTGGCCGAGACCGTCGCAGCTCGGGCAGGCGCCGAAGGGATTGTTGAAGGAGAAGAGCCGCGGCTCGATCTCGGAAATGGTGAAGCCGGAGACCGGGCAGGCGAATTTCTCGGAGAAGACCGTGCGCTCCGGATTGCCCTTCTCGTCTTTCTTGTCGGCACTCTCGGCGACGGCGATGCCGTCGGCCAGTCTCAGCGCGGTTTCCAGACTGTCGGCGAGGCGGCTTTCCAGGCCTTCCTTGATGACGATCCGGTCCACCACGACATCGATATCGTGCTTGAACTTCTTGTCGAGCGTGGGGGCGTCCTCGAGCGTGTAGAACTCGCCATTCACCTTCACGCGCTGGAAGCCGGCCTTCAGCCATTCGGCGAATTCCTTGCGGTACTCGCCCTTGCGGCCGCGTACGACCGGGGCCAGCAGGTAGAGCCGCGCGCCGTCGCCCATGGCCATCAGCCGGTCGACCATCTGGCTCACCGTCTGGCTCTCGATGGGCAGGCCGGTGGCCGGCGAATAGGGCGTGCCGACGCGCGCCCATAACAGGCGCATATAGTCGTAGATCTCGGTCACCGTACCCACGGTGGAGCGCGGATTCTTCGAGGTCGTCTTCTGCTCGATGGAAATCGCCGGGGAGAGGCCCTCGATGGAGTCCATGTCGGGCTTGGCCATCAGCTCCAGGAACTGCCGCGCATAGGCCGACAGGCTCTCCACATAGCGGCGCTGGCCCTCGGCATAGATCGTGTCGAAGGCGAGCGAGGACTTGCCAGAGCCGGACAGGCCCGTGAACACGATCAGGCTGTCCCGCGGCAGGTCCACGGACACGTCCTTGAGATTATGCTCGCGCGCGCCGCGCACGCTGATGGTTTCGAGTGCCATGGATTTCCCTGCAGAGAGGTCGTTCGAAGTCCGAACATTTAGAGAACAGCCCCGCGCCCGTCCAGAGCGCAGCCTGCGACTTCCTGACAGGACGTAGGCAGGAGGGGGCGCGAAGCAAGGGCGGGCGGGGCTGGCGACCTGTGATCGCCTGTGGAGGGCTGAGCGCGATCACTGGACTCTGCGGGGCCTGTCCGATCAAACTCCATGCGACTCGTGGGTCGCGTTGACCGGCGGAACAGAATGTGAACAAATGGCGCAGCTCAAGAGGCGAGCGCCGCGGGATATGGAGATCGGGCGATGGCGGGAAGCGTCAACAAGGTGATTTTGGTCGGTAATCTGGGACGCGACCCGGAAATCCGCCGCATGAATAACGGCGACCCGGTGGTCAATCTGTCCGTCGCGACCTCCGAGCAGTGGCGCGACAAGAATACCGGCGAGCGCCGGGAAAAGACCGAGTGGCACCGTGTCGTGATCTTCAACGACCAGCTCGCCAAGGTCGCCGAGAATTACCTCAAGAAGGGTATGAAGGTTTACATCGAGGGCCAGCTTCAGACCCGCAAATGGACCGATCAGAGCGGTCAGGAGAAATACTCCACCGAGGTCGTGCTCCAGCGCTTCCGTGGCGAACTCCAGATGCTCGACGGCCGCGGCGAGGGCGGTGGCTCCTATGAGAGCGGCGGCTCCTTCGGCTCCTCCGAGCGCTCCGGCGGCGGCCAGCGCTCCATGGAAGGTCCCAAAGAAGATTTCTCCAATGCCGACCTGGACGACGAGATCCCGTTCTAGTCGAGCAGGCGAGGGCCGGATCCGGCCCCGGCAAACAGATGTGTCGCCCCGGTGTCGGACGCGCCGGGGCGATTTCTTTATGGGCTGATTGCCTGTCAGCGCAGGGGTTTTCGGGGCGAATCGCGCAGCCGTTCGCACCCGTTGCCGGTTATATAACTAATTTTTTAGTTGAAGGGCGCGGCGCGCCGTTTAGGGTCGTCCTGTCAACTAAGGAATTCGTAGATGGCCCGACCTGCATCTCCACAGCTTACCGAAGCCGAGCAGCGCATCATGGATGTGCTCTGGCAGCGCGGCGAAGCCAGCGTTCGCGATCTCACTGACGCGCTCGAGGCCGAGCACGGCCTCGCCTACACGACCGTCCTCACCACGATCCGCATCATGACCGATAAGGGATATGTGGGTTTCCGCAAGGAAGGGCGCGCGCATATCTACCGGCCTTTGCTGAGCCGGGAGGGGGCGCAGAAAAAGGCACTCGGCTCGCTGGTGAAATCCCTGTTCGGCGGGTCCGCCCAGAGCCTGGCCCAGCATCTGGTGAAAAGCGAACAGCTCACGCTCGAGGACATCGAGGCGTTGCGCGCCGAATTGCTGGCCTCGGAGAAGAAGGAGGACGAGGCATGATGACGGTGCTTCTCCAGGCTGCCGGGTTCGCGCTCGCCGGCGCCGCCGGGCTGAGCGCCATCGCGCTCGCCTTCGATCGTATCGCGCCGCGCGACATGCTGCGTGAACGTCACGATCTCGTTCTGGCCGTGTTCGCGACCATCCCGTTCATTCTCGTGGCGGCGCTGCTGCCGCGTCCGGACAACGCGCCGACCGGGATTCCCGTTCTGATCGAGCATCCGTCCGCTACCGCTAATGCCGCCGCCCCGTCACCCGCCAAAACGCGCGAAGTCCTGCCGGAATTGCCGGCGGAAGAAGGGCTCGCCGGTCTGCCGGGATTGTCCTTCGCCCTCGAGACTTACGCGCCATTGCTGATCGCGCTCTGGGTCGCCGGCGTTCTGGTGATGCTCGCTCGCCTCGGTTTTGACCTGGTCGCCTTGAAACGGCTCAAGACCCGGGCGCGTAGACGAGCCTTGCCGGCGGGCTTCGACCTGTCGCGCGATGTGCCGGTCGCCGAAAGCGAGGCCGTGGCGAGTCCGATGGTGGCAGGCTTTCTCGCGCCGCTGATCCTGGTACCGCGCGGCTTCGCGCTCGACGCGGGCGCCCGGCCGGTGCTGGAACACGAGATTGCGCATACGGAGCGCCGCGACACTTGGATCGCGCTCGCAATTCGCGTCGTCATGGCCGTGTTCTGGTGGGCCCTGCCGCTGCGCTTCCTGCTGCCCATGCTCGACCGGTCCCGCGAGGCGCTTTGCGACCGGCAGGCCGCCCGCGTCACCGGCGCACCGCGCGACCTCGCCATCGCTCTGCTCGATACGGCGGCCGCTGCCGTCAAAACCCCGTCGCTCGCGCTTGCCGCCGCACCCACCCGGTCGGAACTCGCGCAGCGCATCAGCCATCTCACCGCGCCGCGTGCGCTGAACAGAAAGGATAGTGCCATGCGTCTTTCCCTCATTCTCCCCGTGCTTGCCGCCGGCAGCCTGATCATGACCCCCGGCGTTGAGGCCACCGGCGAGGCCGATCCGGCTCCGGAACGCCGGCTCGACGAAGCGCTCGATCGCGAAGCCAGCCTGTTCCAGGCGGCGCGCCGTGGCCGGACCGACCGGGTCGCCGAACTACTCGATGCCGGCGCCGTCGCCGACACGCGCTTTAGCGGCGACGGGACGGCACTCACGGCCGCCGTCCGTAACGGGCACCGGGCGGCCGCCGAATTGCTGCTGGCTTCCGGCGCAGACCCGGATCTGGGCATTTCGGGCGACGGCAATCCGCTGATCGCCGCCGCTGCACGCGGCGACCGGGAGATGGTCGACCTGCTGCTCACCTACGGCGCCCGGACCGATGCGGCTTTCTCCGGGGACGGCAATGCGCTGATCGCTGCCTCGCGAGCCGGTCATGCCGATATAGCCCGCCGCCTGATCGCTGCGGGCGCCGATCCGAACGGATATGTGCGCGGCGACGAGACGCCCTTGGTCAACGCCGCCCAGTCCGGTCAGATCGGTGTCGCCGAAGTTCTGGTCGAGGCCGGAGCCGATGTTTCGCTCACCGTGCTCGCGAATATCCGCGACGGGCGGGACACTTACCGCTCCCCCCTCAGCGAAGCCCGGCGTAATGGTCATCGTGATATGGTGCGCTGGCTCGAGGCCCGCGGTGCAACCCATAATCCGCCTTCCGAATAAGACGTCCCCCCGAGGCTCCTGCTGCCGTCGCCGGATCTTGCGGTGACGGCAGCGAGCGGCCCGACATTTAACTGATCTCTGGAGATTTCTATGTCACGACCTGAGTTCGCCCCGGTGGCGAAACCCTTTCGCATGTTCGCAAGTCTGGCGCTGGGCAGCGCTGTTCTGGGCCTGACGGCCGGTACCGCCTCGGCCCAGGGAGCGGCCCCGGACCCGGCGGGGTTCAGCGAGCGCCTGCGCCCGCGCATCCAGATGGCCGGCGCGCCGCAGATCTGGACGCTCGAGGCGCGAATGGAGAATTACGGCGTGCCGGGCGTCGCCCTGGCGATCATCGATGATGGCGAGATCGTCTATGAAGCCGGGTTCGGCGTTCTTCAGGCCGGTGGGGATACGCCGGTCAATGCCGACAGTGTCTTCTCCGTGGGTTCGGTCAGCAAGGTGGCGACGGCCACACTCGTCCTGCGCCTGGCCGACGAGGGCTATCTCGATCTGGACGCTGACGTTCTGGAGGGCATGACCTCATGGTCCTTGCCTGCAGAGCGCGATGTTGCGCCGGGCACACCGGTCCCGATGCGCGCGATTCTGTCCCATACGGCGGGTTTCAACATTCACGGATTTGCCGATTTTCAGCCGGGCGAGGCGCTTCCCGAGGCGGTCGACACGCTGGATGGCCGCGCGCCGGCGGGGAATGCCCCGCTTTCCCGCGAGGCGCCCAGCGGCGCAGGCTATCGTTATTCCGGAGGCGGTTACACGCTGGCCCAGCTTCTGGTCGCAGACACGATGGGCGAGGCTTTCGAGGACATTGCCGAGCTTCATCTTTTCGAGCCGCTCGGACTGACGCGCAGTACATTCTCCAATCCGCTCCCGCAGGACTTAGGCAATATCGCGCGGGCGCACGACCGGTCCGGTTCGCCTGCCGCCCTGCCGCGCGGCTATGAAGCCTTTCCGGAGATGGCGGCCTCGGGGCTGTGGACCAGCGCTCATGATCTGGGTGGGCTGACTGCGGCGCTGATCGACAGCTATCGGGGGAATGGCGATGCGCTCTCGCGGGCCCGTGCGGTGGAGATGATGACGCTCGTCGCGCCGAGCGAACATGGCCTCGGTCCGCGCCTGTCCGGCAGCGCTGAGCATCTCATCTTCCATCATGGCGGGTCCAACGAATCCTATCGGGCCTGGATCGAGGGACATCTGGCGACCGGCGACGGTCTGGTCATTCTGACCAATGGCACGCAAGGCCGTTTGCTGATCGACGAGATCCGCAATGCGGTGGCCGATACGATGGGCTGGGACCTGAACCGCCCGGTTCTGGCTTCACCCATCGCGCTCGACCCTGCCGAACTGAGCGGCTTGACCGGAACCTATGCCGTGGATGCGGACTTTCCGGGCGAGATCCGCCGGCAGATGACGGGCTGGATATACGAAGACGATATCGAGGTGCGGCAGAACGAGGACGGTTCGCTGATCATCGGCCGGGCCGGTGGCGACAGTTTCTCGCCCCTGGTACCGCTGGCACCGAACCGCTTCGCCATGCCCGGTTTCCGCCAGACGGTTGGCTTTGCCGAGTTCGAATTCCATCGCAATGCATTGGGCGAAGTGACGGGCCTGACCTTCCGTCTCGACGATGCCGCGTCCCACTACCGGCCGCAATAGCAGCAGCGCGCCGAAATCGCCTTCCGATCCCGCATGAAGTGCCTAGACTGGCCTTCAGTGAGGGATCGGGGGGATTTCCATGCGTATTCTCGTGGCGGGAGCCTCTGGCTTTATCGGTTCGCATATCGCGGCGCATCTGCATGCGGCGGGGCATGATGTCGCTGCTGCCGCGCGGGGGGCGGGCAAGGCGTCGCGTCTCGCGCCGCATCTCGACTGGATATCCTGCGATTTCCGCACGGACCGGGTCGAGGACTGGCGCGTGCGTCTTGAAGGCGTGGATGCGGTCGTCAATTGCGTGGGCGTGCTGCAGGACGGGCTCGGCGATGACAGCCGGGCCGTCCACGTCGAGGGCGCCGATGCGCTCTTCCGGGCCTGCGAGGAGACGGGCGTTCGGCGCGTCCTGCACATATCCGCCGTTGGCGTCGAGCCGGAGGCAGGGTCTGCCTATGCGCGCGACAAGGGGGCGGGCGAGGCGGCGCTGAAAGCGCGCGACCTTGACTGGGTCGTCCTGCGGCCCTCGCTGGTGATTGCGCGCAATGTCTATGGCGGAACGGCGCTGATCCGTTCGCTTTGCGGTCTGCCCTTCATCACGCCTGTGGTGGGCGGCGAGCAGGTCTTCCGCCCGATCGGCATGGACGATCTCTGCCGTGCTGTGGAGACGCTGGCACAGCCGCAAGCGCCGTCCCGGCAGACCTTTGACCTGTCCGGCCCCGAACGCGTGCGTTTAGACGATCTCGTGCGAGGCTATCGCCGTTGGCTGGGCTTCGGAAAGAGCCGGATCTGGTCCGTGCCGCGCTGGCTGGCGCGGCCGGCCTTCCTCTTCGGCGATCTTCTGGGCTGGCTGGGCGTGCGCACCTCGATGCGAACCAATTCCCTGCGACAGCTCGATTACGATGTGGAAGGCGACCCCGAACCCTGGATCGCGGCGACGGGCGCGAGCCCGCGCGGTTTTCACGACTGGCTCGCCGCCCATCCCGCAGGGCTGCAGGATCGCTGGCATGCCCGGCTTGGCCTGGTGCGTCCGCTGGCTCGGTGGACGCTGGGCCTCTACTGGCTGCTGACCGGCATCCTCGCGCTCACCGTCGCGAAGGATCACGCCTATCAGGTTCTGACAGAGGCCGGTTTCGACGCTGCCAGCCGTCCGCCCGTGCTCTGGTTCGGCTCGATCTTCGATATCGTGCTCGGCGTGGCCATGCTGGCCAAATGGCGGGTGCGCGGCGTGGCCGCGGTCATGGTGCTCGGCACGTTCGGCTATATCGCGACGCTCAGCCTGACCATGCCAGCCCTGTGGGCCGATGCGCTGGGACCGATCCTGAAAGTCATTCCGATGATGGCGCTCGCCCTGATGATCGCGGCGACGGAGGATGAGCGCTGATGGAGCTCTTTCATCTCGCCCGCCTCGTCCACATCCTGTCGGGCTCGGTTCTGTTGGGGGCCGGCGCGGCGATCGCCTTTTTCATGCTGAAGGCCTGGCGAAGCGGAGACCGAGCCGGTTTCGCCCTGACCGCGCGCCATGTCGTGCTGGCCGACTGGCTCTTCACCACGACGGCGGTGATCGTGCAGCCGCTGTCCGGCATCGCGCTCGCCCATCTCGCCGGATGGCCGCTGACGGCGCCCTGGCTGCTCGTGAGCTATGCGCTTTATCTATTCATCGGTGCCTGCTGGCTACCGGTCGTCTGGATCCAGATGCGGGTGAAACGGCGCTTGGATGAGACGACGGGCGAGGCCGTACCGGACGATGTCCATCGCCTGATGCGGATCTGGTTCATTCTCGGCTGGCCGGCCTTCATCGCGCTCACAGGCATTTTCGTCCTGATGATCGCGCGGCCGGCCTTCTGACCCACTACATGCCCGGTCGCGGCTTGGGCAGGCGGATCCAGATCGGCATGTGATCGGACACGTCGTGCTCGAACTTGCGGAAGAAGGCTCGCCGCTTCGAGCTGCTCAGACCGTCGATGGTCGCCTCCTTGCCGTAGACGACGTCGAGAAAAAGCCGGACGAAATCGAACATGCCGTAATCGAAACCGCCGGTCACAGTTCCGGCGGTCTCGTTGGCGGTGTGCTGGGGCAGCCGCCTGTCATGGGCGAAGAGGCCGATCTGGTCATAGGTCTGGTCGAGCCGGGCATTGGTGCGGAAGGGGCCGGGCGCGCCGTCCACCATCCAGTTCACCCCCTTTTCCGGATGGGGGTCGAAGAAGGGAAAGTTCACCCGGGCGCCGGTCTTCGAGATCAGGAAGTCCTGATCGATCTGCTTGATCTTGTCCTCGATCCGCTTGCGGTCGGCGACAGGGTCGTCGAAGTCGAGATTGAGGTCGCCCATCAGCACGAAATTGTCGTGATAGGTGTATTCCAGCTTTTTCGCTCGCGTATAGACCCAGTCCAGCAGGGCCTCGAATTCCATCTGCCGTTCGAGGGCCTGTTTCGATGCGTCTCCATAGAGCAGGTGCGCGTTGACGGCGAGGAATTCATAGGGCTCGGCCGGACCGAGCGGTTTTATCCGGAAGGAGCAGCAATAGGGCGAGCGGATGAAGGTGAGGAAATGCGGGAGCTTGAAGGGTGGCATGCGCGGCCGTGACGGTTTCCGGTCGATCTCGCCGGCTTCGAAGCGGTCCTTGTCGCGCTCGTATTCGGCCTTCTCCGCCTCGAAGGTCGCGATCTCGGCCTCGCGCAGCCTGAGGGCCGCATCGAAGTCTTCGCGATGGGTGAGCAGATTGTCCTGCACGGCGGAGCGGTCGTAGGAAATATCCGAGGCGACCTGCGTGCGCTCGATCGTGCGCCAGCGGAAGATGAAGCCCAGCCGCTCGATCAGGCCCGGCCGGCCCGGAATGGCGCCGGTGACGTCGGATACGGCCATGCCGAAATCCTCGCCGGCAAGGCTTTTCAGAAAGCCCAGCGCTTCCAGATCGTCGAGGATTTCCTGCACGGCGAGCAGGTCCGTCGCCTTCACATAGCGGGCGAGGAAGCGGAAAGCGCCGGCACTCTTCGAGGCCACCTTGCCCAGCTTGCGGATATTGAAAGAGGACAGCACCACGCTGTCGTCCCGGACCTCGGGGAAGCCGTAGCGGTGCGGATCCGCATCAAGGGCCGCATTGATCTGCGACCATTCCGCATCGGTGAACTCGGTCATCATTCCCTCCCGCTGAAATTGTCAGTGCGAAGCCTACCCGTTTTCGATGCCGGGCGGGAGGCGGGAATTAGTCGAGCGGGCGAATTTCCGCGCAGGCGATCCGAACGCCGGCCTGCCCGATGGGCTGGGTCTCATGGTCGTCCGAGCCGGCATGGATGACGAGCGCCGCGCCGTCCGCGTCGAGCAGGGCGGGCTGGCCGTTCTCTCCATTGAGGCTCACCCGCGTGGTATAGAGCTCGACATGGACATTGCCGGCGGCATCCACCCAGATATTCGGCAGGTCGGCATTGTCGGGACCGGCCGGGTTGAGCAGGCCGTGGGCGCGTCCTGACGGGTTGATATGGCGGCCGGCGGAGGTGAAATCCGGGCGCGAACAATCGCCGGTCTCGTGCAGATGCACACCATGCCAGGCATTGCGCATCTCGACGGGAAGATTGGTCACGCGCAGGCGGATCAACACACCGCCCGGGCCCTGGGAAAAGATCGCTTCTCCACCCGTCGCGCGTTCCCGACCGACGATATGGGCGCGTGCGGTCCGGGGCGCATCCGCTGACCGACCGGCTACGGTATCGTCGGACGGGGCCTCCTGGGCCCGGCCTGCACCCCCGGTGGCAAGGGTCAGCGCGGCGACGACCGCCGCGCCGCGAATTCGGATCGACATGCTCGTCTCCGGATTGCTCGCTTCGGAAACTAGGCCGGAACCGTCAGAACTTCCACGATACCGGATGTGCCTCGCGCGCTCGCCCCGGTCGCGCCGGCGATTGAGTAGATGTCACGGCCGATCGCGAGCCCGCCGAGACCGTGGCGCGGCGTGCGCATTTCGGGTCCGGCTCGCCAGACGTCATGGTCGGGATCGTATATCCAGACTTCCGGATAGACCCCACCGCCCTGATCGTTGAAGAACTCGCCGCCGAAAGCGTAGAGCCTGCCGCCGGCCACTGCCGCGGCGAGACCGCCCTGGGACTGCGGCATGGGGGCGAGGCTGTCCCAGCGATCGGAGACCGGGTCATAGGCTTCGTGGTCCGCATTATTGCCGGCATTGACCCGGCGGCCGCCGACCACGTGCAAGCGTCCGGAGATAACGCCGCCCGCCGCGGAATTGCGCGGATTGGGATTCGGCGCGGCCTCGCGCCAGCGGTCCTCCGAGGCGTCGTAGACATAGTGCGCGCCGCTATCGGCGTGATCGGTCCATTGTGCGTTCGCTGTGCCGGCTGGCTGGCGCCCTGTGGCGAGGTGAAGCCCGGTCGCCAGTGAAGCCGCCACCGTCTCGCCATAGGGCAAAGGCAGGGGCCGCATCTCGGTCCAGCTGTCGGTCTCGGGGTCGTAGCGGGTCATCGTGTCGAGCATGCCCCAGGCACCACCCTCGACGGCATGGAAACCGCCGGCTGCATAGATGGCTCCGGCATGAGCGACGAGATTGGGATGGTGACGGGGTTCGGGCAGGGGGGCGATGTCCTGCCATCCGCTCTCCGGCTCCGACGGCGTCCAGGCGAAAACCCGGTCGAGAATGCCGATACCCTCGCGCCCCGCATCCGGCGACAGGCCGCCGGCCAGATAGATGCGTCCGTTCAGCGCGGCCGGATAGATTTCCTGCGTGCGGACGGGAAGGGATGCTGCCGGGCGCCAGCTCGCCGTGTCCTGCGCGGCAAGGCGCGGAGCCAGTCCGGCGGCGAGTGCCGCTCCCACGACGCTGCGGCGGGTCCAGTTTGTCATCTTGTGCGTCTCCCTGCGGCTGCGGCCGGTCTGTCTGCTTTTTAACTCGGCTTCTGACGTGTCCGGACACGATAATACGAGCGTCCCGGCGCCGAAACACTATCTTCGAGGCCGGGAAGTCAGCTGGTCTGGGCGCACCGGAGCCCGGTCGGGCCGGAAAGGGAGTGTGGCGTGAAACACGACGAAAAACAGTCCGAGACGCTTGAAGTCAGACTTGGCTATGCGGCCAAGCGCGAATTCATGGAGGCTTGCCGGGCCCGCGGTCTGACGGCGAGTGAAGTCGTTCGTGATTTCGTCGGCCGCTATCCCGTTCAGCCGCGCCGGACGCTTCGGGATCATATCCCTGACAAGCTGACGGAGTTTCCCATGAGTATTGCCGCTTCAACCCTTCTCGCCGCCACGCTGGGCGCCAGTGCACTCCTGCCGGGCCAGGTTGCCACTGCCGACCGCGACGACCCGGCTGCCACCTTCGCCGAACTCGATCGCGACGGGGATGGCCATTTCGTGATGACCGATCTCTATCGCATTGCCGGACTGACGCCGGAAGGCGGGTTGGGCGAGGGGCTGCGAGCCGACGCCATGGAGTCGATCCGCGATGCGCTGGACGAATTCGGCCCGGACTTCCAGGAAACCTTCCTCGAGCCGTCCTATGTCGAGCGCATTCTGACCGATGCCGAGGAAAGCGCCCGGGAGAGCGTGGACGAGACCTTCGTCGAGATCGATTTCGATGGTGACGGAGCCGTGAGCCGCGACGAGTTCATGGCCTATCATCACGGCCGGCGCATCAGCGCCGACTAGGCCTGCGGGACGGGCCCGGCGGTTATTCCGCCGGGCAGCGTCCGCCGGTGATCCGGGCCACCTCGCCGGCATCGCCGTCCGTCTGCGCAGGCTCGAGATCGAGCGCGCAGGCGATCAGACCGTAGACATTGACGTTCTCGAAGCCGGCCGGGCGCGTGCCTTCCGGAAAGATCGGGCCATTGCCGATAAAGGTCGCGCCCATGCTCTCGGCGCGATTGTCATAACCGTGCGTGCCGCCCATGCCGGCCAGATAGGGATTGGACAGATCGGTATCGGACAGGGTCAGAAGCCAGCCCGGTTCGGCGAGAATGAAGAGGTCGGGACCGCGATCGGGATGGTCGAAGTGCCAGGCGTCCGGCATCTCGCCGCGGCGGTAGACGCTGACGCGCTCGTCGGCCCCTTCCAGCGCAGCGTGGATGCGGTCGACCGTTTCCTCATCGCCATAGCCCATCACGAAGGGTTCGAGGCCCGCACCGTACTGGCCGGAAAATTCCTGGATGAAGAGCCCGTCGAGATCGGCCAGTTCGTCGAGCGCGATGCTGCGCTCGGCCGAGACTGCCGCCATGCCGTGATCGGAGACCACCATGATGGTTGCGCGGTCGCGAACGCCGCGTTCTTCCAGCCCGGCCAGGAGGTCGCCGACGAGCGCGTCGACCCGCGCGACAGCTTCGCCCTCCTCGGGCGTGAACGGGCCGGTGCGGTGGGTGATGGTATCGACATGATCGAAATAGACGGCTGCGAAGCGCGGCTGGTCCGCGACCGGCGCGTCGAACCAGGACAGGACTTCGGCGACGCGGTCCTCATAGGGCATTTCGTGCCAGTAGGGATGCCAAACGCTCGGCTGTGTTTCGGGTCTGTCCACTTCAGAGCCGAGCCAGAACATCACATGGCTGCGCTGTCCCTGTTGTTCGGCGGTAGCCCAGATCGGCTCGCCGGCCCACCAGCGCGGGTCTTGCGGTCCGCCCCCGGAAGCCGAGAACACCTCGTCCAGCCGCCGGTCATAAGGATGGTTCGAGATCATCCCGTGGTGCTCGGGATAAAGACCGGTGGCGATGGAATAGAAATTCACGAAGGTCTTGGACGGCATCACCGGGATCATGCGTTCGGGCCGCGTCCCGCCGGCGGCGAGCGCTTCCAGGTTCGGCGCGTCCCAGCGGTCGATCGCGTCGTAGCGCAGCCCGTCCAGCCCGATCAGGATCACAACCTCCGGAGCCTCCGCGGATGCGGTTTCCACAGCCGTTCCGGATTGCGGTGCGGTGCCGGGCAGATGGCTGCAGGCGCCGAGCAGGAGGGGCAGGGCGAGGAGGGCGGTTTTGCCGGCGGAGAGAAGACGCATCGCAATGTCCTGATCGCTTGAAGGTTTCGACTGTCTAGCCTCGCTGTGTGACAAGGGGAAGACGCGGCGTGCGCGACGGTTTGGCGGCCTGCCGTGCAACCGCCCCGCGCGTTTGCCCTTCACCCCCCCGATTGTTAAGACTTGGCGACAGAAAAGCCGCCTGATTCACGGCCCGATTCGCCGGGCGGGGTCGGGGCGGCGTTTTTCGTGACAGGTTTCGCGAGACGGCCATCGACAAGGCTGCCGCGAGCAACCAGAGAGGGCCGCCTTGAGCGATCACGATGACGACCTGAACCCGAACTCCGGTGGCGAGCTGCCGGACGGCGTCGGCAACATCTCCATCGAAGAGGAGATGCGTTCCTCCTATCTCGATTATGCGATGAGCGTGATCGTCAGCCGCGCCATCCCGGATGCGCGCGACGGGCTGAAACCGGTTCACCGGCGCATTCTCTACACGATGCACGAGAACGGGCAGACGCACGAGAAAGCCTATCGCAAGTGCGCCACCGCCGTCGGTGACGTTATGGGCCGCTATCACCCGCACGGCGACCAGGCGGTCTACGACGCGCTGGTCCGTCTTGCCCAGGACTGGTCGATGCGCGTGCCGCTGATCGACGGCCAGGGCAATTTCGGCTCGGTCGACGGCGACCCGCCCGCTGCCTATCGTTACACCGAGGCGCGGATGCAGAAAGTTGCCCAGTCCCTGCTGTCGGACATCGACAAGGACACGGTCAACTTCATCGACAACTATTCGGCCGAGCGCCAGGAGCCGGTCGTGCTTCCGGCTCGCTTCCCGAACCTGCTGGTCAATGGCGCGGGCGGTATCGCCGTCGGCATGGCGACCAACATCCCGCCGCACAATCTGGGCGAAGTCATCGACGGAACGCTGGCCCTGCTCGAGAATCCCGGCCTCACCGAAGGCGAGCTGCTCGAATACATTCCGGGACCGGATTTCCCGACCGGCGGCCTCATCCTGGGCCGTTCCGGTGCGCGCAATGCGGTCACTACGGGCCGCGGCTCCATCATGATGCGCGCCCGCACGTCGATCGAGGAAGTGCGCAAGGACCGCAATGCGATCATCGTCCACGAGATCCCCTACCAGGTGAACAAGGCGTCGATGATCGAGAAGATCGCCGACCTCGTTCGCGAAAAGAAGATCGAGGGCATTGCCGACCTGCGTGACGAGTCCGACCGCAACGGCATGCGCGTCGTGATCGAACTCAAGCGCGACGCCAATGCGGACGTCATCCTGAACCAGCTCTATCGCTGGAGCCCGATGCAGCAGAGCTTCGGCGCGAATATGCTGTCGCTCGTCGGCGGCCGTCCGCAGCTTCTCGGTGCGCTGGAAATTCTCAAGGAATTCCTGCGCTTCCGCGAGGAAGTCGTCGCCCGCCGCGCCAAGTTCGAGCTAAACAAGGCCCGTGACCGGGCGCACGTCATTATCGGTCTGGCACTGGCCGTGGCGAATATCGACGAAGTCATCGCGCTGATCCGCAATGCGCCGAACCCGGCGGCGGCGCGAGAGCAGCTGATGGCCCGCGAATGGCCGGCTGCCGATGTGGCCCCGCTCGTCGAGCTGGTCGCCGATCCGCGCTCCGTGCTGCGTTCGGACAATACCCTCAAGCTGACCGAGGAACAGGCCCGCGCCATCCTCGAACTGCGCCTTAACCGCCTGACCGGTCTCGGCCGCGAAGAGCTGGGCAATGAGGCCGCGACGCTGGCCGAGCAGATCGCCGATCTGCTCGACATCCTGCGCTCGCGCCAGCGCGTGCTCGACATCATCCGCGACGAGCTGGCCGAAGTTCGCGAGAACTACGCCACGCCACGCCGCTCTGAATTCATCGATGCCGAGCTGGACTTCGAGGACGAGGATCTGATCCCGCGCGAGGACATGGTCGTCACCTGTACGCATGGCGGCTACGTCAAGCGTACGGCGCTCTCCGACTACCGGGCCCAGCGCCGTGGCGGCAAGGGCCGCGCCGGCATGGCGACCAAGGACGAGGATTTCATCTCCACGCTCTTCGTCGCCTCGACCCACGCGCCGCTGCTCTTCTTCTCGAACCGGGGCATGGTCTACAAGACCAAGACCTGGCGTCTGCCGCTCGGTGCGCCGAACACACGCGGCAAGGCCCTGGTCAACATGCTGCCGCTCGAGCAGGGCGAGACCATCACCTCGATCATGGCGCTGCCGGAAGACGAGAGCGTCTGGGCCGAAATGAACGTCATGTTCGCCACGAACAAGGGTACGGTTCGCCGCAACAAGCTGTCCGACTTCGTCCAGGTCAATCGCAACGGCAAGATCGCGATGAAGCTGGAGGGCGAGGACGACCGGATCGTCAACGTCACGCTCTGCACCGAGGAGGACGATGTCTTCCTGGTCTCGGAAAAGGGCCGCGCGATCCGCTTCCCGGCCACCGATGTCCGCGTCTTCGCGGGCCGTAATTCGGTCGGCGTGCGGGGTATTCGACTGGCCGATGGCGACAGCCTGATCTCCATGGCGATCCTGCGCCATATCGATGTGACCTCGCCGGAGGCCCGCGCCTATATGAAGCACGCTACGGCGATGCGCCGGGCAGCCGATGGTGCGGACGAGGAGATGGATGCTCCGGCTCTGGAGCCGGGCGAGGACGGCGAGGAAGCCGCGCTCTCGACCGAGCGTCTGGCGGAGCTCGGCGCGGCGGAGGAATTCGTTCTGACCGTCGCTTCGGACGGCATGGGCAAACGCTCCTCGGCTTATGATTTCCGCGTCATGGGGCGCGGCAATCAGGGCGTTGCGGCGACGGACGTGAAGCGCGACGTGCCGCTTTCGGCCAGCTTTCCGGTCGACGATGCCGACCAGATCATGGCCGTCACGGATGGCGGACAGCTGATCCGCTTCCCGGTGGATACGGTCCGGATCGCCAGCCGGTCCTCGCGCGGCGTTCGCCTGATCCGTCTCAATGAGGGCGAGAATGTCGTCGCCGTCGTGCGGATCCAGGATGCTGGAGACGACGAGGAGGGCGGCGAGGGCGTCGATGGCGCAGAAGCTCCGGCGGGCGAGGGCGATGCCCCCGCGGCCGGCGATGCGCCGGACACGCCGGAAGCCCCCGAAAGCGGATCGGAATAGGCCGGTTTAACCCGTCCGGAAAACCGGCTAAGAACCGGGCTCGGCAGGCGTGAGGCGTCCGGCCGGGCCCGATTACCGAGAGGTAGACGATTTCCATGACCCGCACCGCGCTTTATCCGGGAACGTTCGACCCGATCACCAACGGTCATCTCGATATCATCGGGCGGGCCGTGAAACTGGTCGACCATCTCGTGATCGGCGTTGCCATCAACGAGGCGAAGAAGCCGGTCTTCTCGCTGGACGAGCGTGTCGCCATGGTCGAGAAGGAAGTCGCCGCCTTCGGTAGCGACGGCACCCGCATCACCGTGCGGCCCTTCGACGGTCTGCTGATGCATTTCGCCCAGGAAGTCGGGGCCCAGTCCATCGTGCGCGGACTCCGTGCCGTTTCCGATTTCGAGTATGAATTCCAGATGGTGGCGATGAACCAGCAGCTCAATGACGAGATCGAGACGGTCTTCCTGATGGCCGATCCGCGCCACCAGGCGATCGCCTCAAAGCTGGTCAAGGAAATCGCCAAGCTGGGCGGCGAGGTGAAAGCCTTCGTCCCGCCCGCCATCGAAGCCCGGTTGAAGGAGCGTTTTGCGTGATCATGCGACTGACCCTGTCCACTGCCCTGGCCCTGGCCCTGACCACTGCGGCCTGCGCCCGCGAAGCCGAGACCGAGACGGAGGCGAATGCCGCTGCGACCGTCCAGGAGGCCGTAGCCGCGCCGTCCGCAAATGCTGCGCCGGCCTGGGATTTCCCCGATGATGCCTGGCGTGATGTCGACCCGGAAGACATGCTCTATATCGAGACCGATCACGGCATGGTCGTGGTCGAGATGGCGCCGGAATTCGCGCCCAACCACGTCGCCCGTATGCGCCGGCTGGCCCAGGAGCGTTTCTACGATTTCCTCGTCTGGCACCGCGTCATCGAGGATTTCATGGCCCAGGGCGGGGGTAGCCGCTCCAATCCCGGTCACGCCGCCGATGTGGAAGGTCTCGAGGGCGAGTTTACCGTCCGCCGCATGGGCGAGCCGGTCGTGACCGAACTCCAGGACAGGATGATCAATCCGCGCGCCCTGCCGCAAATGGCCAAGGCCGGTTTCTGGGACGGTTTCCCGGCAGGGACGCAGACGGCCGCACTGGCCTCGATCACCGGCGACGGTCAGGTCCAGTCCTGGCTGCTGCACTGCCGCGGCGCCGCGGCGGCCGCGCGCACGAGCGATCCGAACTCCGCGCGCAGCCAGTTCTACATCACGACCGGCAATCCCGAGCACCTGAACGCGCAATACACCTCCTGGGGACGCGTGCGGTACGGCATGGACGCCGTCGACCAGATCGCCGTCGGCTCGGCGATGGACGATCCGGACTTCCGTCCGGACAGCATCCGCTCCATGCGCACCGGCGACGAGCTCCCGGAAGAGGAGCGCATGCACATCCAGGTAATCGATACCGATGGCGAGGCATTCGCCGACTATCTCGACACGTTGCGCGACGATGCCGGCAACCTGCCCGACATCTGCGAAATCGACGTGCCGACCCGCATTCTTGAACAGGACTAGACCATGGCTGAAGAACAACTCGTATTCACCCTCGAAGGCGGCGATGTCGTCATCAAGCTGCGCCCGGACCTCGCGCCGAAGCATGTCGCGCGCATCACGCAGCTGGCGAAGCAGGGCTTTTATGACGGCCTGACCTTCCACCGCGTGATCGACGGTTTCGTGGCCCAGGGCGGCTGCCCGCAGGGCACCGGCATGGGTGGTTCCGGCGAGAACATCCCGGCGGAATTCTCCGCCGAACCGCACAAGCGCGGCACCATGTCCATGGCGCGCGCCGCGGACCCGGACTCGGCCTCCAGCCAGTTCTTCATCTGCCTCGACGCCGTGCCCTATCTGGACAACCAGTACACGGTCTGGGGCGAGGTGATCTCCGGCATGGAACATGTTGATGCGCTGCCCAAGGGCGAGCCGCCGGCCAATCCGGGCAAGATCGTCAAGGCGAGCGTCGTCGAGGCGTAAGCCGGACGGACATTGCCGATGCGAAGAGGGCGGTCCTGCTGGGCCGCCCTTTTTCGTGTCAGTCCGCCAGTCTCAGCGTGGCGATGAGCGGCCGGTGGTCCGAGCCCGTATTCGGTCCCGTGCCGATGGAGACGGTCGCCCAGTCCTCGCCGGCGAAGATATGGTCGATCCCGACCAGCATGGGTGGCAGGGGCGGCGTGCCCCAGCCCGCGGCCTGGAAGCGCCCCTCGGCCGGGAAGGTCGCAATGGCGATGGAACGGCGCTCGAGGCCGAGATCGCGCTCAAGGCGTTTAAGGGCGTAGGAGGGGGCGGCCGCGTTGAAATCACCCATCACGATCATCCGCTCCTGGGGCAGGAGGGCGAGGGCACGGCCGAGATTGGCGCGCTGGCAGGACTGGGTCGGGCCGGGGAAGGGCCAGGTCAGGTGAACCGAGACAAGCGTCGTCTCGGTGCCGTCGGGCAGGCGCACGCGCGCCCAGACGGCGGGCGGAACTTCCCAGTCGCAGGGAATGGCGGTCTGCCAGTCGATATTCTCCGGCGGGGCGATGCAACCGGAGTCCAGGATTTCAAAACGGGTCAGCAGCCGCGTCGAGCGGCAACGGGCGGAATAGGAGTAACGCCTGACGAGCGCTTCGCTCGCATAGCGTGCGCTTGCGGACGCTTCCTGCAGGGCCAGAACGTCCGGTGCCAGAGGCGGCAGTATCTCGACCGCAGCTTCCGGCGAGGCCGACCGGCCCCACATATTGTGGGTCGCGATGGATATCTCGATCGGGCCGGTGGGCTCCGCGCCCGCGACGGGTGCGAGGCCGCGCCAGCTGCGGACCGTCTCGCCGATGCCCGGCGCCAGAATGGCCAGTGTCGCTAGAGCGGCAATGATGGGCGCCCAGCGATGGCGGCTGCGCAGCACGACAAGCGTCGCCAGCGGTGCTGCGATCGCCCAGACGGGCCAGATCTGTCGCAACGCGTCGAAGGTGCGGCCCAGAGGCGCGAGGGCCAGGACGAGTGCCAGCCCGGCAAGACCCGTTACAAGGCCCGAGACAAGGATGGTTTCGGTATGGCTTCGACGCACGCGTGAATGTCCCCGGAATGCTGGCACGGCATGATTATGCTGCTTACTACACGGGAAAGATTGCGAAGCCGTGTGTCCAAAGATAGACCACGCGGCCATGCGAGTGTCCGATTTCGATTTCGAGCTCCCCGAAGAGCGTATCGCCCTGCGTCCGGCGCGCCCGCGCGACGCGGCGCGCCTGCTGCATGTGGCATCCGACGGAGCGCTGTCCGACAGGGGCGTGCTCGATCTGCCGGACCTGCTGCAGCCCGGCGATCTCATGGTGTTCAACGATACGCGCGTCATCCCGGCTGCGCTCGAGGGTATCCGCCCGGCCCGCGAGGTCGGCGGCGGTGGAGACGTCACGCTCGAAGTCAATCTGCACAAGCGGGTCGACGGCAAGACCTGGCGCGCCTTCGTGCGGCCCACCAAGCGGCTGCGCACGGGCGATGTGATCCGTTTCGGCGATGTGCTCGAGGCCGAGGTGACGGACAAGGCCGAAGGCGGCGATGTCGCGCTGGTCTTCAACCGTTCCGGCGCCGAGCTGGACGAGGCCATCGCCGCGACCGGCGTGCCGCCCCTGCCGCCCTATATCGCCCGCAAGCGCGGTGTGGATGAGCAGGATGTCGAGGATTACCAGACGTTGTTCGCACGCGAGAGCGGCTCCGTCGCAGCCCCGACGGCGGGGCTGCACTTTACCGACCGCGTTATGACGGCGCTGGATGCGCGCGGTATTGAGCGCGTGCATGTCACACTGCATGTCGGAGCGGGCACCTTTCTTCCTGTGAAGGCCGAGGATACCGACGAGCACGAAATGCACGAGGAATGGTGCACGGTCTCGCCGGAAGCCGCCGACGCCATCAATCGCGCCAAGGACGAGGGGCGGCGGGTGGTCCCGGTGGGGACGACAGCGCTTCGCACGCTGGAGAGCCTGGCGCCCGAGCCGGGGCGGATCGAGGCCGGCAGCCGCGACACCGACATCTTCATCACGCCAGGCTATGACTTCCGCATCACCGACGCGTTGATGACGAATTTCCACCTGCCCAAATCGACGCTCTTCATGCTGGTGAGCGCCCTGTCCGGGCTGGATGTCATGCAGCGGGCCTATGCCCACGCCATCGCCGGGGACTACCGTTTCTATTCCTACGGCGATGCCTGCCTGCTGGAGCGCGCGGCGCGCTGACTAGCCCGAGCAGGCGGGATAGGCGGCATTGCGGCCGTTCTGGATGACGATCCCGCGTTCGCCCACGATCTCGCGGCGCGGGCTGGAGACATTGTCGCCCGGCATCACCATGTCCTCGCCGTCGGGCGAAACATCGCCGTTCTGGATCACGATCCCGCGTTCTCCCACGATAGAGGCGCGAGATCCCGACGCTGAGTCCGGAGGCGGTGCATCGCGGGTATCGGTCTGAATGCGCATCGTGCCTGCATTGGCGGGCTCCGGCGCGGTTTCCGGGCGTACAGCACCGCGCTCACCGACGATACCGTTCTCACCGACGATCCCGCGCTCACCGACGATGCGTTCATAGGCGGTATTGCCGCGACCGGGGATGTGGCGTTCGACCGTCAGCACGGCGCCGTTTTCGCTGCGGCAATGACCGGCGGTACGCCATTCGACGCCCGGAAAGGCATTGGGCGCGACACGGCGCACGCGCATGGTCGACCAGTCGACGCCGGGAAAATTCACATTGGGCTGTCCTGCAAGCCAGTCGACACCGGGAAAAGCCTCCGGGTCGGCCGGAGCTGTCTCCAACTGAAGCGAGGGCGGATCGATCTGCCGGACGGTCCGGGGCTCGATGCGCTGGAGCGTCGGCGCCGGCTGGCTGTCTTCCTGCGCGCTCTGGCCGAGCGCGAGTGCGGCTGCGATAGCGATGAAACTCATGAAGGCCTCCCCTGCCTGATCGTTCGACGCTAACACATATCGGGGCCAATCTGAGCGCAAGCTGAACGGCGGCGCTTCCGATTTCCGCCCGCGCGGGATAGAAGCGCGCCCCATGAGCGTCTTTCCCTACGAAATCAAAGCGACCGATGGCGCAGCGCGCAGCGGTGTCCTGAAAACCTCGCGCGGCGAGATCCGCACGCCTGCCTTCATGCCGGTCGGCACGGCCGGCACGGTGAAGGCGCTTTATATGGACCAGGTGAAAGGGACGGGCGCGGACATCATCCTCGGCAATACCTATCACCTCATGCTGCGCCCCGGCGCCGAGCGGGTGAAGCGGCTGGGCGGTCTGCACACATTTTCCACCTGGCAGGGCCCGATCCTGACGGATAGCGGCGGTTTCCAGGTCTGGTCGCTCTCCAAACTGCGCAAGATGAGCGAGGAGGGGGTGAAGTTCCGCTCCCATATCGACGGGTCCGAGCACAATCTCACCCCGGAGCGCTCGATCGAGATCCAGGCCGATCTTCTGGGCGCCGACATCTCCATGCAGCTGGACGAGTGCACCCCCTTCGGCTGCCCCAAGGGCGAGGCCGAGGCCTCGATGGAGCTTTCGCTACGCTGGGGGCAGCGCTCGAAGGATGCGTTTGGTACGCGCGACACGCAGGCGCTCTTCGGCATCGTGCAGGGGTCGGTCTTCGAGGATCTGCGCCGCCGCTCGGCCGAGGGTCTGCAGGAAATCGGTTATGACGGTTATGCCATCGGCGGGCTCGCCGTGGGCGAGGGCTTCGAGACGATGTGCGAAGTGCTCGACTTTACCACGCCGCATCTGCCCGCCGAGCGGCCGCGCTATCTGATGGGCGTGGGCAAGCCGATCGATCTGGTCGAGGCGGTGGCGCGCGGGGTCGACATGTTCGACTGCGTCCTGCCGACGCGCTCGGGCCGGCACGGCCAGGCCTGGTCCGATTACGGTCCGATCAATATCAAGCGCGCCGAATTCGTCGAGGACGAGACGCCGCTCAATCCGGAGATCGACTGTCCGGCCAGCCGCGATTATTCCAAGGCCTATCTCAACCACCTCTTCCGCGCCGGCGAATACCTTTCGGCCATGCTGCTGAGCTGGCACAATATCGCTTATTTCGAGGACCTGACCCGCCGCATGCGAGCGGCGATCGAGGCCGGCGAGTTCGAGACGTTCCGGCGCGACTTCAACGCGAAATGGGAAGAGGGCCAGGCCCGGGCAGCGGAGCGGGCGAGCTAGTCTGCGTCGTCCTCATGCTCCTCAAGCAGGCCGTAGCTCTCGAAGGCGCGGTGCATGTAGGAAGCGGGACAGCCGAAACCATCGAACAGGCCGCGCAGATAGGCGCGCCGACGCTGGGCGATGTCACGCTGCTGGCGGGCTTCGCGCTCGATCCGGCCGGCGCCGCCGATGAAGCGGATCACCGGGCGCACCGGGTTCAGACCGACAATGGTCGAGTGATAGAGCTGACCTGCGCCTTCCGCGGCGGCTTCCGGCGCCTGACCGACGACATGGGCACTCTGGCCCATCCAGGTTTCGTGGTCGTGCTCGGCGGCTTCTGCGGCCTCGCGCCGCTGGACTTCCTCGATATCCGGTCCCAGCACCACGGTCAGACGCGCCACGTCGCGCGCGACGGTCGAACAACGGCGCCTGGAGCCTTCGCCGCCATAGGGCGTCGGTACGGTATCGTCGCCCTGGTCCACCATGATCGGACCGGGACGTTCGCGCGGAAGTCCGACTGCATCTTCAAGAGCTTCGGCAGTCTGGTCGCGCGCAGTCGTGGCCGCGCGCTCGCGAGTCGACGAGCAGCCTGCGGCGCCCAGCGCCGCGATCAAACAGGCAAGAATGCAGATATGTCCCCTCATGGGACACAGTTTACTGCGGATTGCGGCAAAATCTCATCAAAAATGCTGAAATCAGCAGTGAAACCCCGATTGACCCGCCGGAATCGCCGCTATAGGTTCCGCGCTCCTCACACGGGGAGCCGATAGCTCAGCTGGTAGAGCATCTGACTTTTAATCAGACGGTCCAGGGTTCGAATCCCTGTCGGCTCACCATTTTCCAGGCATCTTGAACTTCCCCGGCGGACAAGTCCGTTGCCGGTCCCAAAGTGTGCTTCAGGGCGATTTTCGGCTGTTGCGATCGCTAGATCATTGTGGCCCCGGCGCGTCATATCGTTATGCTGTTCAGACCCGGCCGGGGCCGGGATTCCAGACTGACGGGCGGGCCATGAACGACATTCTCCTGCAGGCGGCGATCTATCTGGGCGCCGGCGTGATTGCGGTACCGATCGCGCACCGGCTCGGACTGGGATCCGTGCTGGGCTATCTGCTCGCGGGGATCGCTATCGCACCCTTGCTGGACTGGGTGGGTTCGGACCATGAAACTGTCCAGCACTTCGCCGAATTCGGCGTCGTCATGATGCTCTTTCTGGTGGGGCTGGAACTCCAGCCGCGCCTGCTCTGGGACATGCGTATGCGGCTCTTCGGTCTCGGAGGCCTCCAGGTTCTTGTCACCGCCCTGGTCGTGACCGGCTTCTGTCTCGTGATCGGTCTCGACTGGCGTCTGTCGGCTGCACTGGGGCTGATCTTCTCGCTCTCCTCCACCGCCATCGTGCTGCAGACGCTCGGCGAGAAGAGCTGGCTGCGAACCGAGGGCGGACAGTCCGCCTTTTCCGTCCTTCTCTTCCAGGATATTGCGGTCATCCCCATGCTCGCCTTGCTGCCGCTACTGGCAGTTGCGGGCGGCGGCATGGGTACGGCCGAGATGTCCGATGCTGCGGCGCATGGCGGCGGCAATGGCGTTTTCAACGATTTGCCGGGTTGGGGGCAGGGGCTCGTCACGCTTGGCGTTGTCGCCTTCATCGTCCTCGGCGGGCGCTATCTAACCCGACCGGCCTTCCGGATCATCGCCCGGACCGGGCTGCACGAGCTTTTCCTGGCCGCGTCCTTCCTGCTTGTCATTGGCATCGCAGTGGCCATGAGCGCCGTCGGACTCTCGCCGGCGCTGGGGACTTTCCTCGCCGGCGTCCTGCTTGCCGAAAGCGAATACCGGCACGAGCTCGTCAGCGACCTTGACCCGTTCAAGGGGCTGCTGCTTGGCGTCTTCTTCATCACGGTCGGCGCCGGTATGGAGTTTTCCCTGCTGGCCAGTGAGACCATCCCTATCCTCGCTTTGACGCTCGCGCTGATTGCCATGAAGGCGATCATCCTTCTCGGCCTCTCCGTCATGTTCCGCATGAAGGGACGGGCCCGCTGGCTGTTCACCTTCTCTCTGGCGCAGAGCGGCGAATTCGCCTTCGTCCTCCTGACTTTCGCCGAGGGCATCCATGTGGTGCCGGAGGTGGTCGCCGGGCGAGCGGCGCTCGTCGTTGCACTTTCCATGCTGGCTACGCCGCTGATGATGATCGTCTTCGAGCGCTGGGTGTCGCCGCGCGTGGCGCGCAAGGCCGGCGCGATGCGCGACGAGGACGTGATCGAGCAGGAAGCGCCAGTTATCATTGCGGGAATGGGGCGCTTCGGCCAGATCGTGCACCGTCTCCTCGTGATGGACGGCTATCGCCCGATCGTTCTGGACAATTCGGCCGAGCATATCGATTCGCTGCGCAAGTTCGGGATCCAGGTCTATTACGGAAATGTGCTGCGTCCGGGCCTGCTGGAGGCCGCGGGGATCGCCAATGCGAAACTCTTTGTGGTCGCCACCGACAATCGCGAGCGGGCCGTCGAACTCGTCCAGCACGTCAAGCAGCGCTACCCGCACGTGCATATCATCGCCCGGGCCGCCAGCCGCGAGCATGTCTACCAATTGCGCGCTGCCGGTGCAGACAGTGCGGTGCGCGAGCTGTTCGGCTCGTCACTGGATGTCGCCCGTCAGGCACTCCAGGTGCTTGGGGAGGACACGCGCCGCGCTGGCCGCAAGGCCGCCGCCTTCAAGCGGCATGACGAGGAGAGCCTGCATCAATTGTTCGATGTCTGGGACTCGGAAACGAACGTCGTGGACAATGAGGCCTATATAGAACGGGCGCGCTCGCGCGAGATATCGCTCGCCGACCTGATGGCTGAAGATGTCGGCGAGCCGGACAAGGACATGATCCAGGACGAGGATGCCGAGTGAAGGACCGGAAATACCTCCGGAAACTTGCTGTGAACGGCCTGGTCGAATAGCGCTTTCTTGCTACCGGAAATATGGTTAACGTCATTGCGTTGTGACGCGTCGGGGGGCGAAGAGTGTGCAAGGGGAAGTTTCTCGCAGTGGCGGCCGGATTGCTGGCGACCGTCTGGGCTGGTTCGCTCACGCACGCCCACGCCGAGGAAGAGGTCGCACCGGATACGACCGGTCCGCTGACCCTGGAGACGCGTCCGCCTGAGCCCTTTACCCTCGCCGACCTGGCTGAGCTTACCCCGGTCGTGCGGGGGTGGCGCGAGGCGGATTATCTGGATCTGGCCCGTGCGTTGTACGAAGCGCCCAGTCATGGTCTCCCATCGCTCGATGCTGCGGCCGATTCGCTGCAGGATCCGGACGTGCCGGCGGAGACACGCGCCCGACTGGCCAGCCTCGCCTATATGCGTTTTGCGAGTTGGCTCGAATTCGGCATGCTCGATCCCGAGACGCTGCTTCCGCGGCATGTGACACCCGACGAGGCCGACCGTCTCGTCCGGCGCCTGGAAGCCGCGCTGCGTCCGGACGGGCGGCTCGTCGATGCGTTGCAGGCAAGCATGCCGCGCGTGCGCGACTACAACACGCTGCGCGCTGAAATGCTTCGTGTTCTCGCCTTGCGTCCGATCTGGCCCTCGATCGAGCGCGGGCCGGTTCTGGAGGTCGGAGATTCCGGCCCTAGGGTTGATCAGCTGCGTGCCCGCCTCGCCGCCGAGGGGCTGATCGCGCCCGACTGGCGCGCGGGCGAGCCTTTCAATTTGAGACTGGAAACGGCGGTCCGGCGCTATCAGGGGCGCGTCAATCTCGCGCCGACGGGACGGCTCGACCGGGCCACGCTGACCCAGCTCAACACGCCGCCGGACGATCGCATTGTCCAGCTTATGGTGAATCTCGAGCAGCGCCGCTGGCGCACCCGCGAATTGGGGTATCGCCATATCTGGGTGAATATCGCGGACTTCCGTCTCGAGGCCTGGGAGGATGGCCGCCTCGTCCGGGAGCACGAGGTCATGGTCGGGCGAGAGGTCAGCTCGACGCCGGAATTCTCCGACGAGATGGAATATCTCGTCCTCAACCCCTGGTGGGGGTTGCCGGGGGGCTCGGCCCGCTCGCGTTTCCGCGCGATCCGGCGCAATCCCGGACTCGTCAGCGCGCTGGGCTACCGCATCTTCGACGAGGCCGGACAGGCTGTACCGGTTTCTGCGATCGACTGGGATCGCTGGGGCAATGGCTGGCCCTATCGCATCTCCCAGGCGCCCGGGCCGGACAATCCGATGGGCGAGGTGAAGTTCATTTTTCCCAATCGCCATAATGTCTACATCCACGACACTACGGAGCGCGACCAGTTCGTCCGGACACGCCGCGACTTTTCCGCGGGCTGTATTCGTGTGCAGGACCCGCTGGCGCTGGCCGAGTGGGTGCTCGCCGGGCAGGACGGTTGGGACAGGAATCAGATCGACACGACAGTAGAGGGCGATACGCCGACCGTCGTCTGGCTCGATCGCCGCCTGCCGGTTCACATCGCCTACTGGACAGTCGTCGGCGAAGCGGGTGGAAGCGTGCGCTATCTGAACGATCTTTACGGACGGGACGGGGAGGTCATGGAAGCCTTCTCACGGGCTTACGGACGCGCGGACGTGCCGCGGCTCGCCCCGTCAGGCGATCTGGCAGGCATCGGCAGCATCTGGATGGACTGACCGCTAGTCACCGGCTGCAACCGGAGTGCGATTTGGAGAATGCTCGACGGTTCGGCCTATTTACATACCGAAAACACCTGGCGTTAACCATGCCCCGCCAATTTGGGGTGCGTCATATTATTGATTTTATGTGACTATTTCAGGTTGTCCTTATTTGAGTGTAGCCTTGTTGCAACGCACTCCAGATTTTCCGCAAAAGCCCCAAAACCATGGACATGGCTGTAGCGCTCGCGATCTAATTGTAGTAGGAAAAACGCTAGGAAGCACTCGTGTTGAGTGATTCCTCGTGTTCGATATTCGATCGGAAACGATCCGTCACACCAAGGAGGCTTTTGCCTCCGGAGGGGGAATGATGAAAAAACGGCTTTTTACGGCGGCCGCCGTCGGGGCCTTCCTTGCAGCGGGTCCTGCGTTCGCTGACGAAGGCTGGTATGTGCGTGGTGCCGTCGGCTATGGCGGTCCGGGCGACACCGACGTCTCCGGCTCGCTGAACGGCGAAATCCAGGGTGAAGGCAATTGGCGCGAAGCTGTCGCACTCGGTTATGAGTGGGCTGACGGTTTCCGCTTCGAAGGTGAACTGGCTCACCGGTACAACGACACCGGTGCTGTGGGGAACTTCGAGAACAGCCTCAGCGACTTCCAGGTCTGGTCCCTGATGGCAAACGCCATCTTCGACTTCAATCCGGATGGCAACTACCATCCGTATGTCGGTCTCGGCATCGGTATGGGCGAAGTCAACGGCACGCTCGCCGGTTGGACCACAGGTACCACGCCTGTTGCCCCGACCCCGGCCGACTATGTGATCAGCCAGGGCGACGACAATCCGTTCATGTGGCAGATCATGGCCGGTATCGGTTGGGAGGTCAGCGAGCGCTGGACCCTCGACACCGAGTACCGCTACTTCTCCGCTGCCAGCACCGACTTCCCGTCCAACGTGAATGTCGATGCTCTGGCGGGTCACGAAGTGTGGATGGGCCTGCGGTATTCCTTCGCGGCTCCGCCGCCGCCGCCCCCGCCCCCGCCGCCGCCGCCTCCGCCGCCGCCTCCGCCTCCGCCGCCTCCGCCGCCTCCTCCGCCGCCTCCGCCGGCGTGTGAGGATGTGGAATTCCGCGTCTACTTCGCCTGGGATGAGTCCGCTCTGACCGACGAAGCGCGTGCGGTGATCGCTCAGGCTGCTAGCCAGCGCGGTTCCTGTGATGTGACCACGGTCAGCGTGTCGGGCTTCACCGACCGTTCCGGTTCGGCCTCCTACAATGTTGGCCTTTCCGAGCGCCGTGCTCGCGTCGTTCGCGACGAACTGGTCCGCCTCGGCGTCCCGGCGAGCACGATCTCGCTGGAAGCCTTCGGTGAGACCCGCAATGCGGTCGAAACGCCGGACGGTGTGCGCGAGCCGCTCAACCGTCGTACGGAAGTGGTCATCGTCCTCGATTAATCCTCGAGACGAGCCTCAAAGAGATACGGCCCGGCATTCTGTCGGGCCGTATTTTTTTGGAATGAACGTGCGCGGAACTGAACTAGGACGGGCATGATTGGCCACTTCTTTCCGCGTGCTGAGGTCAGGCTTGACCGCGGACCGACACCGGTTCACACCGGCGAAAATGTCTTGGCGATGTGCCTTGAATTGCCGCTGGGAGGAAACCGATGAGCAAGCCCGACAAACCCTATCGCAAGCGCGCCGTTGCCGGTCACGAGCTGAGCCCGGAAACGCAGATGATGAGCTACGGGTATGACCCGAAGCTCTCCGAAATGTCGATCAAGCCGCCGGTCTTCCTGACCTCGACCTTCGCATTCGCCAGCGCGGAAGACGGCGCTGCTTTCTTCCGCGTGACGCTCGGCCAGGCCGAAGAAGGTGACCCGGAAGCGGCGGGTCTGATGTATTCCCGCTTCAACAATCCGAACATGGAAGTGCTCGAGGACCGCTTGGCCCTTTATGACGGAGCGGACGAAGCGGCTGTCTTCTCCTCCGGCATGGCGGCCATTTCGACCACCCTGATGGGGCTCGCTCATGCCGGCTCGGTCATCCTGCAGTCGACCCCGCTCTATGGGGGAACGGAAAGCCTGCTGCGAAAATTCCTGCCGCATTACGGCATCCAGTCGGTCGATTTTTTCGCTGGTGCGAATGAAGACGAGCTGCGAGAAGCCGCCGAGGCCGCCATGGCCAAGGGTGAGGTTTCGGTCATCTACACCGAGACCCCGACCAACCCGACCAATGACCTCGTCGACCTCAAGGCCTGCCTGCGCATCGCCGACATGATCGCCGAGAAACAGGGCAAGCGCCCCTATCTCGTGGTCGACAACACTTTCCTCGGCCCGGTTGGCCAGAAGCCGATCGAGCTCGGCGCCGATGTCGTCGTCTACTCGCTCACCAAATATATCGGCGGGCACAGTGACCTGATCGCCGGCTCCGCGTCGGGCTCCGAGGAAGCGATGAGCCAGATTCGCAGCCTCCGCGGATATCTCGGCACGAATCTCGACCCGCACACCTGCTGGATGCTGCTGCGCTCTCTCGAGACCGTAAAGATCCGGATGGAAGCTGCCGCGACCGGTGCCCGCAAGGTTGCCGAATTCCTTCGCGACCATCCGAAGGTCCAGCGCGTCCGATATCTCGGCTTCCTGGAAAAGGGCACGCGCGACGGCGACGTCTTCCACGCCCAGTCCAGCTCGGCCGGCTCCACCTTTGCGTTCGACCTGGCCGACGAGGCATCGGCCTTCCGCATGCTCAACGCCCTGCAGGTGATGAAGCTGGCGGTCAGCCTCGGCGGTACCGAAACGCTCATCTGCCATCCGGGCTCGACGACGCATCGCGGGGTCGATCCCGAGCTGCGCCGCCGTCAGGGCTTCTCCGAAGGCCTGGTACGCATTTCCGTCGGCATCGAGAATCCCGATGATCTCATCGCCGACCTGAAGCAGGCGCTCGATCAGGCCTGATCCGATCCAGACCACCCCTCCCGCGATCTCAGCGGGAGGGGTGGACCCGCCCGTTTAAACGGCTATCACAGGGTCATGCAGGACAAACTGGACCTCAATTCGGACGAACGCGCGGTTCTCGACTGGATCGATACGCGGGCCGATGGAATGATCGAAACCGTCAAGGCTTGGTCGGCGATCAATTCGGGTAGCCGCAATGCCGACGGGCTGGAGCGCATGCGCGCTTGCCTGGAAACGGCTTTCGAGGAACTGGGCGGCGAGATCAGTGCCGTCGAACTGCCGCCGACCACCGTCGTGGAGCCGGACGGCAGGGTTCACGAGCAGAGCTTTACCCCGTCCTTTCACTGTCGCATTCGCCCGCAGGCACCGATCCGGATCGTCATGACCGGGCATCACGACACGGTGTTCCCGGCAGACAGTCATTTCCAGTCGACCGAGCTCTGGGACGACGACACGCTGAACGGGCCCGGCGTTGCCGACATGAAGGGCGGTATTCTGGTGATGCTGCACGGGCTTCTGGCCCTCGAGCGCAGTCCCTGGAAGGACGAGATCGGCGTCGATGTACTGATCAGTCCGGACGAGGAAATCGGTTCGCTCGGTTCCGGGCCGATTCTGGCGGAACTCGGGGCTGGTGCGGATATCGGTATGACCTACGAACCGGCGCTGGCCGACGGCTCGCTCGCCGGTGCCCGCAAGGGATCGGGGAATTGGTCGCTCAAGGTATCCGGCCGGGCTGCCCATGCGGGGCGCGAACACCATCTTGGCCGCAATGCGCTGGCCGCGGCCTGCGCATTCGGGCTCGGGCTGGACGAGTTGAACGGTCGCCGCGAGGGCGTCACCTTCAATCTCGCGCGGATCGATGGCGGCGGACCGCCCAATGTCGTGCCGGACAATGCCGTGGCGCGCTTCAATGTGCGCGTCCAGACCGAAAACGACCGGACCTGGGTCGAGGCTGAACTCGAACGCCTGGTCGACGAGATCGCGGTGCGCGACGGGATCGCGGCGGAGCTTCATGGCGGCTTCACCCGTCCACCCAAGCCGATGTCCCCGGCCAATGCGCGCATGTTCCAATGGACGCGCGCCGCCGGCAGTACGCTCGGCCTCGATATTCGCTGGCAGGACACGGGCGGTGTCTGCGAAGGCAATAATCTCTGGGCAGCGGGCTGCCCGAATGTCGATACGCTGGGCGTGCGCGGCGCCGATATCCATTCGGATCGCGAGATCGTCAAATTGTCCAGTTTCGCCGAGCGCGCAAAGCTCTCGGCCGTGATGTTGATGAAATTCGCCCGGGGCGAGTTCGATGCGCGCGAAGCGCGGGCCCTGGCGCGGAGCCAGTAAGTAACCGGGTACCGATCGGGGAGGGATCATGCTGATCGTACGTGCGGCCAAACGGTCGGACATTGACGCGCTTGTGCGTCTGGCCAAGGAAGCCGGGACCGGCTTTACCAGTCTCGCGGTTCCCGCGGACGTGCTCGCCGAACGCCTGGAGAAATCCGAGGCGGCCTTTGCCGGGCCCGGAGATCGTCAGACCGAGGACACCTACCAGTTGATGCTGGAAGACACGGAAAGCGGCCGCATCGTCGGCTGTTCCGCGGTCAAGGCGATGGTCGGCGTGTCCAAGCCCTATTGGGACTTCAAGATCATCACGCTGGCCCAGCACTCCAAGGATGCGGATCGCCGTTTCGACATGGATGCCATGCTGCTGGTCAATGATTTCGCAGGGGCCTCCGAGGTCGGGACGCTTTTCGTGTCCTCCGAGGGACGTGGCACCGGCGCCGGCCGCCTCGTCGCGCAGACCCGCTATTTGATGATTGCCGCTGGCCGCCCTCGTTTCGGTGACCGCGTGCTCGCCGAACTGCGCGGTATCGTGCACGAGGACGGGTCTTCGCCTTTCTTCGACTATGTCTCGCGGCCCTTCTTCCGGATGGATTTCGACGAGGCGGACCGGCTGAGCGCGGCGACGGACAACCAGTTCATCCTCGATCTCGGCCCGCAGCACCTGATCTATCTCGACCTGCTCCCTGATGTGGTGCGGGAGGTGATCGGCAAGCCGCATCGCGACGGGGAGGGCGCCTTGAACCTGCTCGAATGGGAAGGGTTCCACTATGATCGCTATGTCGACATCTTCGACGGCGGTCCGCTGGTCTCGACCTGGACCGAGAATATCCGGACCCTGCGCGAGAGCCGCGAAGTCACGGTTCGCGCGGCGGTGACGCATGGCGGTGCCGAAGGCATTCTCTCGACCGACCGGTTCGACGATTTCCGCACCTGCAATGTTCAGGTGATCGATGATGGCGATGTGCTCGGCGTGCCTCATGAGGCGATGCAGGCACTCGATCTGACAGAGGGCGAGCGCGCCCGGTTCTGGCGACGGCAGAGGTAAGACGATGATCTATATACATGGCGAATGGCGCGATGGCGCCGGCGACAGTTTCCGGTCTCTCAATCCGGCCGATGGCAGCGAGATCTGGTCCGGCAAGGCCGCCGATCCGGCGGACGTCGATGCGGCCTTCAAGGCGGCCCGCAAGGCGTTTCCCGCCTGGGGACGCGCCTCGGTAGAGGACCGCATCGCCATCGTCGAGCGCTACAAGACCGAGCTCGAATCGCGCAAGGCGGAGCTCGCCGAGCTGATTTCCCGCGAGACGGGCAAGCCGCGCTGGGAAGGCCTCGCCGAAGCCGGTGCGATGATCGGCAAGATCGACATCTCCACGAAGGCCTATGTCGACCGGACGGGCAGTTTCGTCAATGAAACCGCCTTCGGTCATGCCGCTCTGGCGCACAAGCCGCTCGGGGTGATGTTCGTGCTCGGGCCGTACAATTTCCCCGGCCACCTGCCGAACGGCCATATCGTCCCGGCACTGATCGCGGGCAATACCATCGTCTTCAAACCGTCCGAGATCACGCCGGGCGTCGGCGAGGCCATGGTGCGCGCCTGGGAGGCAGCGGGTCTGCCGGCAGGCGTGCTCAACATGGTACAGGGCGCCCGGGAGACCGGTGCCGCCGCGCTCGATCATGCCGATCTCGATGGTGTGCTCTTCACGGGGTCGTGGAATACGGGCCGGTTCATCCACGAGAAGTTCGCCGGACAGACGGGCATCCAGCTGGCGCTCGAAATGGGCGGAAACAATCCGCTCGTCGTCTGGGATGTCGAGGATGCCGAGGCTGCGGCGCGCATTGCCGTCCACTCCGCCTTCATCACGGCCGGCCAGCGCTGTTCCTGTGCCCGCCGCCTGATTGTTCCGGTTGGAGAGAAGGGCGATGCCGTCGTGGCGGCGATCGCCGAAATCGCTGGCAAGCTCACCATCGATCGCTGGGATGCGGAGGTGGAGCCCTTTATCGGACCGCTCGTTTCAGGTCAGGCGGCCGAGGGCGTTCTCGCCGCCCAAGCGGAGCTTATCGAACGCGGCGCCAAACCCATCCGTCCGGTCGAGCCGGTCAGCGAACTTGGTGATGCCTTCGTGCGGCCGGGCCTGCTGGACGTGACCGGCGTGGATGTGCCGGACGAGGAAGTCTTCGGCCCGATGCTGCAGGTGACGCGCGTCGACTCCTTCGACGGCGCGATCGATGCGGCCAATAATACAGCCTACGGCCTGTCGGCAGGCCTCGTCTCGGACGACGAGTCGCTGTGGAAGCAATTCTGGGTCGAGGCACGGGCCGGGATCGTCAACTGGAACCGCCCGACCTGCGGCGCGGCCTCGAACATGCCCTTCGGCGGGCCGGGGCAGTCGGGCAATCTCCGCCCGAGTGCCTATTACGCTGCCGATTATTGCGCCTATCCGGTTGCGACGCAGGCCGCGCCGGTTCCGGAACGCATGGCGGTCAAGGGAGTGGATTGATCATGGCAGCGGTGGAAGCCAATTTCGACGGTCTCGTCGGTCCGACCCACAATTATGGCGGGCTGTCCGAAGGCAATCTGGCGAGCTCGAAGAATGCGGGGCTGGTCTCCTCGCCGCGCGCCGGTGTGATCGAAGGCCTGGACAAGATGAAGCGGCTCGCCGATGCGGGTCTCGTCCAGGGTCTGCTTCCGCCGCACGAGCGGCCCTTCATTCCCTTCCTGCGCCAGTGCGGTTTCTCCGGCTCCGACGAGGCGATCGTCGAGCGGGCCTGGAAGGAGGCGCCCGGCCTCCTGCGCAAGGCGACGTCCGCGTCGCCGATGTGGTCGGCCAATGCCGCCACCGTCTCGCCCTCGGCCGACACGGCCGACGGTCGCCTGCACTTCACGCCGGCAAACCTGCTGACGACGCTGCACCGCTCGATCGAGGGCCCGCAGACCCGGCGCGGTCTGCGATGGGCCTTTGCCGATTCCAAGCGTTTCTCGGTGCACGACGTGCTGCCAGCGCAGCCTGACTTTGCCGATGAAGGGGCGGCCAATCATGTGCGGCTCTGTGCCGAGCAGGGCGAACCGGGCGTGGAGATTTTCGTCTATGGACGCGAAGCCGGCGAAGCCTGGTCCGGCGCCTATCCCGCGCGGCAGACGCTCGAGGCCTGCCAGGCCGTGGCGCGCGCACACGGTCTCGATCCGGCGCGCACGGTCTATCTGCGCCAGTCGCAGGCGGCGATCGATGCGGGCGCCTTCCACAACGACGTCGTCTGCGTGGGAACCCGGAACACGCTTTTCTACCACGAACTGGCCTTCGAGGATCGTCAGGATGCGCTCGACGCTATCCGTCGAGCTGCTGATGGCCTGTTCGAGCCGGCCTTCGTGGAAGTGCCCGAGGCGGACGTCCCGATCGGCGATGCGATTACCAGCTACCTGTTCAACTCCCAGCTCCTGGAATGGCCGGGCGAGGACCGTCTCGTGCTGGTCGCACCGACGGAAACCGAGGAGACTCCCACCACGGCGGCCAATTGCGAGGCGATGACAGCAGGCAATGGTCCTATCGGGCGTGTCGATTTCGTCGATGTGCGGCAATCCATGCGCAATGGTGGCGGTCCGGCCTGCTTGCGCCTGCGCGTGGTGCTGACCGACGAGGAGCGTGCCGCTGTAACACCGTCGGCGCTTATGACTGACGCGCTGCATGCCTCGCTCACAGCCTGGGCGCAGAAGCATTATCGCGAGAGCCTGGCTCCGAACGATCTCGGCGATCCGGCCCTGATGCGGGAATCTCGCGAAGCCCTCGATGCGTTGACCGGAATTCTTGGTCTGGGCGGTGATTTCTATCCCTTCCAGCGCGTGTGACGTAGCGGGGCGCAACCGATCTGTTCAGCGCCGAAAAACGTGTTAGGTTGCGCGCCTCGCAAAACGGGAGGCGGTCTGTGAATTCGAGTCAGCGCGCTTGTATCGTTCTACTGGATGACGACCCGGACGAGCATTTCCTGTTCCAGGCCGACCTGGAGGATGCGGGGCTCATATTCGATTTTCAGGCTTTCACACGCGCCGAAGACGCACTCGGGCATCTTCAGGAGCAGGCCTATCCGGCCGTGCTCGTCCTGACAGATCTGGGCCTTGCGGGCTGTGATGCGGTCGATTTCATCCGGCAGGCCCGTGCCCATGTCGGCATGGGCGGCGTCGGTGTCTATTCCGGGGCGAAAAGCGCCGACCGGGAAGAGGAATGCCGCAAGGCGGGCGCCAGCTTCTATCTGGTGAAGCCGGCTTCCCTGCCCAAGCTGGTTGATGCGGTAGAGGAGCTGGAAGGCCTCTTCACCCGCAAGGGCGAAGACGGCCGTCTCGAACTCGTCCACGCCTAGACCGCGACGGCGTGCTCCGTCAGCCCGCCGGCATTGGCGTATTCCTGCGTACCCTTGTGATAGACGCGATCGCCCTCGACGACGTCAGAGGGTTTCAGCTCGGGCATGTCGGGCAGGCGCTCGTAGATCGGCGCGAAATCCTTGTAGGTCGCTTCCATCAGCTCGTCATAGCTGTCGATCACGAAATAGGTCTGCTGGAAGTCGTCATAGCGGTAGTCCGTGCGCATGATGCGCTCGAGATCGAAGTGCAGGCGGTTCGGTGACCGCGCTTCCAGACAGAAGACCGATTCCGCCTTCGACGAGACAATGCCCGCTCCATAGATGCGGCGGCCTTCCGGCGTGTTGATGAGGCCGAATTCCACTGTGTACCAGTAGAGACGTGCCATGTGCTTGATGGCGTCGAATTCGAGCGAGCGCAGGCCGCCCTTGCCGTAGGCTTCCATATAGTCCGCGAATACCGGCTGTGTGAGCAGCGGCACATGGCCGAACACGTCGTGGAAGATGTCCGGTTCCGGCAGATAGTCCAGCTTGTCGCCGTCACGGATGAAACGGCCGGAAACGAAACGGCGATTGGCAAGGTGCTCGTAGAATTCCTTCTCCGGGATCAGTCCCGGTACGGTCACGACGGTCCAGCCGGTGAGCTTTTCCAGCTTTTCGTTGACGCGCCGGAAATCAGGAATGCCGCCTTCATTGAGATTGAGCATCTCGAGGCCCCGGAAGTGCTCGGGTGCCGCACGGTCCTTCAGCAAACCCATCTGCTGGTCGTACAGGGTCGACCAGATTGCATGCTCCTCCCGCGTGTAGAGGTCCCATTTCTGGTCGATGGTAAAATCGGCGGCGGGTTCCTGCTCCGCCACGATCGGATCATTCACGGGCATAGCGTGGCTCCAAAGGCTGCTGGCTGGCCAAATTAGTTTCGTTTGTAACTAAATATACGCCATCTCCTTCCAGTACCCAACGCCCTGCCGCACATTTCTGCCCGGAAAACGCAAAGCGCCGCCCCGTTTCGACCGGGACGGCGCGTCTGTGGCGGTTGCTGGTACGATCAGTGGGTGCAGAGCACGTCCACGATCGGGGTGCATTGTCCGGTGCAGGCCCGGTTCTCGCCGAGATGCCAGGTGCGGGCCCGGTTGTACCGGTCGACATCGAAATGCTCGACACGGCGGTAACCGGCGCTGCGGCAGATATGTTCGGCCGTCTCGCGGCCGCAGTCGCGGCCATAGCCGGTCATGCAGCGGTCAACGGCGTAGCCATTGATCTCCGGGCGGGAGAAATAGAGGGTGCCATTGTCTGGCACGCCACCGCGGATGGCGCCCCGACCGCCCGGACCGGGATAGCCGCCGCCCGGGCCGCCCCAATATCCGTCGTAACGGTAGAGAGACGTGATCTCGTTGCGCAATCCGTAGCGCGAAAGGTCGCGGACTTCGCCCTCGAATACTTCGCAACGACCGCCGTAATCCTCATGCTGGCAGAGAACCCAGCGCTCGCCCGGGGCGATGATGACGCTGTCGGCGCGGTCGTTGAAACCAGCCCGTTCCAGATTGTCGACATCGCCTGCGACATCGATCCGCTGGCCGTTGAAATTGACGCCGTCATACAGGAAGACGCCGCTTCTCGGGACGGCCGCACCCCGGCCCGGATAGGCACGGTAGTCGGGCTCGGCAGAGCTTATCTGTCCTGCCATGCCGCCGCCCAGATAGGGCATGTCCCGGTCGACTTCCATGCAGGCGCCGCCAAAATTCGCATGCTGGCAGACGCGCCAGCTGCGGCGGCCGTCGAAGGAGATGGAGCGCGCTTCGTCGTTGAAGCCGATGCGCGTGAAGTCGGGCGTGGTTTCCGACAGCGTCACCGACCGGCCGGTGAAATTCGGTCCGGAATACAGCGTGATACCGCCCCCTCTATGCCCGCCGGGATAGTATCCGCCGGGACCGTGGCCGCCAGGAGACGCGACCGGTCGCAGCGAAGTCAGCTGGTCGTTCATGCGGCCCATCGAGGGCTGGTCGGAGGAATGATACTGGCAAGTCCCGCGGAAATTGTCGTGCTGGCAGATCTCCCACTGGCCCGAGAGTATCCGGAAGGACGAGGTGCGGTCGTTGAAACCTGCCTGGGTCAGATTGCTGACGGGACCGGTCACGCGGACTTCGCGGCCACGGTAATTGCTGTGTTCGTACAGGATGATCTCCTGCGCGGCGGCCTGGGCGGCGAAGCCGCTGGCGGCCCAGGCCATGGCGGCGAGGATGGTCCGTTTAACAGTCATCTGGCTCCCTCCGAAACTGACAAGCCGTTGATTGAAAGGTTCGGCCACCGGTCTAGCGGGCTCAAGCTGAACGGGCGCGGAGCGGGCGCTTCATCGTCCGTTCATCCGCTGGACCGGCGCTGGGTTAGCGCCGGTTCAGCGCCGGTTCGGGCCTTCTTCCTCTTCGGGGGGCTGTTCGGGCTCGCGGCGTGTGCCCAGCAGATTTCGCAGCAATTGCTCGGCCGGATCGACCTCCTCTTCCTCGGTCGCTTGCTGGGGGGCTTGAGAGGTGTCGTCCGGGGTGTTTTCGGTGGCATCTGCCCCGGTCGTTTCTCCCCCATCTTCCTCCCCGCCCAGTCCGAGCGCGTTGAGGAGGGCACCGCGGACCGCATCCTCCGGGCTGGCGGCCTGCGAACTGTTGACGCCGAGCGCATTGCCGATCGCACCACCGAGCAGGGCTTGTCCGACGGCTTCCGTATCGACCCCGTAGCTGACCGAATTGAAATCGCCCCGGAAGCGGATCGGCACGACGATGCCGCGCATGTCGCGGTCGCCGCCCTGTCCCTGGATGGAGGCGACGGCGCGCGGACGCAGGCGGTAGTCGAGGGTCTGCTCCGGCAGGTTCACCCAGCCATTGCCCTCGACCCGCAGCAGCGGGCTGAGCATGAGCAGGTCCTGGTTGGTGATGCGGCCATCGGCGATCGTGAAGCTGCCGCCGAGCTCGGTGAAGTCGGTGGATTGCCGCTCGCCGACGCTGGCCTGTTCGCTGTCCGATTCGCTCGCTTCGCCGGTCGCGGCGGCTTCGTCCTCCTGCGAGAAGAAGCTGTTCACATTGCGGATGGTCTCGGCGATGTTGATGCCGACGATGGCGCCGTCGGCGAAGCTGAAACCGCCATTGCCGTCGACGCTGCGCATGATGCTGGCCTGGCTGTTGCCGGCGGCGGTCGCTCTCAACCGCATCTGGCCCGTCCCCTGAAGACGGTCGAAGCCGGCCGCAGCCGTCAGGAAGGGCTGGGCGTCGAGCCCGTCCAGCGTGGCGTCCAGCGAGAAGGAGGGCGTACGACCGCGATTGTTCGCCACGATCGTGGCGGATCCGGAGCCCTGGTAGAGATCGAAATTCTCCAGCACGGCTTCCAGCCGGCCGTTCGAGAGAATAGCCCGCAGGCGGGCATCGGAGACTTCCAGATCGCGGAAGCGCAACGTGCCCACGCCGAGGCGCAGATCGGCATCGAGCAGGTTGAGGCCCGCCAGATCGATCGGATCCTCGCTCCAGGGCGGAACGCCGCCGCCGGAGCCGGAGCCTTCGCGCTCTTCCGGCAGATAGGGCGTCACATCGAGCGTCGGCAGTTCGAGCGCGCCATTGAGGCGTGGCCTGGCTCCCGAGACATCCGCATTGAGCGTGCCCGAGGCGCGGATATCGTCGAGCTGCAGGGCGCGGGCGGTCAGGGCGAGGGAGCCAGGCTGCCCGGCCAGTGCGCCTTCCGCGGAGAAGCGTTCGAGATTCTCGCCCGCCGGCATGTCGGTCCCGGCAAAGGCGGCGAGGGCGCGGATGGAGGGGATGTCGGCATTGAAGTCGCCGTCGAAGGCGATCTCCTCCGATTCGAGCATGCGCCCGTCGAAGCCCAGATCGATCAGCCGCCCGCCCATGGCCAGCGTGAGCGGCGTCTCGCGGCCCTCGAAGAAATCGCGGATCGAGCCGAGTTCCGCATTGAATGTGAGCGCTTCGCCGTCGGCATTGAGTGCGCCGGAAATCCGTGTCGCTTCGTCCAGAGATGGCAGGGCCACGCTCAGATCGAGGCCGGTGATCTCGCGGCTCTGGCCGGCATCGGTGTAATAGATCGAGCCGTTCTCGATCCGCACATCGCCGAAGCTTGCCTCGAGCGGCAGCGCGCCGGGGCGCCGGCGGAAGCCTTCGCCGGATGAAGGTGCCGGCGCAGCCTCGCCGCTGTTGAAGGTCCAGTTATTGCGGCCGCCGCGCTGCTGCAGGCGGATCGTCGGATCGACCAGCACGAATTCGGTGATCTCGACCCGGCGCGAAAGCAGCGGGACCAGCCGCACCCCGACGCGCATCTCGCTCATCTCCGCGAAGGCCGCATCGCCGAAGCCCTCGGCATTGGCGATGGAGACGTTCGAGGCGCGCACTTCCAGGCGCGGCAGGATGGTCAGGGCGATATCGCCGTCCAGCCCGACATCGCGGCCGAGCGCGTTTTCCGCCGCCACTTCCACCCGGTCCCGATAGGCCGATGCGGGTATCAGGCCGGGCAGGACCAGGGCCGCCACGACCAGGAGTCCGGCGAGGACGATCAGGAAAAGACCAAAACGTTTCATGCGACTGCGCTCCCCTTCGATCCGCCGGCCGGACCTCCGGCGGGCATGATTCTCAGCCTATCGCTCCACCATGTCGCTTTCTTGGCGAGACGGCGAAAAACGGATGGGTTAATCTACCTCTGATTTCGATCAAACACCAAAGGGGGTAGGGGATGTCCGAGAAATCCAAGCTCAGCCTGATGCATCGGCGCGAACTCATTATCGGTCTGGCCGCGGGGACGGTCGTGCCGCTGGTTTCCGGTTGTGCAGACAATGCCGCGCTGGGCCGCAGCCAGCTCATGCTGGTCTCCGACGGCCAGCTGGCGCAATTGTCCGACCAGGCCTGGCGGGAAAGCCTCCAGCGCGAGCGCGTGCTGCGCGATCCGGCCTATCAGCGCCGTCTGGAGCGCGTGGGCAGCCGCGTTGTGAACGCGGCCGGGCTCAGCCATATGCCCTGGGAATTCGTCGTATTCGACGACCCGACCGTGAATGCCTGGGTGCTGCCGAACGGCAAGGTCGGCTTCTACAAGGGCATTCTCGACATTATGGAGACGGACGACCATCTCGCCACCGTCATGGGGCACGAGGTCGGCCATGTCGCCGGACGCCATTCCGCCGAGCGCGCCAGCCAGCAGATGGCCGCCCAGATGGGCGTCTCCCTGGTCTCATCCGCGCTCGGTTCCAATACCGACACGGCTCAGTATTCAGACCGGATCGGCGCGGCGCTCGGCATGGGCGTCACGCTCGGCGTGATTCTGCCGTATTCGCGCCAGCACGAATACGAGGCCGACCGTCTCGGCGTCGATTACATGGTCGGCTCCAGCTATGATCCGCGCCAGGCCATCGATTTCTGGGTCGCCATGTCGACCCGGCACCAGGGCCAGAGCGCCGAGTTCATGTCCACCCACCCGTCCGACGAGAACCGGATCGCCGCCATGCGCGAACACATTCGCGCCCGCGGATACGCCTGACATGACAGGGCTTCCGGCCCCGGAAACGGGGCCGGAGAACCGGGGCTGCAAAAGCCCTGACAGCATGGTTGCCAGAGGGGGGCGGGGAGGCTAATTTCCCGCGCCTCACAGCCCGGTTGCCACCGGCCTGACGCGTGCCGCCTTAGCTCAGTTGGTTAGAGCGCTAGATTGTGGATCTAGAGGTCCCCCGTTCGAACCGGGGAGGCGGTACCATTTTTCTTTCTTGTTTGCTGCAGCTTATAGAGCCCCTTTGAGCGGTCGGCTAAGCGCGTCGATGGACGTGGGTGCTAGACCACATTGGCATTTGAGGCCGTCCTTAAGCGCGATAAACAGATTTCTGTCTAAATCCGCAATTTGCCCGGTCATCGCACTAGGCGACCAACCATCTTAAATTTCGATGTGGTGCGAATTACTCCTCGTCTAAACGAGTAATGCGCGGTTTGACCGGGGCGTTCGGGGCGTTCGGGGCGTTCGGGGCGTCGTCTTCTTCGCCTTCTTCGACGGCGCCGGGCTTTAGAGCGTCATCCGGGGTAAACTCGGGGAGTTTGCAAGGAAGGTGAGTAGCTCGGAAAGCGGTCTCGAATTCCTCTCGATCATTGAGCCTGATTAGAACGGGGTCGTCGCAGGATGACGCCTTTCCAAAGAAAACGGCGTGCCGCGGTTGCAGATTAGGTAGAATGCTTGCGTAATCTGCACCAATATAATTCGAAAGAAAATTCTCGCTGGTCGTATCAAATGTTCGCATCGCAAAAACCGTGTTGCATTGGTTCAGGATGGTTTTCGTGACATTTGCGGTACGCTGAGTGATCAGAAGACACCCAAGGCCAAACTTTCGACCTTGGAGAATTGCGCGCGAACTTGCTGAGGCCGCTTTTTTGTCTCCCTCCGCGGCGACTGAATTCCACTCTGGAATCAAACTGTGTGCCTCTTCATAGACAAGACAAGCGCGGGCCTTGTCGGTCATGCCGAGATCTTGGCAAATATGCAGGGCGTGATGAGATATAATTGCTGTGATCTCGGTGGGCGTTAGCTGCGCCATGTCAGCTTCGCCCGTTCTGAAATCTTGCGCACCGATTTGCTGCCAGACGGTCAGACTCGCTGGGTTGATGATGCAAATTGGATAGGGGCTCTCGGCTGAAAGGAAGGTCTTAAGGACCGTTTTCACTCGCTCGCTGAAGTCCCTGATCGTGCCTCCATCTTGTTTGGTTTTGGCGGTCTTGCCTCGTCCCTTTTCTGGTTGAAGCCCTTCCATCACAGCAGTCTGATGCTTCTCGACAACAAACGGCTTCAGCTCGTTTTGGTACTGGTCAGTCAGATCTAGGCAAATGATTTTTATGCCCTCAGCGATCATTCGTTCAACAAGTTCAATAGCGAGGAAGCTCTTGCCGACGCCGAGAATGCCCAAAATGGCGGTATTGTGAGTTATGGCCTCGTGAATATCGATCGAGACTGAGTAGTCAGTTGAGGGGAAATGACCTACCGCTTCGGCGGATACGTCGAAGGCGGCGGTATCCTTCAAAAACACTGGTGCATTGATGTTCGGCAGCCAGGGAGCTGCTTCGAACTTTGATTTCTCGGCGTTCCACTTACCGACTTTTCGAGCCCGTGCTCGCGCATACCCATACTTGTTCTTTTGCTGAACAAGCTCTTCGTGGGTTACGCCGTCGATTACCTGATAGATGACGTTCTCTCGACCAACCTTAACCTCAACCAGTCGCCCTTCGGAAAGGTCGCCCTCGTCAATTACCTCGAATTCAAGGCGGTCTAGAGTCGTACCATTATCGACGACGCCGCAAAGTCGGTCGATGCGCTCTAAGACACTGCCTGCTTTTTGGCGCGTTTCCTCGTCTACTTCCAAAAGGCGAGCAGCTCCATCAACGGCCTCTGTCCTTCCTGCGTCCCCCTTTAGTGCTGCAGGGAGTGGCAGGCTGAGCGTACGCAGCAGGTGACCTTCGTCCCGCCCCACATAATTTACCGCGACCCCCAGTCTCGTTGGGCCCTGCCGGTCGCCAATTAGCATAAGGGTGCCCCGTGGGAGCTGAATGTCGCTCGTTTGGCGTATCAGGACGATTCCCGGAGATTGATAGGCGGCGACAGTGCCCAACAACTCGCGTGGTCCCAGCTCGCGTTGATCTCGAAACCAACGGAGTAGGTCCATGACTGAGTCCAACGGGCGCAGCGCCACAATCACGGTCCAGCTCGCGAGTATCGCGATAACTTCGGTCGGGTTGCCGCGGTGAATTGCAAAGACGGATACGAGGATCACCGTGGTGAACACGACATTCGGACTGCCGCTGCCGCGTACGCCTCTTTCCCATGCTAAGAGCCAGGCTCGTGACTCGAGGCCGCCGGGCTGCTTGATCAACAGGACGATCAAGCCAGATAGAAGCACCAGTATTGAAGCTCCCAGCATTACAGACGCGGCTATCCGCGCGTCAGCGCCTAAGCTATCCGATGCCATAATCGTCAACATGGCTATGGTCGCGAAGATGGCGTTCGTTGCGGCGTCAGCGGGAGGAGTGAAGTGGGGTGTGAGTAACCTGCTACCCAGCACCAAACTAACCGCGCCGGAATAGAACCATACTGTCTCTAGGCTTGGAGCAAAGCTGGGTGAAATGACGAAGCCATGTACCGCTGCGAGCAAGGCCAAATAGGCGATTGTGGTAATCACACGGTTTTGTTTTGTACTTCCCACGATGAGCGCCCTATTCCACTGTGCTAATGCGCTAAACCCTAAGCGTGTGATGGTGGCCTTCACAGCATAAATCTTTCAATGCGCAGAAATTGGCGGTCGCACGGCTTGAATTGGGTGTCCGGAGCCCCTCATTCGAACCGGGGAGGCGGTACCATTTTTCTTTTGGACAAAATAATCGATCGCCGTTCCTCGCTCCGGCGCATACCTCCCTGATCACGCAAAAGAATCGCCGAATTCGCCCCTGCGCGTGATGCCGGTCACGCATCGTATGTTATGTCGTGTGATTTTATAATATGGCACGATATGGTTGTATCGGTACCGTGCGGGGCCGGTCGGGACGGGAGAGCCCGGCGGTCGCGTGGCGGATGGTCCGAGTGACATGCGGGGGTAAGCATGAAAAGCGCAGGCGAGTGGTTGATCGGTCTCGGCGTCCTGATGGCGCTGGCGGGTATTCTCATGCCGGGGTCCGGCGCCGGCGAGGCGGTGCTCAATCTCGGCCTGCTCAATCTCAAGACCAATCTGACCCTGTTCGGTTCGGGCATCTTTATCGGCGGCATGGTGGCGCGCGGCAGTGCGCATGTCGCCGTCGCGGTCACCCGCGCTGCCGGCAATAATCGCCCGCTTGCCCGCTCCGTCCGCGATGCGAAAGCAGAAGGGGATGCGAAGGGCGATGGCGCGGAACACGATGTGAAGCCGCGCATTCCTGCGAAGGCGATGGTGTTCGACCGCAAGCGCGAGATCGAAGCGAACGAGTCGGCGATCGCCAGCGCCGGAAGCTGAAGCCTCAGGCCGGTATCGCGCGCCGGTATTGTCTTCCCGAAAAACGTCCCGCTCGGCTTCGCCGGTCCCGGCCTTATACCGTCCGGCTTTGGCGACAGGACTCAGCGGTCCTGGTTGCTGGTATCGGACCGTGCATCCCAGGGCGCGCCGTCGCGGAACGCCTCGACCAGGAAATCGATGAAAGCCCGGATCTTCGGCGCCACATGGCGCCGTCCGGCATGCATGGCGTAGAGCGCCTGTTCGGCCGGCGTCCAGGCGGGCAGGACGGGCGTCAGTCGGCCCGCGCGGATATCCGGTGCGGCGATGAAATCGGGCAGCAGGGCGAGGCCGGCGCCGTCGATCGCGGCGTCGCGCAGGGCGAGGCTGCTGTTCACGCACAGCCGCCCGGAAACCGCGACCGTCCTCCGGCCCTCCGGTCCCTCCAGCTGCCATTGTCGCGGCGTTTCCGAAAGGCTGTAGACCAGACAGTCGTGGTCTGTGAGGTCGTCCGGAATTGCGGGCGTGCCGCGCCTGTCGAGATAGGCAGGCGCGGCGCAGACCTGCCGCGCGATCGGTGCAAGCTGGCGGGCCATGAGGCTGGAATCGGGCAGGGGGCCGCCGGCGCGCAGCGCGACGTCGAAGCCTTCCTCGATCAGATTCACCTTGCGGTCGCTCATCACGATATCGAGCTCGACCTCGGGACAGGATTCCAGGAACCGTCCGAGGAGCGGTGCGATGTGCAGAAGGCCCATCGACATGGGAACGCTGACGCGGAGCAGGCCGCGCGGAGCCAGGGCGTCCTCGGCGGCTTCCAGCTCGGCTTCCTCGATCGCATCGAGGATCTGCACGCAGCGCTGGAGATAGGCATCGCCGGCGGCCGTCAGGCGCAGCCGCCGCGTGCTGCGTTCGAGCAGACGTACGCCGAGATGCGCTTCCAGCCCGGCGATATTCTTGCTGACGGCCGCATTGGAGAAGCCGGTCTCGCGCGCGGCGGCGGCGAAACTGCCCAGTTCGGCGACGCGCCGGAAGAGCATCATGGCGGTGAGGCGGTTCATGATTGTATACCCATGGTGAACAATCATTGCACCAATATGCGGATTATATCAATGGGGGTGAATGGGTAGCGTCATGACGAACGCGGCCGGTGCGGTCGTTGATCCCGTGTCCAGAGGAGACCCGTCATGCCGAATTCCTTCCCGAAATGTCTACCCCGACTCGCTGGATCGATGTCGGTGGCGATCAACGGGCTCGCCGCGGCGGGTCTGGTCCTGCTGGCCGCCGGCGCGCCGGTGTCCGCACAGCATGCCGACACCGGTACGGCTGAGGCCCGTGCGACGGTCGGGGTGAGCCCCTGGGGGCCGGAGGACGAGATCGGCCGGCTCAACATGATGACGCCGCAAGGCCAGGCGGCGCTGCTCGCCCGCCTGTCGGGCGCTCCGGCTTACGATCTGTCGGTGGAATATTTCATCGGCATGCCGAGCTGGCAGGCTGCCGGCGATCCGCACTACCGGCTCTGGATGACGCACACGCCGCACGGCACGCAGGTCGACGATCCGCTCGGCCTCGGCGAGGCAATGAACGCGCATGTCAGCTATACCGGCGCAGCCGTCTCCATGTACACGCATATGGGAACCCATATCGACGCGCTGGCTCATTTCGGGCTCGACGGGGCGATCTGGAACGGTTTCCGCGCCGAGGACCATCTCGGCGATCGCGGCTGGCAGCGGGCCGGGGCAGAGACTCTGCCGCCCATCATCGCCCGCGGCGTGCTTATCGACCTGCCTTCGGCCCTCGATGTCGACATGCTTCCCGACGGCTATCGCATCGGACGGGCGGATATCGAGGCCGCGCTCGCGGCGCAGGGTGTCAGTCTCGAGCCGGGCGATGTCGTCCTCGTGCGAACCGGCCGCATGCAGGTCTATGAGGACGCCGCCGCCTATATGGCCAACCCGCCCGGTCTTGGCATGGAGGCAGCCCGCTTTCTCGCCGAAGAGGCCGGCGCCATGATCGTCGGGGCTGACAATCTGAGCTTCGAGGCCTTCCCCTCCGAGGTCGAGGGCAATTACGTGCCGCTTCACACCTATCTGCTCGCCGAGCAGGGCATCCCGATCCTGGAGCTGGTCGATCTGGAGGCGCTGGCCCGCGACCGGGTCTACGAGTTCGCATTCATCGGCGGGTCGCTGAAGCTTCGCGGCGCCGACGCCGCGCCGATCCGCCCGCTCGCCTTTCCGCTTTCCGTACCGGCAGACGATGACGCCGCTACGCCCTAGGGCCGGGACCGGCCGCCTTCCGCCCCCCTGCGGCCGGGGCCTCGCAAGCCTGTATCGCCTTCCCGGTCTCTCCTCCGGGTGATGCAGGCAAAAGAAACGCCCCGGTCCAGTTCGGACCGGGGCGTTGTCGTCTCAGGCCGGTGAGCCGGTCGCGCTCAGCGATCGCTGCCGGCTTCGCCGTTCCCGGTCGCCTCTTCGGCGGCGGCGCGTTCCTCGACCAGGACGCGAGCGGCCTCGGGCGACTCGACGTCCTCGATCGTGTCGATATAGCAGCGGCGGCCCTGAACCATGTCCATCGAGCTCATTCCGATCGTCCGGCGCGGATAGACGTACTCCATGTGCGGCGAGACGATCGTCGTGGTCGACGGGAAGCTCATGCCGAGCTGGAAGCCGCCCGTCAGTTCCGGACACGGCGAGCGCAGGGTCACCAGATAGTGACGGCTGACGCCCCCGTTCAGGACCAGATGCTCCCGGTCGATCACCGAATAGCCGTTGATATTTACCAGCCGGATTCGGTCGGCCAGCGCGGGCGCCGCCAGAAGGCCGAATCCCAGCAGGGCGGCGAAGATTGTCTTCGGTACAGATGCCATATCACTCTCCTGACGCAGCGCGTCCCTCGTGCAGATGATATCAGCTCGCAACCGGTGCGGGTCAAGTTAACGACGCGAAACCCGTCCGGACATACCGTATTAGGGGGCGTTAACCCGCGATTAGCCACGCGGCGGCGATTCTGGCACTTGATTCGAAGCCCCGCCGGAGACGTCCGTGGTCAGCCCCGTAGAGCAGCACAATACCGACTTCGCGACGCGCGCCATACGCCAGGCCGCGCAGGAGACCGGGACCGATTTCAACTATCTGCTCCGGACCGCCGCGCGCGAGAGCAATTTCGACGTCCGGGCCGAGGCCGCGACCTCCAGCGCTGCGGGCATGTTCCAGTTCATCGAACAGACCTGGCTCGGCGTCATGCATCGCAGCGGCGCCGAGCACGGCTATGCCGCCGAGGCGAGCCAGATCAGCCAGGACGAGCGCGGCCGTTTCGTCGTGGCGGACCCGGAACAGCGCCAGCGCATTCTCGATCTCCGCTTCGACGCGGTGGCCGCGGCCCGCATGGCCGGCGAGCTGGCTTCGGAGAATGCGCGGGTGATCGAGACCCGGACCGGCCGCCCGGCCTCGTCGGGGGAGCTTTATGCGGCGCATTTCCTGGGCGCCCAGGGCGCTGCCACGCTGATTGAGGCAGCCGAAGCGGACCCCGCCACACGGGCCGACCGGCTCTTCCCGGCCGCCGCCGCGGCCAATCGGCCGATCTTCTATTCCCAGGGCCGGCCGCGCTCGGTCAGCGAGGTTCTGACCCGCCTGACCGGCGAAGGCGAGGGCGTTCCTGCCATGCGCCACGCGGCTGCGCAGGCCGAGCCTGCCGTGCTTCGCTCGCGGGCACCGGCCGAGGGCGGAGATGTCCGCGTTCCGGCCGGCAATCCGGCCCCGACGCCGGTGCGCAATGCGGTCTTCTCGCCGCATCGCTTCCAGGTGGGCAATGGCGAGCTGTCGCCTACCCTGGTGGAAATTCTCGCCTCGCTGGATGCGCCGGAATCCGGGCGGGTTCGCAAGACGTAAACCGGACGCGGCCGGCGCAAGCATTCATTAAGCATACGCCGATTACCTTCGCTGCAACCTGTTAGAGAGACGGAAAGATCATGAGTGTCGTTGCGCTGCGTAACCGGCTGACAAATGACGATATTCGCCGGCTGGTCAAAGGCGAGTCGGACGAAGTCCGCGCCGTTGCCGCCGGAAAGATCTGTCACCGCGTCGACAGTGATGCGCTGACCGATGCCGAACGCGAGGCGGCGATCGCCGTGCTCGATCTCATCGCCGGCGATGCCGCCGAACTGGTCCGTCGCGCCCTCGCGGTGACGCTTCGTGAATCCCCCAATCTGCCCAGGGAGATTGCGCGCCGTCTTGCTGCGGACGTGGATGCGGTGGCGACCCCGATCCTCGCCGACTCGCCTGTCCTCGACGATGCGGATCTGCTGGCCGTACTGGAAAGTGCCGGGACGAAGAAGCGCTGCGCCATCGCCGCGCGCAAGGACGTCTCGACCCGCATCGTGCACGAGATCCTCGAAACGGGCGACGAAAAGGCCGTCGGTATTGCAGCCTCGAATGACGGCGCCGATTTCGACGAGGCGGCCTATCGGCGCGCCTTCGCAGATTTCTGCGAGACCCCGGGCGTGATGGATGCGTTCGTGGCGCGCTCGACGCTGCCGCTCTCGGTCACCGAGAAACTGATCGCCCATGTCAGCGATGTCGCCCTGGAGCGCCTCGTGAAGACCCACGCGCTCCCGCCCCAGCTCGCCGTGGAGATTTCCGAGGGCGCGCGGGAGCGGGCAACGGTTGATCTCGTCGATCAGGCTGGACTTGCTCATGACCCGCGCCATTTCGTGCAGCAATTGCGCATGAATGGCCGTCTGACGCCGTCGCTCGTCCTGCGAGCCCTGCTGCGCGGGCATATCACCTTCGTCGAGCATGCCTTCGCCGAACTGGCGGGGCTGCCGCACCAGCGCGCCTGGCTGCTGGTCCATGATGCCGGACCGCTGGGCCTGCGGGCCGTTTACGACCGCACCGGCATGCCGGCGCGTCTCTATCCTGCCGTGCGGGCTGCGATCGATGTGGTCCAGAGCATGGAAATGCCGATCGACGAGCCGGGCCGCGAGCGCTTCCGCCGCAAGCTGGCAGAGCGTGCCATGACGCGCTTCCAGGGCATACCTGAGGCGGACGTCGAGTATATTCTCAGCCGCTTCGACGAGATGCCGGCGCGAGGCGAGGCGATGGCCGGTTGATACGCGTTTCCGTGCGGACACGAAAAAGGCGCCTCGATGAGGCGCCTTTTTCTTGCCTGTAAGCCGCTTGCGCAGCGATCAGTCGTCTTTCCAGGGCTCCGCAAAGACCGCCGTTTGCTGCTCCAGCTCGGATGCGAGAGCGGCGGCGACCGGATCATTGTCGTCGCGGATATTCTGCGAGAGGGCCGCGCGGATCGCGCCAACATGGGCAAGCGCCAGGGCGAGAGGTGCCTTGTCACGCTTTTCCTGAATGTCGATCATCTTGGTCAATGATTTGGACAGGCGCGTGATGATCGGGAATTCATAGGTCGAACCGAGGCCGCGCAGATCGTGCGCGCGAACGAAGAGCGCTTCGCCCTCATCGCCCTTGAGACCCTTTTCCTTCACGATCTTGGCGCACTCCTCGAGCTTGACCACTTCTTCTTCCAGCCACTGGCCGAAATCGGAGCGCAGGTCCTTGAGGGCCTCTTCGGCCTTCTCGATCATGTGCAGATCGCCCTGACTGATCGGGCCGCCGACCTTCGCCTGAAGCAGGTTCGGAGCGGCGATCACCTCGACTTCGTCGGATTTGGCCATGGAAAAGTCCTCTTAGTTGGCGCAGGCAAGCGGGGTGCGATCATCATGCGCATGGCAGCGCCGATCCCCGTTGCGGTCCGGGTGTTGGTTCGACTGTCCCGACGGGCCCGCGAGCAGGGCTTCGCTCAGCGTCGCAGCCAGGGATGCAGCCGTGAAAGGCTTGTTGAGAAAGGCGGTCACGCCGGCGGCGTGGGCCGCGCTGATGCGCTCGGCATCGCAATAGGCGCTCAGCATGAGAATGGGCAGGTCCGGTGCGGCGCCGGTCTCCGGAGCGCGCAGATTGCGGACGAGGTCGAGGCCGTCGCGGGGCGACATTTTCCAGTCGGTGATGACGAGGTCGATACGGCCGGTCTCGATTTCCGCGAGCGCGCGGTCGACCGAGTCCGTTTCGACCACCTCGGCGCAGCCGAAAGCCTGGAGCGACACGCGCAGGGCACCGCGCAGGGCGGCGTTGTCGTCGACGAGCAGAACCCGAAGGCGCGACAGAAGTGTCTCCAGAGCGGCATTCGTCATGCGCGGCGTGTTCCCAGTCAAGCGCGGGTCCGCTTGAAAACGGACCCAGTCAATTCGGGACAGACGTTAGGCGTCGTTGTTTAACGTCCGCCTAAATAACATCAGTTTTCGAACTGCTCGGTGATAATTCTTTCAGCAAGATCGCGCCCCTCGTCGAACAGCATTGTCAGGGTGACGTCGCTCGCCTCGACGACGTCGACTCGGGCGACTTCGCGAAATTCCTGATTGTCCGCCACGGCGGAAACGGGGCGGTGCCGGGGTTCGACGATCTCGAAACCGACCCGGACGGTGCAGGGCAGGAGGGCGCCGCGCCAGCGACGGGGCCGGAAGGCGCTGATCGGCGTGAGCGCCAGAACCTTTGAATTTATGGGCAGAATCGGACCGTGTGCCGAGAGGTTATAGGCCGTCGATCCGGCCGGTGTGGCAACGAGTACGCCGTCGGCCTGGAGCTCGCCCATGCGGTCGCGTCCGTCAATCGTAATCTTGATCTTGGCGGTCTGTCGGGTTTCGCGCAGCAGCGAGACCTCGTTGATGGCGAGCGCTTCGAAGGGCTTGCAATTGATATCCTCGCCCCAGCAGCGCAGGGGGTGGATCTCGGCCCGCTCGGCATGCGCCAGCCGGTCGAGCAGGCCGTCCTCCCGGAACTCGTTCATAAGAAATCCGACGGACCCGAAATTCATGCCGTAGACCGCAGCACCCGTGCGGATCGAGGTGTGCAGCGCGTCGAGCATGAGCCCGTCGCCGCCCAGCGCCACGATAATGTCGGCCTCGTCGACAGGAACGCAGCCATAGGCTTTTTCGAGGCGCGCCTTGGCGGCCTTGGCTTCCGGTCGGGGACTGGCGAGAAAGGCGAGTTTGGACGAGATGGGAACGCTCTAGGTAAGGGCCTGATCGGACAGGCGCTTATTCAAGCCCTCGAACCCATTTGACGCAAGACCTTGGCAGCCTTTTCCGGACCGTACATCCGGAACACGTTCGCGGCGGTCGCCATGGCGTCGCCTTCGAGCTGCTGATGGACCCGGCCCGAGCGCTGCAGTGCCTTGTGGATGACCGGATAGGCGGTGCGGTCGAGTTCCGCCGCCTGGCAGGCCATGGCCGCAGCGCGAACGCCGCCCATGGCAAGCGCCACGCGCCATTGCGACGCCTTGATGCCGCACAGGTGCGCGATGGCATGGTCGAAGACGGCTTCCTCGCCCGATTTGAGGGCGTTGAGGGCGTACTGACCGTTCAGCTTGCCCGCCTCGACAGCCTCGGCAACCGCGCGCGCGGCGGCACGGTCGGCGTCTTCCGGCGTCGCCTCGAGGGCGGCCTGGACAGCGAGATTCTCGACCTTGTCCTTGTCGAGTGCGAAGCGCCGATAGAGTTCCTCGCGCCAGTTCTCCGGCAGCATGATGCAGAGCTGGGTCGCGAAATCGGTCGAGAGATCGTGACGCCGGGCGAGGGCTTCCTTGAGCTTGGGATGCTCGCGCGCGACCGTCAGGCAGACGTCCAGGGTCTGCTCGGAAATTTCCGCAGTATCGTTATTGGCGAGCGCCCGCAGCACGATCGGCTCGCCCGGTTCGGCGACCGTGTCGGAGACCTTGAGGTGCAGATTGGCGCGCATGGCCAGATGGCGGCGATGCTCGGTGGATGCACCCTTGGCGATCTCGATCATGTCCGCATCGGAGAGCTTCGAGCTCTTGTCGATGATGAAGGCCGCAACCTCGATCGGCTGGAAGGCGAGGTGCATGATAGCTTCGTGCGGCGCCCATTTGCAGGTCGCCAGCTTCTTCGCCATTTCGGCCTGGGTTTCCACGCCGGACTTCTCGGACAGGGTGATGAGAAGCTGGCCGGCAACCGGTTCGGCGGTCTCGGACAGTGGCTGCGCGACACACAACTCCGTTACCGACAAAGCGATTTTGTGTCGCTTGTCGGGGTCGCTCATTTGCTCGAGAGCGGTTATGGCTTCTGATGCTGTAAAGGCCATCGGTTTCTGGGCGCAGTTATTTATTGTCCGCTTATGTAGCCACCAACGCCTTGAAAACTTGTTAATTGGACTGAAGCGGGGAGAGCGGGACTATGGAGGACTTGAAATCAGCCTCTTTACTGTCTCTTTATTCGGGAGTCAGGGCGCGAACACAAGCTTTGGTGGTATCGCTCAGTCCCGAAGATATGCAGATCCAGACCATGCCGGATGTCAGTCCCACGAAATGGCATCTGGCGCATACGACCTGGTTCTGGGAAACATTCCTGTTGCGCGAGAACGACGCGCAATACCGTGAATTCGATCAGAATTTCAATTACCTGTTCAATTCCTACTATAACGGTGTCGGGGAAAGGCACGCACGGCCTGAGCGTGGCTTGCTGAGCCGCCCCTCGCTCGACAGGGTCCAGGAATATCGAGCGCATGTGGACGCGGCGATGACGCGTTTACTCTCTGGTGACCAAGAATACATTCTTTCGCGCATCGCTCCGCTGGTTCGACTTGGGCTGGCGCATGAGGAGCAGCATCAGGAATTGATGCTGACCGATATCAAGCATGTTCTGGCCGCCAATCCGGTGCCGCCGGCGGCCCTGTCGGCCCCGGCTTCGAGCGGGACGGGCGGCGAGACCGGTATTCGCTGGATCGAGTTCGAAGGCGGGACGTTCGGCTTCGGCGCCGAGCCGGGCGGTTTCCACTTCGACAATGAGGGGCCGCGCCACGAGGCGATCCTGACGCCCTTCGCCCTGGCCGACCGGGTGGTGACCAATGACGAATACGCGGACTTCATCGCGGATGGCGGATACGCGTCGCCGATGCTCTGGCTGTCGGATGGCTGGGCCATGGTTCAGGGCGAGGGCTGGCAGTCGCCGCTCTACTGGCGTCGCCGTGACGGCGCCTGGCACGAGTTCTCCTTGCACGGCGAGCATCCGCTCGATCCGGACGCGCCTGTCACCCATCTCAGTTATTACGAGGCCAGCGCCTATGCGGAATGGGCGGGCGCCCGGCTCCCCGACGAACGCGAATGGGAGCTGGCGGCCCGGCGATCCGCCTGTGCGGAAGGCCGGTTTGCCGAACCCGGTCTGTCGGCGCATCCCGCCCGCGCGGGCAGGGGCGAGGGCTGTCGACAGATGTTCGGCGATGTCTGGGAGTGGACCCGGTCGGCCTATGCGCCCTATCCGCGCTACCGGCCGGCCGAGGGCGCGGTCGGCGAGTACAACGGCAAATTCATGTGCGGCCAGTACGTGCTTCGCGGCGGATCCTGCGCGACCCCGCCCGGCCATGTGCGCCCCAGCTACCGGAATTTTTTCCCGCCGGACGCGCGCTGGCAGTTTTCCGGGCTGCGACTGGCGAAGGACATTTGACGCGGCCCTTCGCACGGTCGATCCTTCCCCCGTTGGCGATAAGGAAAACATCCGGGGAGAGACACATGGATGATCAGGCGAACGTTTCGGTGAAGGATCAGGTTTCCGAGGAGGAGTGGAAGGCGCGCTGCGATCTCGCCGCGCTTTACCGGCTCGTGCGCATGCACGGCTGGGACGATCTGTTCTTCACCCATATCTCGATGCGCGTCCCCGGGCCGGAAGAGCACTTTTTGCTTAACCCGTTCGGCCTCCTCTATGAAGACGTGACCGCGTCAAACCTGGTGAAAGTGGATCTGGAGGGCAATGTCCTTCCGCCCTCGCAATACGGCATCAATCCGGCCGGGTTCACCATTCACTCGGCGATCCACGCCGCGCGCGAGGATGTGCATGTCGCCCTGCACCTGCACTCCGATGCCGGTGTGGCGGTGGCCGCGCAAAAGGGCGGATTGCGGCCGATCTCCCAACTGGCGATGAATGTCTTCAACGATGTGAGCTATCACGACTATGAAGGCATCGCGCTGGAAGCCGATGAAAAGAAACGGCTTGTCGCAGATCTGGGCGAAAAGAACCTGATGATTCTCCGCAACCATGGAACGTTGTCGGTTGGCGACCACCCGTTTAGCGCGTATGTTCGCATTTATCTCCTGGAGCGTGCATGTCGCATCCAGGTGATGGCGCAGGCTGGCGGGGAGCTGATCGAATGGGACAAGGCGATGCAGGATCGTGTCTTCGGGCAGTCCGACGAGATCTCGTCCAACGAGTTCTTCAAGGAGATCGCCTGGGCGGCCTTGCTCGACCGCGTTCGCCGCGAGAGCCCGGGCTTCGACGCCTAGTCCGGCCTGCACTGGCAGCCATGATTGCAGCCGGCGCTGTCACTGCGCCGGCTGCAGGCGGTGCCTGGCCCCAGGCGAAAGGGGACGCGCTCGCCATCATCTCCACCGTCGTGGACCGCGCCGATACGGCCTTCGGTGCCGAGCGCGAACGCGTCGATGACGGTTATTTCTACAAGGACGAAACCGCGGTCTTTGCCGAATACGGCGTGACCGAAACGACCACGCTGGTCGCCCGCTTCGCCTGGCAGAATGTCCGCCGCCGCAACGGCAATGCCGTCGACGGTGCGCAGGGCTTCGCGGCGAGCGAGATCGGCGTAAGGCAGGCGCTCTGGCGCGGCGATCGGCAGGTCGTTTCCGCGCAGGCGCTGGTACTGATCCCGGGGCAGGGCGAGAATGTATCCAACCAGCCGCTCGGCGCGGGCGATACCGCGTTCGAACTTCGCGGCTTGTGGGGACGTTCCATCGGGGAGGGTGGCTTCGCCGAGGCCCAGCTCGCCTGGCGATGGCGCGAGGGGCGCTATCTCGACGAGGCGCGGCTGGACACGACGATCGGGTGGACACTGCGCGAGCGCTGGCATGTGACCGCGCAAAGCTTTTCCGTCTGGAACGCGGAACCGGCGCGCCCGGGCGCGCCGGCATTCGACCAGCACAAGCTGCAGCTTTCGCTGGGCCGCGATATCGGCAATGTCCGCTACGAGATCGGCGGGTGGATGACGCCGGCAGGCCGCAATTCCATCAATGAGCGGGCGGCCTTCCTTTCGGTTTGGAGGCGCTTCTAGTCGGCTGTCTCGACGGCGATGTGGGCGATCACGTCGCGGCGGTCGTCCGCATCGCGCAGGCCGACGAAGCTCATCCGGTTGCCCGGCACGAGCGCCCTCGGATTTTCGATCCAGGCATCCAGCGTTTCGACATCCCAGACCAGGCCGGATTCGCTGAGCTGGCGGGAATAGCTGAAGCCCTCGGCCGCGGCTGCTTCGCGTCCGATGACACCATGCAGGTTCGGGCCGACCGTATGGCGCCCACCTTCGTTGAGGGTGTGGCAGGACTGGCAGCGGCGATATTGGCGTGCGCCATTGCTCAGGTCCGCATCAGCGTAGTCGGACCCCAGAGCGGCGAGAATGGCGGTGGTGTCCGTCTCGTTTTCCTGCGCCTCTGCCGGCTCAGCCACGGTCTGCACGGTTTGCTCTGCGGGGGCGGAAGCCCCGGCCGCTGCTGAGGTTTCGGCCGCCGCAGAGGTCTCGGCCGGTTCGGCGACGGCGTCGTTTTCGGAGGCGCCTCCGCAGGCAGATAGGGCAAGTACGGCGGTGAGCGGAACGAGGCGGCGGATCATGGTCGAACTCCCGGAATAAGCGGCTTCTCACCGGGTATAGCGTGATTTTTCTGCTTGGACATGCGGCAGGATGACATCGTTTTGCAACGCCGCTGCGCTAGCATCTTCCGCTCTCGTGATTTTCGCTTGTCTCCCGCGCGGTTTCGATGTCCAACAAAATGGGGACGAGGGACGTTGCGCCGAATTCGGCGCTTCGGCAGGCAGTAAGCGAATGACAGACAAGACGGGACCGGATGCGGTCATGGTCTGCGGTGCAGGCCATTCCGGATCGACACTGCTCGGCATGCTGCTGGGCAGCCACTCCCGCACTTTCTATATGGGCGAAGGCGGCAAGGCGCGTTATCTCGGCGACGAGAAAAAGCCCCTGCGCAAACGGGTCTGCAAGATTTGCGGCGAGAATTGTCCGGTCTGGTCGGGCTTCAGCTGGGGCGGTGTCCAGCCGCTCTACCGGCAGGTCGCCGCCCATGTCGGCCGCGACGTGATCATCGATTCGACCAAGGACGAGCCGTGGATCGCTGCGCGTTCGGAGGAAGTCCGGGCCGGCGGCGGTATCCCGCTCCTGATCTTCCTCGGGCGGGACGGACGTGCGGTCGTCAATTCCCGCATCCGCAAATATCCCGAGCGCGACCCGGCCGAGCAGATCGAGGACTGGGTCGCCAAGATGGCGCGGGCCGAGGCGCTCTTCTCGCAGCATGAGGGACCGAAGCTGCGCGTGCGCTATGAGGATCTGGCGACGAATACGGACGCCGTCCTGACGCAGATTTGCGAGACGCTGGGTCTCGAGTACGAGCCCGCCATGAGGGATTTCCCGGCCGTCGAACATCACGTGCTGGGCGGCAATAGCGGCACTCAATTCATCGCGGCCCGGGCGCGCTTCGACGATCCGGCCGAGGCCTTCGTCAGCCTGAACAGCCGGACCCGCGACTATTACGAGACACATTCCGGCGCGATCGAGCTGGACCTGCGCTGGCGCGAGGAGTTGAGCGCGCTGCACCGGGCCCTGTTCGACCGGCTGGCATCCGAAGCAAACCGGGACTTCCACTGGGGGGAATAGGAAGAATGGCCAAAGTAGACCTTGTTTTCCGGCAGATCGACGAACGGACGCGCGATGTTGCCCTGGCACTGGCCCAGGAAAATATCCGGCCGGAAAACACCTATGTGATCGATGATGTCCGGCCCTTCACCGAGTGCGTGAACCAGATGCTCCAGATCGACCATGTCTGCGATTACGTGGTCTATGTCGATGCGGACTGCCTCATTCTCGAGGACCTGCGCAGCTTTATCGATACCTGCGACGCCCCCTATGTGGACTCCTATGTCAGCGACCGCTTCCGTGGGCGCCTGCATTGCGGCGTCCATATCACCCGTATCGATCTCGTGCGGGCCATGGCTGCCGTCGAGGTCCCGGACGACGACATGAAATACGTGCTGCGCCCCGAATCCCGTTTGCGCAATCTGGCCATGAAGCCGATGGGGGCGAGCAAGCAGTTCCGGAATTTCGACATCCTGCACGACCACTTCCAGGACTATCACCACATCTTCATGAAGTACGCGCTGCGTGAATTGCGCAGCCGGACCAAGATCCAGCGCGAGCGCCTGACGCGCTCCATGAAGCGCTGGGTGACGCAGGACGGGGAGTTCTGCGATCTCGCCATGGCCCGCCACGCCGTCGAATATGCCCGCTGTGAAGTTCCACTTTCCGCGACGCCGGACGAGGTCCACGACTTCATCGCCGCGCTGCCCGAACATGCGGAGACGCAGATGCAGGCACTCGGCTTGTCGGGCAAACCCGACTTTACCCGGGACGAGCTGGACGAGTGGCTGACGGCCAATCGCGACCGGGTGGCCTACGGCCAGTCTGCCGACAAGCCGAAAATCTTCGGTCTCGGCCTCTCGCGGACGGGCACGCGCAGCCTGACGTCCGCGCTTCAGATGCTCGGCTTCGACTGTAACCATTACCCGATCGACGAGGATACCTATGTCGAGCTTGCCAATGCGCAGTACGATCTGACGCTGCTGCGCTATTTCGACGGGCTGACCGACATCACGACCATTCCCTTCTACCACCAGCTCGACAAGCAGTATCCGGGCTCGAAATTCATTCTGACCGTGCGCGACAAGGAAAGCTGGCTGGGCTCGTGTTCGCGGCATTACTACAACCGCCCGGCCTTCAAGGATGTGGAGGACCCGGACGAGGAGGTGCATCTGCGGATGCGCCAGTTCCTGCGGGCGTCGGTGTATGGCTGCTACAATTTCGACCCGGAACGCTTCTCCTGGGTCTACGATCAGCACGTCCGGTCGGTGATGGACTATTTCAAGGACCGGCCGGACGATCTGCTGATCATCGATATCTGCTCCGGGGAAGGCTTCGAGAAACTTGCGCCCTTCCTCGAGCGACCCCTGCCGGCCGAACCCTTCCCGCACAAGGGCGCCGTCCTCTCGCGCAAAATGGCGGAGGAAGCCGAGGCGGCAGCGGGCAAGGCCGGCGACAAGGCCAGGGTGGCCTGACCGGCCATGGCCGGCACACCCTCAGATGATGAAGCGATCGGCGCCAGGCCCGGCCTGGCGGACGCGATACGGCAGGCACTGAGGACGCTGGGTCTCGTTACGCGTGAACGTCCGGCACTGATCGCCGCCGTTGCAGGTCTGAGCCTCGTCGCGGCCCTGCTGCCGCCGGCCGCGCTCTACATGTCCAAACTCGTCATCGATGGCGTGGTGTCTGCCATGCAGGACGGAACCGAGGTCAGCCGCAACCAGGCCCTGTTCTGGGTCGTGATCGAATCTGCAATCCTTGCAGCCTTGCTGGCGGTGAGGCGCTTCCAGGTCTTCGCCAAGGCGCAGCTTCATGCCGAGCTCGGCTTCGTCGTCTCGGGCCTCATCCTCGAACGCGCGGACCGGCTCTCGCTCCGCCAGATCGAGGATGCGGACATCCAGCAGAAGCTGATCCTGGCCAAACAGTTTGCAGCGAGCCGGCCCTACAGTCTGGTAAACCGGATATTCGACGCGGCCCAGCACGGACTGACACTGGTCTCCTTGCTGATCCTGCTGGCGGTCTATGCGCCCTGGCTGGTCCTGCTCGTGGTACTGGGCGGCCTGCCGGTCTTTATCGGGAACCTGCGCTTTTCCGGGGATGCCTATCGCTTCTACACGGGCCGCACCCCGCAGATGCGCGAACGGAATTATCTTGAGAGCCTGGTCACGAACGAGGCGTCAGCGAGGGAAAGGCTGCATTACGGGTATGGCGAGGCGGTGCGCGATCGTTTTGGCGATCTGTTCCGGACCCTTCATGGCGATGACCGTTCCTTGCAGCTTCGCCAGGCCTCGATCGGGTCCGGCCTGAGCCTCGCCGGCTCCGCCGTTTTCCTGGGCGGCAAGCTCTGGATCGTCGCTGTGACGATCGCGGGCGCGTTCACGCTGGGGCAGATGACCATGCTGGTCGGTCTGCTCAAACAGGGACAGGCGGGCGTGACAAATCTCCTCTCGGCCTTCACGGGCGGGGTCGAGGACGTGCTCTATGTCACCAATCTCTATGCCCTGCTGGACCTTCCCGACGCGCCGGAAGGCCGCGGCCTCAAGAGTGGCCCGGCGCCCGGCGAGGGACTCGTCTTCGACGGCGTGAGCTTTACCTATCCGGGAAGCGACCGGCCCGCACTGGACGATGTGAGTTTCTCTCTTCCGCCCGGAACGCGGCTCGGCCTGGTCGGCGCAAACGGGTCGGGCAAGACTACGCTGGTCAAGCTCGCGACAGGGTTATATGCGCCAGATGCCGGCGAGGTGAGGCTGGACGGTCTTGCGCTGCAGGACTGGGACCGGGCTGCGCTGCGCCATCGCATCGGCGTCCTTTTCCAGCCCCACGTGAATTACAAGCTCTCCCTGCGCGACAATGTGGAGGCCGGATCCGGATTTGCCACGGTCGCAGGCGAACGGCTCGAACGCGCCATCGAAGCCGGTCTTGCCGCAGAGCTGGTGACCAGTCTGCCGGGCGGGCTCGATACGCGCCTGTCCAAGCGCTTTCTCGACGGCATCGAGCTTTCCGGCGGCCAGTGGCAGCGCCTCGCCATGGCGCGGGCGCATATTAATGATGAGGCCGATATCCTCATCATGGACGAACCCACCGCTGCCATGGACCCGGCCGCCGAAGCCGACTTCATGCAGCGCGATCTCGGCGGTCGATCACTTGTCCTGATCAGTCACCGGCTTGCCAATATCCGGACGGCCGATCGGATCGTGATGCTGGACAAGGGGCGCGTGGTAGAGTGCGGCGCACACGAGGCGCTGATCGCCGAGGGCGGGGCCTATGCCCGCCTGTTCGCGACCCAGGCCGAGCCTTACAGATCGACCTGAACCGGCTAACGCGCCAGGAAGCCGTCCTCGGCCAGCGCCTTGGGGCCGCGTCTCAGAATGTCGCCATAGCCGCCCGGTTCGGGCACCTCGACCCCGCCGCATTCGACCGAGGCAAGGATGTCGGCCATCACAGTGAGTCGGGTCTGCCGCTTGTTGTCGGCACTGACGACCCGCCAGGGCAGGTCCTCAGGTCCCGTCTCGGCGAGCATGCGGTCCCGGGCGCGCGAATAGCCGTCAAAATTCTCCAGCGCGACATCGTCGACCGGGCTCACCTTCCAGGCGGTCAGCGGGCTGGTCTTGCGCTCGGCAAGGCGGGCGGCCTGCTCTTCGCGCGAAATATCGAGATAGTATTTCAGGACGGTCGTGCCGGAGGAGACGAGCAGGCGTTCGAAGGGCAGAACGTCGCGGAAGAAGGCTTCGTACTCAGCTTCGCTGCAATACCCCATCACGTGTTCGACGCCGGCCCGGTTGTACCAGGAGCGGTTGAACAGGACGATCTCGCCATTGGCCGGCAGCCAGGGCGTCCAGCGCTGGAAATACCAGCTCGCGCGGTCGCGGTCAGAGGGCTTGCCGAGTGCGACGACGCGCGTCTCGCGCGGGCTCATATGCTCGACGATACGCTTGATCGTCCCGTCCTTGCCAGCCGCATCGCGGCCCTCCACCAGGACGAGGAGGCGCCGGTCATGGGCGATAAGATGATGCTGCAGCTTCACGAGCTGGATCTGCAGCGCCTTCTTCTCGCGCCGGTAGGTTTCGCGGTCGAGCCCGGACGGGACGGTCATTGAGGCGCTTCCCTATAGTTTCACGGTCCGCAGGCGCAGGGCGTTGGAGATCACCGACACCGAGGACAGGCTCATGGCCGCGGCCGCGAACATGGGCGAAATCAGCATGCCGAGCCACGGATAGAGGATACCCGCCGCGATGGGAACGCCGGCGGCATTGTAGACCAGGGCGAAGAAGAGATTCTGGCGGATATTGCGCATGGTCGCGCGGGCCAGTTTGCGGGCCCGGACGATGCCGGTGAGGTCGCCTTTCACCAGGGTGATTCCGGCGCTCTCGATGGCGACATCGGCGCCGGTGCCCATGGCTATACCCACATCGGCCTGGGCGAGGGCCGGGGCATCATTGACCCCGTCACCGGCCATGGCCACGGTCGCCCCGTCCTCCTGCAGCTCGCGGATGATGCGCGCCTTGTCCTCGGGCAGAACGTCGGCACGGATTTCGTCGATACCGAGCTTTTCGGCGACGGCGTTTGCCGTGCGCTCATTGTCGCCCGTCGCCATGACGATGCGGAAGCCGAGCCCGTGCAGAGCCTTGAGCGCGTCCGGCGTGGTTTCCTTGACCGGGTCAGCAACGCTGACCAGACCGGCCAGACTGCCGTCCACGGCAACGAACATGGCAGTCTCGCCGCGATCGCGCCGGGTGTTGGCTGTGTGCGAAAGCGCAGCGACGTCGATGCCGAGAGCTTCCATCATGGCCTTGTTTCCGAGCGCAACCCGCTTGCCGTCCACGCGTCCCTCGACGCCTTTACCTGTGACCGACTGGAAGTCCTCGGCGCGCCGCAGCTCAATCTCGCGGGCCTTTGCGCCGTTGACGATAGCTTCCGCGAGCGGATGTTCCGAACCTCGTTCGAGGCTGGCGGCGAGCCTCAGGATATCGTCCGCCTCGAAACCCTCGATGGCCTCCACATCGGCCAGTTCGGGCCGGCCCTGTGTAAGCGTTCCGGTCTTGTCGACAATGAGCGTATCGACCCTGGCAAAGGTCTCCAGCGCCTCCGCATTCTTGATCAGGACGCCGGCCTGGGCACCGCGTCCGGTGGCCGTCATGATGGACATCGGCGTCGCGAGGCCGAGGGCGCACGGACAGGCGATAATCAGCACAGAGACCGCCGAGACAAGCGCGTAGGCGAGGGCCGGGTCGGGCCCGAAGACGGACCAGACTATGAAGGCGATGACGGAAATACCGATCACGGCCGGCACGAAACGACCGGAAATCACATCGGCAAGTTTCTGGATCGGCGCGCGGCTGCGCTGGGCCTCTGCGACCATGGCGACGATCCGGCTCAGCACCGTATCGGCGCCGACGCGCTCGGCGCGGATGACCAGCGTGCCCGACCCATTCAGTGTGGCGCCTGTGACGCTGTCGCCTTCGGACTTTTCGACCGGAACGGGTTCGCCGGAAATCATCGACTCGTCGATCGAGGAATGCCCTTCTTCGACGACACCGTCGACCGGGATTTTCTCGCCCGGGCGAACCCGCAGCCGGTCTCCGGTCTGGACGTCCTCGAGCGCAATTTCCTCCTCATCGCCGTTCTCCCGCACGATACGGGCCGTCTTGGCGGCAAGATCGAGCAGGGCGCGGATGGCCGAGCCGGTCCGTTCGCGCGCGCCCAGCTCCATGAGCTGGCCGAGCAGAACGAGGACGGTGATCATCGCCCCAGCTTCGAAATACACGCCGACATGACCGTCGGCATTGCGGAAGCCTTCCGGAAAAATACCCGGGACGATCACGGCGACCACACTGAACAGATAGGCCGCGCTCACGCCGATCGCGATGAGGGTGAACATGTTCAGATTGCCGGACCGGATCGACTTTGCGCCCCGTTCCAGGAAAGGCCAGCCGGACCAGAGTACGACCGGCGTTGCCAGGAGGAGCTCGGCCCAGAGGGCGACACCGTCGCCTAGCGCATTTCGGAAGAAACCAAGCCCCACCATCGGCCCCATGGCGAGGAGAAGCAGGGGCAATGTCAGCGCCGCGCCGACCCAGAACCGGCGCCGGAAATCCACCAGTTCGGGATTGGGTCCCTCGTCACCGGTCGGCACGCCCATCGGTTCCAGCGCCATACCGCAAATCGGGCAGTCGCCGGGTTCGTCGCGAATGATTTCCGGGTCCATGGGGCAGGTGTATTGCGTGCCGGCCGGCATGTTCTCGTAGGCCTGCTTGTGTGCTCCAGAGAGATAGTGTTCCGGATCGGCAGCGAACTTGTCGTGGCAGGATTGCGAGCAGAAATGGAAGGTCTCGCTCTCATGCTCAAAGGCGGGTTTGCCGGCATTGAGGCGAACGGTCATGCCGCACACCGGGTCGGTGACTGTTTCACCTTCATGTTCGGGGCGTGCATCGCCGCTCGAACCGCAGCAACCGCCACCTCCGTTTCCGGGGTTTTCACGCACGGACGCGACCTCGTCATCCGTTGTGCTGTGCGTGCTGCAACAGGATGATTGGGGCTTGTCGCTCTTGGCCATCGGAACCTCCTGGCATCTCAATCTGCGTGCAGGCTGAAGGTTCCAGCAAGGGGAAGGTCAAGCCGGGGGCTGCATCCCCGCCGATCCGGTGCAGCGGGGATGCCGGTCCTGTGGTGTCAGCCGCCGCCGGCCGCTTCGGGCATGGCCTCCTCGGCAGCGACGGTGATCGGCAGGTAGAAGCCGGCTTCGACCGGATCCGGAATTTCCGCGATCAGCGCGTACTCGCCGGGGGCGAGTTCGGCGGTGAAATAACCGCCGGTGCCGGCCGGCATCTCGTTCAGGCCTCCGACGAAGCGGGCGGGCGTGGTCGCCGTATCCAGTCCGTCGGGCCGGCGCCAGTCCATCCAGTTGGAGATCGCGGCGGTGTCGGCGTCCGCGTCCAGTTGCACAATGTGAACGTCATGGCCGACGAAATTGCCGTACACGGCCTGCTCGCGGTATTCGACCCGGATTGTGTTGTGCCCCGGCATGAGCGAGCCGTCGACGATGTCGTATCCATCTGCAGAGACGGCCAGCGTCATGTTGGCGTCGGGCGGCGTGGCGGCGCTTCCCGAATCCGTGACGATGAGTTCGTGCAACATTCCGACAGTGGAATGGAAGGTACCGTTCGACTTCACATAGCATTCGATCGTGTAGCGGCCCGGTTCCAGGAAAACGGTCGCGCTTGTGGTCCCGCCGCCCGACACGAAGCCTGGTCCGCCGATGAACTGAATGTCGGACATCCATTCGGGTATGGTGGCGAAGATGGCGTCGGCTGCGTCGGTATCGCCTTCGGCGAGCGCGTCCATGCCGCCCTGGAAGACAGGGACGAGCTGGTCCAGCTGGTCGTCGATCGTAATGCCCTCCGGCAGTCGTTCGATGATGGCGAAATGGACCATGTCCGACATGTTCGAGAAGCGGATCGTGATCCAGCCGGATTCGATCTCGCCAGGCCCGTTGAATGTCATTCCGACCGCTTCGAGTTCCAGAATATTGGCTGTGGCCGACGCGTCGGCCATGGCCGTTTCACCCGACGCTCCGGCTTCCGGCACGGCAGTTTCCGCAGCGTCAGGGGCGCCCTCGCTGTCGGCCGTGTCCGTGACCGGCTGGCCGCAGGATGCGAGCCCGGCTGCAAGGCCTGCGGCGATGATGTATGAGACAGTCCGCAACATTTTTACCCCCTTTATGAAACCAAACGAGGGTCGCATATGGGCACGGCAGCGTCCAGTTGAACGACAAGGTCCTGGTCACGCCTTTCTCTTCACAGCCTTCATGCACCGCACACTCAATCCTGACACGCGAACAGGGCGTGTTCCTGTCGGCTTGCGGGCGTTCGTCCAGGGGCGTCGCGACCTGCTTGCTTCTCGATAACCAGTACCGAAGCGTCAGCCCGGCCAGATCTGATAGATCGCCGTGGCGATAATCGTACCGAGCGCATAGCCCAGCACGCCGACCAGCACGCCCGGCGTGACGAGATCCTTCCATCCCTTCGCCGCCGCAAGAGCCGGCGCGGTCGTGGCACCGAGGATGGCCGCGTTGGACGCGGTGATGAGTTCCGGAAGCGAGAGGCGCAGCAGCGATCCGAGGCCGAAGACCACGATGCCGTGCACGGTCAGCAGAATGCCGATGATCAGGATGAGCAACGGCACTGTCTGCACGAGACCGACCACATCGGCCCCGGCCGCGATCGCCGCGAAGAAGACGAAGCTCAATGCGACGCCCAGCTCGTAACCGCCATGCATGCGGGCCATGGTCTTGGGGAATGCGGTCGCCGGTATCACCGAGAGGATGGTGATGATGGCATAGCGCCAGTTCGAACCGCCTTCGCCCACCACCGAGGACAGAAGCCCGGTCAGCCAGTCGCCCAGAGCGACGACGATCAGGGCGAATGTCGCCGAATAGGCCAGCGAGGCCGCACTGACCTTGCCGGTATCATTCTCGACCTCGATTTCACCATGCGTGTGATCGCGCGCCACAAAGCGCCTTGCCAGCCAGTTCCAGCCCGGAATGACCGCCAGCATGGCGAGGAAAAGCCCGGAGAAGAGATTGTCCACCGCCGTGGCGGAGGAGACGAATTCGGGATCGTTCGCGCCCAGGCCCGTGATGTCGACCAGCGCCGCGTAATTCACCGAGCCGCCGATATAGGTGGCGATGAAGGCGCCGACGGCACCGGCTTCGCGGGATGCCATCTCGCCGGTCCGCACGCCCGTCTCGTAATCGGCCAGATCGATCAGCGAGAAGGCGACGAGCGCACCGATCACCGTGCCCAGCGCTGCCAGTCCGAAGGCCAGGGCCATACGGCCGGTCTCGAAGAAAATCTTGCGCAAATCCGCCTTCATCAGGAAGAGCGGGATCAGCACCGGAACGAAATAGGTGAAGACGAAGCCGTATCCCGGCGAATCCTGTGGGATGAGGCCTATATTGGACGCCAGAATGGCGAAGAGGATGGCCCAGACGGCGCCGGTCAGCAGCGCGCCGATCCGCGTTTTCTCCATCAGGAAGCCGGCTGCCGCGATGGCAAACAGCGCGGCGATGGATGCAATGGCGTTGTCCGCCGGAATCAAGGACATGCGTCTTCCCCCTCAAACTCGGCGGCGAGCCTAGCCGCGCACCTTGTCGAGAGCAATCAACCGGGAGGCCGGCGCTGCATGTCGCAAAGAAAACGGCGGGTCCGCCGGTCGCGGGCCCGCCGTCAGATACGTTCGGCCGGAATCAGTCCGCGCTCAGGACATCCAGCGCCACTGCCGTCATCGCTTCGGCCGCCTGTGTGATCGAGCCTTCCGGGTCGTCCGGTGCGAAGAAGGGCGAGTGGTTGGACGGCGGAACGAGGCCGCGCTCGCGGTAATCAGCGAGGCGTTCCGCCGTGGTGCCGCCGACCCAGAACATGAAGGTCGGGATATTGTGTTCTGTCCGGTGGTATTGCGAAAAGTCCTCGCCGCCCATCACCGGATCCGCTTCGACCACCGCTTCTGCGCCGAAGCGGGACCGCATTGCCTGCACCGCGCGCGCCGCCAGCTCCGGATCATTGTAGAGAGCCGGGGTGTAGATCTCCTCGACCTCGACGCGCGGATACTCCTCTTCGGTCAGGCCGTAGGAGGCCGCCTGGGAATGCGCGATGCGCTCGATACCGCTGAGCAGCTGCGCGCGGACCTCGTCCGTATAGGAACGCACGGTGAGCTGGAGGTGGGCACCGTCGGAAATGATGTTGTGCTTGGTCCCCGCATTGAAGGCACCGACCGTAACGACGCCCGGCTCGAGCGGAGACAGTTCGCGCGAGATCAGGCCCTGCAGCGCGACCACGATCTGGGCGCCGAGATAGATCGGATCCTTCGTCGTGTGAGGATAGGCGCCGTGACCGCCGCGGCCCTGTACGTAGATGTCCACGGAATCGACATTCGCCATGGCATAGCCCGGCGCATAGGTGATCATTCCGGTCGGGATGGCGGAGAAGGTGTGGAAGGACACGTTGAAGTCCGGCGTCGGGAAGCGCTCGAACAAGCCGTCCTCGATCATCATTCCGGCGCCCAGCCCCAGCTCCTCGGCCGGCTGCCCGATCAGGACCAGGGTTCCGGACCAGTCGTCACGGCGCTCCACTAGCTGGCGGGCTGCGCCGACCAGGGCCGTCATGTGCGTATCGTGGGCACAGGCATGCATGACCGGGCTTTCGACACCGCGAAGATCGGTTCCGGTCGCCTCGGAGGCATAGTCGAGGCCGGTCTGTTCTTCCACCGGAAGGCCGTCCATATCGGCCCGCATCATCAGTGTCGGGCCTTCGCCGTTCTCCATAACGGCGACCACGCCCGTTCCGCCGACTTCCTCGGTCACCTCGAAACCGAGCGAGCGCAACTCACCGGCGAGGCGCTCGGCCGTCTCGACCTCCATCAGGGAAAGTTCGGGATTGGCGTGGAAATACTCGTAGAGATTCTCGAGATGCGCGTCGTAGTCCGCTTCGATGGACTGGCGGAGTGCATCCTCGCCGGATTGAGCGGAGACGGCGGGCTGCGCGAAGGCTGCGAGTGAAATCGCAGCGGCGGCGCTGAGAAGATGGCGTTTCATGATCTGGCTACCCCTTTTTGATTTGGCGCCATTCGAACGGGCCATGCGGCAAACGTCAATCGTCTCACTTGCGAAAACGTGCACATTTAAGATTACAGCGCCAGCAAAATCCCGCGCAGGATCGCCGCGTGATTGCGTTCTGGATCGCGCACCGAATACAGCAGGGTCAGGACGCCCTCACTGGCCAGTCGCCGTAATTCGGCCAGTCCGGCCTGGGCGTCGGGCTCGTCCAATTCGGCACGATAGGCCGTGGCAAAGGCCTCCCAGCCGTCCGGACTGGCGTGATACTGCTTGCGCAATTCATGGCTGGGCGCGACGGATTTCAGCCAGCCGGTCAGCGCAGCCCTGTCCCTGGACACGCCCCGGGGCCAGAGCCTGTCGACCAGAATGCGCGCACCGTCTTCCGGCTCAGCGGGATCAAAGACCCGTTTGATACGCACCTCACTCATCGCCGGTCTCGCCCGTTTCGCCATCATCGACGATACGGCGCACCGGTCCGGGCATGTGACACGCCTCGATCACCGCCGGCGGCGTTTCGAAGAAGAATTCATGGGTCCGGTTACGCCGTGCTGCCTTGGCCTCGTGGAAGGCCTGCCCGTCCGTTCGCATGATCTCATAGCGCGGTCGCTCCGCCTCCGGGAGGTCTGCTGCGATCTGCATGGACAGGATTGGATCCCGATTCGCCGGATCGGGAATCACACCTGAATTCACGCCCGGCACGCCACGATTGAGCGCCTGGACGTGTTCCATTCCATCAATCACCCGGCCGAAAACGGTCATGATCCGGTCGAGATGCCGGGGGGCATGACCGATCACGATGTAGAATTCGACATCGCCGCTGTGTGGATCATTGTCCCGTGCCATGGCGACCGTACCCGGACAGTGGATGGGCCAGACTTCGGTGGCGTCCTGAGACGCCGCGGCGGGAAATCCGTTCATATGACCGACCTGCGGCGCATAGAGGTCCGCATCGATCATGGGCGTGAAGGTGACGCTGTCGCCAGGAATGGTGAACTCACCTGCGAGCGGCGGGTATTGGGGCAGCTCGATCGAGTCCGCGTCCTCCCCGCGTCCGCCCTGGGCCACGAAGCCATCGATGACGCGGTAGAAACTGCGGCCGTCGAAGAACCCGTCCCGCGCCGCCTGACGCATACGCTCGGAGTGATCGGGGGCGAACTCGTCGGACAGTTCCACCACGACGGTCCCGTGGCGTGTTTCAATGAGGAGAAGGTCTTCCGGGGCGGCCTCACGCCAGTCGGGGATGCCGGAGAAGTCGGGTCTGGGCGCTTCGCTCGACGGCACAACATCTGATCCGTCCGGATGCTCGAAGATGGCACCGCGATCGCTGGCCTGGTCGCAGGCGCCAAGGGCAAGTAGCGCTACAGCGCTCAAAAATGAAAACCGCACGACCACCCCCCCGGCGCGAACGCGCCCAATCAGCCATTGATCTCTTGTCAGCTAGTGGGCCGTCAGAGTCGATCTGCGTCAAGGCCGCCTTTGGCGCCGCTCTGCGGGCATGCGCCTTGACGCAGGTCGACTCTGACGGCGGCATCCCGGCAAGACTTCAATGGATGTTTCCGAACCATGCGGTTCGGTCGAGGGAAAAGGCCTGGCGGCTCAGACTACTCCGATGCCCCGCCAAAACGCCCGGACCACTCCTCGAGATCCGTATCCTCGATCTTCTTGAAGAGTACCTCCGGCGGCTCGACCGACTGGCCGACCGGCAGGGAGCTCAGCATGGCTTTCGCCTCACCGGCCGGCCAGTCCCGGTCGTCCGCGGCAATTCCCAGCGCATCGAGAATGGTTGCGGCGGCGTTCGGGATGATCGGCTGCGCGCACTTGGCCATCACGGTCATGTAGTTGAGCGCTGTGCGCACGCCGATTGCGGCGGCGGCCGGGTCGGCCTTGAACTTGGTCCAGGGCTCGGCCTTGGTGAGGTATTCATTGCCAAGCGCCCAGAGCGCCCGGACTTCGCCCGCGGCCTTGCGGAATTCCATCGCCTCGAAATGCTCTTCGGCCGACTTGAGGCGTGCCGTCATCTCTTCGGCCAGCCAGTCCTCGTCCGCGCCCCACTCGCCACCCTCGGGTACGACGCCATCGAAGCGGGACTTGTTGAAGCGGAGGATGCGGTTGACATAATTACCCAGCACATTGGCCAGATCCGTATTGATCAGGCTCTGGAAATGCTCCCAGGTGAAGGCCGAGTCCGAGCCTTCCGGCGCGTTTGCCGTGAGATACCAGCGCCAGTAGTCGCCGGGCAGAAGATCGAGCGCCTGATCCATGAAGACGCCGCGCTTCTCCGAGGTGGAGAACTTGCCGCCATACCAGGTCAGCCAGTTGAAGGCCTTGAGCTTGTCGACCGTCTTCCAGGGCTCTTCGGAGCCCAGGATCGTCGCCGGGAAGGAGACGGTGTGGAAGGCGACATTATCCTTGCCCATGAACTGGACATAGGTCACGTCACCGGCGCCCTTGTCGGTCCGCCACCAGCTTTCCCAGTCGCTGCCATTGGCATTGGCCCACTCGACCGACGCGCCGATATAGCCGATCGGGGCATCGAACCAGACATAGAAGACCTTGGTCTCGAAGCCCGGACGTGGCGCGCCGTCCCGGGTCACCGGAACGCCCCATTTCAGATCGCGGGTGATGGAGCGGTCGCGAAGGCCCTCATCGAGCCATTTATAGGCGATGGACTTGGCCAGGCTGGGCCAGCCATGGGCGGCATCGACCCAGTCGCGGATCCGCCCTTCCATCTTCGTCTGCAGGAGATGGAGGTGCTTGGTCTCGCGCACTTCTAGATTCTTGGAACCGGAAATCTTCGAATAGGGCTCTTTCAGATCGGTCGGCTCGAGCAAACGGCCGCAGTTGTCGCACTGGTCGCCCCGGGCCCGTTCGAAACCGCAATGCGGGCAGGTACCTTCGACATAGCGGTCCGGCAGGAAGCGGTCGTCATCGATGGAAAACACCTGATGCTCGATACGCTCCTCGATCAGGCCCTTCTTCTCCAGCACTTCGGCGAAGTGCTGGGTCAGCTCGATATTGGGCTGCGCCGAGGTGCGGCCGAAATAATCATAACTCAGCGAGAAGCCGTCGCCGGCGCGCTTCTGGATATCGTGCTGCTCGTCGCAATAGGCCCGCACATCCATGTCCGCTTCGGCGGCTGCCAGCTCGGCCGGCGTGCCGTGCTCGTCGGTCGCGCAGACATAAAGCACGTCATGTCCCATCAGCCGCTGGAAGCGCGCATAGACGTCGGCCGGCAGCATGGAGCCGGCCAGGTTTCCAAGATGTTTGACGCCATTGATGTAGGGGAGCGCGCTCGTGATCAGTATACGGGCCATTTGTCTTCGATCTTCTCAGCGGTGAAATCGGTGTATGCTCGCTCGCCTGGGAGGCGAGTCTCCATGGGGCTCGCGAACGGACGCGCAGACATAGCCGTCCTTGAAGGGGGAGGAAACACCCAATGCCGCGTATCTTCGGTGTGAATATCATCGCCTGGCTGGTTTCGGCCGTGGCACTCTATTTCGTCGGCTTCGTCTTCTACGGCCTGCTATTCTCCGAGGCCTGGGTCTCGCTCTGGAATTTCTCGCCCGAGCAGATCGAGGCAGCGGAAGCGGCCGCGGGCCCGTCCATGGCACTCGGTTTCGTGATCTCGCTGGCGACGGCATTCTTCATCGGGCTTGCCCTGAAGAAGTTCGGTGCCGAGGGACTCGTCCCGGTTACCAGGAAGGCGGTCTTCCTGTGGGCCGGCTTCGTCGTGACAACGCTCGCCTACGACACCGTCTATGCGCTGCAGCCCGTCATGCTTCTGGTGATCGACAGCGCCCATCTTCTCGTCGGCTTCATCGTCGTGGCCGTCCTGCACGACCTGCTCGACGGCGTAATGTCGAAGGACTGACGCGACCTGATGCGACCGACCGCAGCACGGCCTTGCCCGCAGCGGCCGGTCCCAGTATCAGGACGCTCTGGTCGCCGGCTTAGCTCAGCTGGTAGAGCACCTGATTTGTAATCAGGGGGTCGGGGGTTCGAGTCCCTCAGCCGGCACCACTGCAATATTCTTTGAAAACAAGGCCTTCCGATCTTTTCGGAGGGCCTTTTTCTCGCTTTGAGATGTCCCCCAAAAAAGCCTTTCTGTGGAACACTCCCGGAATATTCACAGAAAGGCTTCCACATTCGCTCAGACGACTCGCGGCGCAGGCGCTGCAGACCGTGCAGAAAGCCCCGCAAGAATGCCGGTCGCCCACGGTTTGCGGGGCGTCTCCGGTATGCGCCTGCAGTGCCGCGAAACCCGCACTCGATGCGGGTTTGCAGCCGTCCTCTTACGAGACTGTCATGGGCCGGTCAGTCTCGTGTGGGAGTTTCTCGCCTAGGTTTGCATCCAATCGGACCCGTTCAGGCATCTAGCGGGCAGGAAGACCTTTCAAAGGGGATCACGACATGAGCATCAAACTTCTTCTCGGCGCGACCACCGCCCTCATCGGAGCGGGCTCGATCGCGCTGGCATCGAACGCGTCCGCCGCCGTTCAGGATAGTGCGGGCAGTTTCGCCGGCGACCGGATCGAGATCAGCAATTTCATCGGCAGCGTAGAGCTCCGGACCGGCGGCAGTGATGTCCGCGTCAGCGTCCGCAATCCCGGTGACGTCGCCGAGGACCCGGTGCTGAATGCAGAAGGCGGCGGCGTGTCGATCGATGGCGGCCAGTCCGTGCGCAATCTAAACTGCAATACCCGCAACGGCCAGATTCGCATCGGCCGGCGCTGGAGGGACCGCGAGCCGATCGAGAATTATCCGACCCTCGTTATTACCGCCCCGGCTTCCGCCGAGCTGGTGATCCGTGACAGCGCCTTTGTCGGCGAAGCGGGCGAGCTGGGCCGGCTCGATGTCGAGATGGATAGCTGCGGCCATCTGGAAACAGGCGCGGTGTCAGGCGATGTCGCGCTCAACATCAATGGTTCGGGCGATATCACGACACGCAGTGTCGGCGGTGGCGCCATGATCGATATCAATGGCTCCGGGGATATCACCCTGGGTGCGGTCGGCCGGGGTGCCCGGGTCGAGATTTCCGGTTCGGGCGATGTCGAGACGGGTGATCTGGGCGGTGATGCCGAGGTCGATATCAACGGGTCGGGCGATGTGTCCTTCGGCCGGGTGGCCGGGCTCGACGTGGACATTTCCGGATCGGGCGATGTCAGCGCGCGCGAGATGAATGGCGCTTTCAGCGCCGATATCGCCGGCTCTGGCGATATCGTCGTTCGTGGCGGCCGCGCCGAACCCTTCGAAGCCTCGATCCGGGGCTCTGGCGATATTGACTTTTCCGGCACGGCCGTGAACGTCACCGTGCGCCAGAATGGCGGCGGCGATGTCGAGATCGACGAGATCGAGGGATCGATCGACTGGCGCCGTGACGGCCGTACCATCCTGCGGGTCGGCTCGGCCGACTGATCCGAAGCGTTTCGCGAAGGCGTCCCGCTAGCGGGCGGGGCGCCACTTCGCGGCTTCATAGAGTGCGATCGCGGCGGCATTCGAGACGTTGAGGCTTTCCACGGCCTGCGTCATGGGAATGCGCACCAGCTGGTCGCAATGATCCGCCACGCGCGGACGCAAGCCTTTTTCCTCGGACCCCATGACCAGGACGAGACCGGGGCCGTGACCCTTGCCGTCGGACCCTGCCAGCGCATCGGCGAGATCGGTTTCGCTCTCGCCGGCCAGGCCGAGTACGTGACGGCCAGCCTTGCGGAAGTCTTCCAGCGTGTCCGCGATATTGGTCACGCGTACGTGCGGGACGCGTTCGGCAGCGCCAACGGCGCTCTTGCACACCGTACCGAAGAGGGGCGGGGCCTTGCGGTCCTGCATGACCACGGCGCGAATCCCGAAGGCGGCGGCCGACCGGAGAATCGCGCCGACATTGTGCGGATCGGTGATCTGGTCGAGCACGAGCAGGGCGCCATGGGTCGGATCGATGACGCCATTGACCGATTCAGGCGCCAGCGCCGCGACCTTCGCAGCGAAGCCCTGATGCACCGCACCGGCGGGCAGGGCGTGATCGATCGCCTTCGGTTCGGTGATATTGGCGTCCGTGCCTTCGGGCAGATCGCGGGCGGCATTGCGCGTCACCATGAGTTCGATGATTTTCCGGCGCGGATTATCGATCGCCGCGAGCACTGCGTGGCGCCCCCAGACCCAGCCGGAATCACCAGTCCCGGCAGGCTTCGAGCGTCGGCTGTAATCGGTCCGTTTGGCAGTGTTGCGCATAAAAGTCTTCGTCACTATAGTCCGCCGCTCCTGATTGAGGGCGGTCGCTGTTTCGGCGCAGGCATAGCACGCTGCAGTCGATGCTGAGACCCTTTCTTGCAGGATGTCCGAAGGCCGGTTATCTCCGGCTCGAAGGCCACCCGTGGAGGGGTGGGAGAGTGGTTAAATCCACCAGACTGTAAATCTGGCCGCTATGCGTACGTTGGTTCGAATCCAACCCCCTCCACCACCCTTCGCCTTACGGGCTTCGGGTGGCAAGCCACCCGCAGTGCGACCCGGGACGAAGAGATGTTCCCCGAACTCGTCGCGCAGGGGAACGGGTCTCTATTTGATCTCACGGCAATTCGCTTCGCTCATGCCCCCCCATGGGGCGGCCTGACCGGCCGGCGCACGGTCGCGCTTGCGGCCCTGGTGGGCCGACAGACGAGGTTTTCTGTCGTTTTGTCAGGATCAGCGTGTGACTGCAGCAATTGAGCGGAAGCCTCTCGACGCCCCGGATCGAATTGGCTAAACAGCTCGCCCCTGAGCGCGGGTATAGCACAATGGTAGTGCAGCAGCCTTCCAAGCTGAGGATGCGGGTTCGATTCCCGCTACCCGCTCCAGATTCCCCCGACACGACCGACCGCAGCGGTTCGAGCCTTTAAGCGCTTGAGCGAAAGCCTGCATTCGGGCTTGCCTTGCATGCGCCTGCGCGTGTATCAGGCGCCATCTTTAAGTCGGACGCTTCGGTGTCCATTCATGCAACCACCAAGTCGATCGGCCATTCGTCTCCGGATCGACGTCTTTAGGGGTGAAGATCGATGGCGAAGGAAAAGTTTGAGCGCAACAAGCCGCACGCGAACATCGGCACGATTGGTCACGTTGACCACGGCAAGACGACGCTGACGGCGGCGATCACGATGGTACTGGCTGAGGCCAGCGGTGGTCAGGCGAAG
>NZ_JBSXNX010000023.1:0-273637 GCF_056857855.1 Maricaulis sp. B-26
GACAGTCAGCGCTTTTGCTGCCTCTCCGAACCGATGGCCACCACCGGGCCCTGCTTTGGTCAGTCAGCAGAGACGGGCAGGCTCCGTACTCCCCACACCCCCGGCGAACCAGGCCGGGCCTCGAGCGGTGCGAGAACGGGAGTGAGTCTAAGCCGGGTTTTGAGGGTGGGGATAAATCTCCGTTTTCCGCCCCAAACGCCGTCATCCTGACGAAGGTCAGGACCCGGATCGCAAAGCGGAATTCGGGATATCGAGCCTCGAACCGAGCCGAGGGACCAGGGGGGATTGCGGAACGGGAATCGCCTCCGCGCCGCCTCGCGGCATCCATTTGCCTCCTGATATGCATCATACTCCAGTGACGCGATATCTCTCAGGGGGAGGACTGACACATGAAAACGCATCGCATAGCCGGAACGGCCCTGCTGCTCGGCGGACTGGTCTACCTCATCGCCAATTCGGTCCTGACAATCCTTCTGCCCGTGTCGGAAGACTGGACGGCGACATACGCCTCGACTGGCTTCCTCGCCCGGCTGAGTGTCGCGGCCACGGCGGTTTTCCTTCTCTTCGCAGGAGCATTGGGATTGCACGCGGCTCAGGCGCACAAGACGGGCTGGTTCGGCTCGCTCGCCTTTGCCGTCCTGTTTGCCGGCTCCATGCTCACCTTCGCCCATGAATGGGGGCAGGTCTTCTTCCTGCACCCGCTGGCCGTCATCGCTCCGGAGAGCCTGCGCGCAATGGAAGATGTCGAGGGAGCAAATCTCTACGATATCGAAGCCATGCTCGCCATGGGCGGCTTCGTGCTGGGATGGCTCCTTTTCGCGATATCGATGCTGATGGCACGCGTCTTCAGACCGCTCGGCCCGCTCCTCATCATCGGAGGCCTGTTCAGCATCTCGCTCCTGACCGCGGCCCTGCCGGGCCTGTGGGGATTCGTCGCCGGCAATGCGATCACCGCGCTGGGATGGATCGTGCTCGGGCGCGAACTGCAGGCGTATCGACCTGAACAAGCGTCGGAAGCCGGGCCGGTTCCCACCTCTGCCTGATTCCGAATTGACCGGCACACCCGGTATGAAGCCGTTTCCCCGAGCGGACGAAGGCGATCCCGGACACGGGGCCTATCGGCCTTGAGCGCCGCATGGCGTTCTGCGCACGCTCGCCAAAGCTCGTCCAGCCGGCTCGGGCCGGTGCGTCGTGTCACGTGCCGTCATGTCCTCCCGGACGTGGCAGGTGGCCCTACTCCCCGTGGTGAAAGCTCGTCGGGCTTTCCCAGACCACTTCGCCATCGACCACCGTCATCCACGGGTCGACCGTCAGGATCTCCTCGGCGGGGATGTCCATGATGTCGGCTGAGAGGATGGTGAAATCGGCGCGCTTGCCGACCTCGATGGAGCCCAGTTCGTCTTCGCGGAAGGAGGCGTAGGCGGGCCAGAGAGTGAAGAGTTTGAGCGCGTCTTCGCGCGACAGGGCTTCCTCGGGATGCCAGTTCTCGCCCTGGAAGCCGGCAAGATCGGCACGGGCGACGGCGGCGTAGAATTCGATGCGCGGATCGCCCTGCTCGACCGGCGCGTCCGAGCCGCCGGTGATATGGGCGCCGGCGTCGAGCAGGCTCTGCCAGGCATAGGCACCGGCGAGGCGTTCATCGCCCAGACGGGCCGGGGCGAAGTGGAGATCGCCGATGGCGTGAGAGGGCTGCATGGACGCGATCACACCGAGTTCGGCGAAGCGCGGAATGTCCTCGGGATCGACGATCTGGCTGTGCTCGTCGCGCCAGCGATGATCGGCCAGGGCGCGCTCCTCTTGCGGCACCTGGGCGAGGGCTTCCTCGACCCAGTCCAGCAGATAGCGATTGCCGCGGTCACCGATGGCGTGGACGTTCATCTGCACGCCGTCGCGCAGGGCCTGGGTGAAGAGACCGGTCGTCTCGTCGGCCTCGGCAATCGCGAGCCCGGAAGTCTCCGGCCGGTCGGCATAGGGTTCGAGCAGGGCCGCACCCCGCGAGCCCAGGGCGCCGTCCATATAGAGTTTCACGGCCCGGGTGATCACCCGCCCGTCATCGGCGATCCGCGGCGCTTCGTCTGCCAGTTGCGCATAGCCGTCCGGATTGACGGAGACATAGACGCGGATCGGCAGGCGGTCCTCGGCGGCGAGCTGCTCGATCATGGCGACGTCCTCATAGGGAACGGACATGTCGTGCGCGCCGGTCCAGCCCAGGCTGGCAAGACGATTGGCGCCTTCGGCATAGACCGCGGCGCGCTCCTCGCCGGTCGGCTGCGAAAGCAGGCTCGCCATCGCGCCCATCGCCGTATCGATCAGCATGCCGGTCGGCTCGCCCGCTTCGTCGAAGAGTATTTCCCCGCCATCCGGAGCAACGCTGTCGCTTGTGATGCCGGCGGCCTGCAAAGCGAGACTGCTGGCGACCAGGGCATGCCCGTCCGCGCGGATCAGAACGACCGGATTGTCCGGCGCCACCGCGTCGAGATCATCGCGATTCGGAAAGCGTCCCTCCGGCCAGTGGGTCTCGATCCAGCCGCGCCCCTGCAGCACCGTTCCGGGCGCCAGCAACGCGACTTCCTCGCCGACGCGCCTCTGCAGATCCTCGATCGAGGTGACGGTGTCGAGATTGAGATTGCGCTCGCGCATCCCCACGCCGAGAACGTGGATATGGCTGTCGGTGAGGCCGGGATACATGGCCCCGCCATTGAGATCGACGATGCGGGTTTCTCCGCCGATGAGCGCCTGCGCGTCGGTTCCCGAACCGGCGAAGACGATGCGCCCGTCCTCGACCGCGACGGCCTCGACCATGGGCCGGGCGTCGTTCGCGGTGTGGATGTCGCCGCCCCAGAAGACGATATCGGCGCCGGCGGAGGCTCCGGCTTCGCCGGGTGCCATGCCCGTCTCGTCCGACGACTGCCCGCAGGCGGCCAGTGCGAACAGGCTGGTGGCGGTCAGAATAGCTGGAATCCGGTGCATGCGCTTTCCCCCGAAAATGACTGCGAGGAAGCTAGCGCCCTGATCCGGATACGACAACGCCCGCTGCAGGCAGCGGGCGTTGTGCAAAAACCGATATGGCGTGGATCAGGCCGCCAGAGCCTTCTTCAGATCGCGCTTGATCTTCAGGGCCCGGTCGGACAGGTGCTCGTCACGAGCCTTCATGAGGTAGGCATCGAGGCCGCCCACATGGTCCACGCTGCGCAGCGCCTTGGCGGCGATACGCAGTTTGAAGCTGCGACCCAGCTTTTCGGAAGCCAGGGTCACATCGCACAAATTCGGCAGGAAACGGCGGCGGGTCTTGTTGTGAGCGTGGGAAACATTGTTCCCCGTCATCACGCCCGTGCCGGTCAGTTCGCAGCGACGCGCCATAGTCGCACCTTTCAAATATAAAGAATCCGCGCGCACCGACCTTGCGGCCAGCACGAGAGCGGGCGAAATAACGGAGCAGGACACGCCCGTCAAGCTCGACCCGTTCATCCGGTGTCCAGTTTCGATGAGTTATTGCAGTTGGATGCCACCCGGTCTAGGGCTTTATGGGGCGTCAACAAGGAGTCAGACGAGTGAAATTCGCGTGGTTATTCGGGAGTGTGGCGCTTGGACTGTCCGTCCCCGCCGTGGCGGCCCAGGCCGACGGTACGGACGGGACGGACGGCGTGACGGCTGCTGCATCTCATGGCGTGACCGTCCAGTACTCGGGATCGGTCATGGTGTTCCAGGTCGCGAACATCGTCATCAACAGCCAGTACAATGCCGACACCTATCAGGCGTCGGCCCGGTTCACGACGGCCGGACTCGCCGCCCTGTTCAGCGATGCCGACATCGAGGCCGGCGTGAGCGGCTATCGCGGAGAGACCCGCCTGGAGCCCTGGCGCTACAGCCATCTCAATCATGCCAGCTCCAAGGGCCGCATCGTCGGGATCGATTTCCCGGAAGGCGTGGCGACGCCGGACATCAACCCGCCCTTCGGGTCGATGGGCGAGCCGCCGGCCAATGAAGAACAGCGCCGCGGTGCGGCCGACCCGATTTCCGTCCTGCTGTCCATGGGCATGGGCGCGGTGTCGAACGGCGAAACGCTCTGCGACGGGCGTCTGCCGGTCTTCGACGGCCGGGCGCGCTATAATCTGCGCTTCGAGGATGGCGGTACGGATCGTGTCCGCACGCGGGCCTGGTCCGGCGATGCGGTCGTCTGCCATGCCTATTACGAGCCGATCGCGGGCTATGAGGAAGACGAATACCCGTCCGAAGACCTGATCTCGCGCCCCATTACCTTCTGGATGGCACCGCTGCATGACGGCGAAATCTACGTTCCGGTCCGTATCCGCACCAATGCCGGCTTCGGCGGTGTGACGGTGACGGCCCGGTCGATCCAGGAGAGCTAGCTCGCGCGGCAGGCAGGGACCCGGACGGCGCTTTTCTCCCCCTGCCTGCCCGCCATACTCGCTTTCGGGACCATGATTGCCTAAATCTCGCATGGACGGTCATCGGTGGTCGCGTTTTCGAACCGCACAAACCGGTTCCCGATTGTGCTGAAAACGCTCCAGGCGAGGAGTTGCGGCATGCAATCGCATCGCATCGAGCCCGGCCAGATAACCGCCGCGCTGGGCCCCACCAATACAGGCAAGACTCACCTTGCCGTCGAGCGAATGCTCGGCCGCGCCTCCGGGATGATCGGCCTGCCCCTGCGCCTGCTCGCTCGCGAGGTCTATGACCGCGTGGTGCGGGCCAAGGGGCCTGCGGCGGCCGCACTGATTACCGGCGAAGAGAAGATCGTGCCGAAATCGGCGCGCTATTTCATCTGCACGGCCGAAGCCATGCCGGTCGAGAAGCGCGTCGCCTTCGTCGCTATCGACGAGGCCCAGCTGGGCGCCGACCCCGAGCGCGGCCACGTCTTCACCGACCGCCTCCTGCGCGCCCGCGGCACCGAGGAGACCATGATACTGGGCGCCGGCACGATCGCGCGCATGGTGCACGAGCTCGTCCCCTCGGCCGGACTGGAACAGCGCGAGCGCTTCTCACAGCTGACCCATACCGGTCCTGCCAAACTCACGCGCCTGCCGCGGAGGAGTGCCGTCGTCGCCTTCTCGGCCGAGGCGGTCTACGCCATCGCCGAGCTGCTGCGCCGGCGCCGGGGCGGCGCCGCCGTCGTGATGGGCGGGCTGTCGCCGCGCACCCGCAATGCCCAGGTCGAACTCTACCAGTCCGGCGAGGTCGACTTCCTGGTCGCCACCGATGCGATCGGAATGGGGCTGAACATGGATATCGACCATGTCGCCTTCGCCGAGAGCCGCAAGTTCGACGGACGCCGCCGGCGAAAGCTGACCTCCGCCGAACTGGCCCAGATCGCCGGCCGTGCCGGACGCTTCCGCTCAGACGGCACATTCGGGGAGACCGCCGATTGCCGCCCCTTCGATCCCGATGTGATCGAGGCCATCGAGGCGCATGAATTTCCCTCGGTCGAAAAACTGCAATGGCGCAATCCCGATCTCGACGAGAGCTCCCTGGAGGCGTTGTCCTGGACGCTGGGCAAACCCTCGCGCCATCCGGCGCTGGAGCGTGTGCGCGAAGCCATCGACGAACGCACGCTCGCCGTCCTCTCCGCCGACCGCGAGATCCGCGAGCGCGCGGCCACGCCGGCGGGCGTGGCCCGCCTCTGGGATGCCTGCCGTCTGCCGGACTTCCGCAAGGCCACGATCGATGCGCATGCGCGGCTGGTGAAGTCGCTCTTCATGCATCTCAGCGGGACGGGCGGCTATCTGCCCGACGACTGGATGGCCGGCCAGCTGGAGCGGCTGACCCGGACGAGCGGCGATGTCGACGCCCTGGCGAGCCGCCTCTCCTATGTGCGCACCTGGGCCTATGCGGCTCACCGCGCGGACTGGACCCGCGACCCCGATCACTGGCGCGGCCGCACCCGCGAGATCGAGGACGCGCTGTCCGATGCCTTGCACGAGAAGCTGATGCAGCGTTTCGTGGACCGGCGCACCAGCGCTCTGGTCAAGGGACTGCGGGACGAGCGTGACCTCCTGGCTGGCGTCAATCACGATGGCGAAGTGACCGTCGAGGGCCATTTCGTCGGACGGCTTGACGGCCTGACCTTCAGGCCCGATGCCGAAGGCCGCGAGCTTGCGGCTCGCACATTGAAGTCTGCCGCGCTAAAAGCGCTGCGTCCGGAAATCAATCGGCGCCTCGGCGCCTTGGCGAAGACAGATATGGATTCACTGACTTTTACTGACGACGGCCAGATCGGCTGGAACGACCAGATCGTCGGACAGCTCGTGGCGGGTCCCTCGCCGCTGAAGCCCGGCATCCGCCTGATCGGCGGCGATCTCGGCGCACCCGAAGCGCAGTCGCGCGCCCATGCCACGCTGGAAACCCGACTGCACGAGCATATCCAGACCGTGCTCGCACCGATCTTCAAACTGCGCGATGCGGGACAATCTCCCGATATTCCCGGTCTTGCGCGCGGTCTCGCCTGGCGCCTGCACGAGGCAGGCGGTGCGCTGGCGCGCTTCACCATCGCCGACGAGGTGCGCAATCTCTCCCAGGCCGAACGCCGCGCCCTGCGCTCGGCCGGCGTGCGCATCGGCGAGCACATGATCTACGTCCCCGAGCTGGTGAAACCGGCGCCGGCGCGGCTCAACGCCCTGCTGCATGCCATCGCCGCCGGCCGGCCGGACATCGCCTGGCTTCCGGCACCGGGACTGACCTCGATCGCCAACGACAAATCGCGCACGCGCGCCGAATACGCCGCGATCGGCTTCTATCCCTGCGGCCCGCGTGCGGTGCGCTTCGACATGCTCGAGCGCCTCGCCGACACGCTGCGCGATGCCTCCGCCAAGGACGAGGAGCCGGGCTTCCCGCTGACCGCGGACATGACCGCCCTGCTGGGCTGCTCGGTCGAGGATATTCGCGGCACGCTGATCGCGCTGGGATACAAGCGCATCCAGAAGGGCCCCGATCCGGAAAAGGCCGAAGGCGAGCGCTGGGACCGCAAGAAGCGTGGCCGGGGCGGCCCGCCGCGCGGCAAATCCCAGCCGAAATCGCGCAAGCCCGCAGCCGCCGCGCCCGCCGTCGCGCCCGAGGACAGCCCCTTCGCCGCGCTGGCCGAGCTGAAACTCGCCGAGCCGCAGCCACGCAAGTCGAAGTCCCCGAAAAAGCGCAAGGCCAGGAATTCATGAGCACGGACGATGCGGGCCTCCGCGTCGATGTCTGGCTCTGGCGTGCACGCATGTTCAAGACGCGCAGTCTCGCCACCGCCGTGGTCAACAAGGGTCAGGTGCGCCTGACCTCGAACGGCGTCACGCGCCGCCTGGGCAAGGCCTCGGCCCTTGTGCGCGCAGGCGATACGTTGACGCTGCCCTGGAACAAGCAGATTCTCCACCTTCGTGTCGTCGCGCTGGGCGAGCGGCGCGGACCGGCGAGCGAGGCCCGGGAACTCTACGAGATCGTCGACGATGACACGACGAGCCTCCGGAATTCCTGATGCCGGATCGGACGTAAAAGGAGACCGACCGACCATGCTAGACGCCCTCAAACGCCTGTTCGGTGCGCCCGGCTCCGAGCCGCATCCGGAAATCGACCCGCATGTCGCCGCGACCGCGCTCCTGGTCGAGGCTGCGCTGGCGGACGGGATCTATGCCGATTGCGAACAGGACCAGATCCGCGACATCCTCGCCGGCGCCTTCAAGCTGCCGGAGGAAAAGGCCGAGCGGATTCTCGACGAAGCCGAGCAATTGTCCGAGACCGCCATCGACCATCACCGCTTTACACGCGTCGTTAAGGCCTGCCTGTCCCATCAGGAACGCGTGGCGCTGATCGAGCAGCTCTGGATGGTCGTCCTGGCCGATGGCGAGAAATCGCCCTTCGAGGATGCCTTCGTGCGACGTATCGCGCCGCTGGTCGCCATCCCCGACCGGGAGCGCGCCTTTGCGCGGTCACGTGCAGAAGCGCGGCTGCGCACGAGTTGACAAATCCGGCAGGGCATCCCATGTCCCGCGCGGTTTTCCGCTCCCAGATCGATTTCGGGCCCCATGACCTACATCGTCACCGACGCCTGCGTGCGCTGCAAATATACCGATTGTGTCGAAGTCTGCCCCGTGGACTGTTTCTACGAGGGCGAGAACTTTCTCGTCATCCATCCGGACGAGTGCATCGATTGCGGCGTTTGCGAGCCGGAATGCCCGGTCGAGGCCATCAAGCCCGACACGGAGGACGATCCGGACGGCAAGTGGCTGGAAGTGAATTCGAAATTCGCCGAGATCTGGCCGAACATCACGGTCCGCAAGGACCCGCCGGCCGATGCGGACGCGATGGCCGAGGAAAGCGGGAAGTACGAAAAGTATTTTTCGGAAAAGCCGGGATCGGGCGACTGATCCTGCCGGCAGCGGGCCGTCGGCAATTTGAAGATTGCCTCCGTTTGTGTTATGTTCTGCAACATTGATGGGCAGTGCGCATTGCACTGCCCGCTTTTCTGCGCGGTGAACTGGACGCAGCATAATCGATCTCGGAGCCGGGTTGGGTGCCGGAACTTCTTTGGGAGCGATCTGCGGCCTTTTGCGTCTCTGCGTAAGGAAAGCCCAACGAGAGAGCATCCATGACGAAAAAAACCGCCAACGAGAACAAGCCTTTCAAGCAAGGCGACTTCATTGTGTACCCGGCGCACGGCGTCGGTCGTGTCACGGGCGTTGAGAAGGATACCGTCGCGGGGTTCGATATCGAAGTCTACGTCGTGACGTTCGAGCAGGACAAGATGACGCTGCGCGTTCCGACCGCCAAGGCCGAAGCCTCCGGCATGCGTCCCCTGTCCAGCGACCGCATCGTGAAGGATGCGCTGAAGACCCTCAAGGGCAAGGCCAAGGTCAAGCGGACCATGTGGAGCCGCCGGGCCCAGGAATACGAAGCCAAGATCAATTCCGGCGACCTGATCATGATCGCGGAAGTGGTTCGTGACCTGCACCGCGCCGAAGACCAGCCGGAACAGTCCTATTCGGAGCGCCAGCTCTATGAATCCGCGCTCGACCGCATGGTGCGCGAACTGGCTGCCGTGGAAGACATCGAGCACGAGAAGGCCCGCGAAATGCTCGCCGACTCGCTGATGAAGAAGGTCGCTGCCTGACGTCGCGCTCGACATGCCACACTGGCGAAACGCCCGGCCATCGCGCCGGGCGTTTTGCTGTCCGGTGATCCGCTCTCTCCCGTGCATCGTAATCAGGGGTGCAAGGAGGAGAATGATGAGTCGTGTCACATCCGGGTCCCCGAAACGTACCGAACGCAACGCAACCGGCCCTGACGGCGAACAGAGCTTCGTCAAGGCCGCCATGGCCCTGCCCCTTCTCAGCCGCGAGGAGGAAAGCGAACTCGCGCGGGCCTGGAAGGAAGAGCGCAACGAGCAAGCGCTGCACAGCCTGACCGAAGCCCATTTGCGCCTGGTGATCTCCGTGGCGAGCAAGTATCGCCGCTACGGTCTGGCTTTCGGCGACCTCATACAGGAAGGCAATATCGGCCTCATGAAGGCTGCGGAACGTTTCGACCCGGAACGGGATGTCCGATTTTCCACCTATTGCACCTGGTGGATCCGCTCCTGCATCCAGGACTATGTCCTGCGCAACTGGTCCATCGTGCGGACGGGAACGACGTCCGCGCAGAAATCCCTCTTTTTCAATCTGCGCCGCCTGCGCGCCCGCATCGGCGATCTGGACAGCGGTGCGCTGACGCCGGAAAACCGTCATCAGATCGCCACCGACCTTCGGGTCCGGGAGAGCGATGTCGACACGATGGCCGCCCGTCTGAGCGCGTCCGACCGCTCGCTCAACGCCCCGGTCGGCGATGAAGAGCAATCGCAATGGCAGGACTTCCTCGTCGACGAAAGCGAAGGCCCCGACCAGGAGGTAATGGAACGCACCGACTCCGCCCGCCGCCGCGCCTGGCTGGCCGATGCTGTGTCCGAACTGAACGACCGCGAGCAATTGATCATCCGGGAGCGCAGGCTCTCTGAAAAAGGCTCGACACTGGAAGCGCTCGGCGAAAAGCTGGGCATCTCCAAGGAGCGCGTCCGACAGATCGAGGGCGCTGCCCTGAAGAAGCTGAAGACTGTCCTCGTGAACCGCGTCGGCGACCCGGCCGAAGCCGGCCTGCTGCCCGGCTAGTCCGGCAGGACTTCCAGTCGTTCCGGGTGATCGATGCGGATCATCGGCCCGTTCTCGAGCTCGACCCAGCCCCGTACGCGAACGCGGCGCGTCTCCAGCCGGTCGGGCGCAAGCCCGGCCGCTGCGAAGGCGTCCGCATCCCGCGCCGCGATCATGACCGTGAAGTCGGTCCGGTAGTCGGCCCCGAAATTGAGATAGATCCGTCCTGACCTCAGCTGCGTCGCCTCGATGATGCGGCCCTCGACGATCTGGACGGAGCCGTCATCCTGCGCCAGCACGTCCGGATCGGTGGACCGGACCGCATGCGCAGGCTCTGCCCACAGGCCGAGTCCGGCGCGCCGGGCTTCGGATTCCAGCATGAGCAGATAGGGCGCCGCGTCCGGGTTCGAGGCATGACTGAGGACCCGGGCCGTGCCGCGCCTCACCAGCTCGGCCTGCAGCCACACATCCGCCCCGTCGGGCCCGTCCAGATAGGCCTGGGCCAGAATCCGGCCATATCGATCCTCTCCGGGACCGTCCGGCGCCAGCCGGAGTTCGGCACCCGCAAGACGTCGTTCCAGCACCGAGCGCGCAAGATCCGGATCGGGCGCGTCAAGCGTGGCCAGGCGGGCGGTCACGGGAATGGCCTCGCGGTACTCCGCCGACATGGCGGCACCGTCGAGGCGGACCGGCCCGGTCGCGAGGTCGAAAGACAGCGGCGAGCCGATACTCACCACCCGGCCGGACAATGTCGTCTCGAAGACCGGCGGCACCCGCACGGCCGTCTCCGTGTCAGCCCGGTCTTCCTCTCCGGCCGCGCGGGAACAGCCCGGAAGGGACATCAGCGCCAGAACACCGGCCACCGCCGGCAGGATTCGAGTTCGCATGCTCACCACCCCCTGTTGCGAGAAGGCCGAGATTACACGCTGTGATTGCAATTTCCAGTTGCAAAATTATTTTGTGCGATTCACCGGGTTTTCCGATCCGTTTACCAAACGGCCCTACATATGGCGCCTCGACCTCAAGAGGATGGACCCACGATGAACGCCTACGCCTATTCCGACCCGGCCACCGAAACCGTCGCGGACGACGCCGACTCGCAGTCTCATGCGATCGCGGAAGCCGTCGGGGAAACAGCAGCGCGGGCATCCCAGGGCGCCGAAGCAGCCCAGGTCGCACGTGATGCAATGAACCAGGTGGAGGAATCCAGCCAGGTACTCGAACGCCGGGTGGAAGCGCTCACCGACGCGTCCCAGCGCATCAATGCCATTCTCTCGACCATCGAGGCGATCGCCAGCCAGACCAACCTGCTCGCGCTCAACGCCACGATCGAAGCCGCACGTGCAGGGGAAGCCGGCCGCGGCTTCGCCGTCGTCGCGGGCGAGGTGAAGGCCCTGGCCGGCCAGACCGCCAAGGCGACCGAAGACATCGCCGCCCGCATCAGCGCGCTCGATAATGAGGTCAAGGAAATCCTCGACGGCGTGCGCGGCTCCGGTCAATCCGTGGCCCGCGGCAAGGAAGCCGTCGACCAGATGACCCAGGCCACGCAAGAAGTCGCCGAACAGCTCAACAGCCTTCGCAGCCAGGCCAGCTAGAGCCGACGGACATCCAAGAAAAGGGCGCCCGCCTGCCGGCCGGCGCCCTTTTCTTTTGCCGCACCGCCCATAGACTGAGCTCATGACCTATCCCGTCGACCTGTTCTGGTCCTTCCGCAGCCCTTATTCCCATCTCGCCCTGCCCCGCCTGATCGCGCTGCAGTCGGAGCGGCCGATCGAGATCCGGGTCCGGCCCGTGCGGCCGCTGGCGCTCCGCCAGCCGGATTTCTTCGAGCGGGAAGATCCCAACTGGATGGGCTATCTGCTGACCGACGTGCTGCGCCTGTCCGACTATCTCGGCGTCCCGATCGCCCTGCCCGATCCTGACCCGGTGGCCATGGACGAGAGCCGCAAGCGCGCTTTGCCGGAGCAGCCTCACATCCACCGCCTCACGCGGATCGGTGCCGCGGCGGCGGAGGCCGGCGACGGACTGACGGCCCTCTACGCCCTGTCCAGTCGCATCTGGTCGGGAGAACGCTGGGAAACACGCGAACAACTCGTCGCGGCGCTGGACGAAGCCGGACTCGATGGCGAACGCCTCGTCGAGACCGCCGAGTGCGAGGCCGAACGGCTCGATGCCGTCATCGCCGAAAACGAACTCGCCCTGAACGCCGCCGGCCATTGGGGCGTTCCCACGCTCGTCTACAAGAACGAGCCTTTCTTCGGCCAGGACCGTATCGACCTCCTGGTCTGGCGTCTGGAGCAAGACGGGCTTCAGCCCGCGGCTGAAACGGTCTAAGACGCATCCCGCACGGCCCCGTAGCTCAGCAGGATAGAGCGCCGGATTCCTAATCCGTAGGTCACAGGTTCGAATCCTGTCGGGGTCGCCAGCGCTTTTCTGCCTTGGCTTTCTGTCTAGCCCAGCGACGTCATGTCGATGACGAAGCGGTATTTGACGTCGCCCTTGAGCATGCGGTCATAGGCATCGTTGATCTCGTCCATGCGGATCATCTCGATGTCCGAACCGATGCCGTGCTTGCCGCAGAAATCGAGCATTTCCTGGGTTTCGGCGATGCCGCCGATCAGGGAGCCCGCAATGGAGCGGCGGCGGCCGAGCAGCCGGCCCACCGACGGCGACTGGTGCGGCGTGTCCGGCGCCCCGACAAGCACCATCGTGCCGTCGCGCTTGAGGCAATCCAGATAGGGATCGAGATTGAGGGGAGCGGCGACCGTATTGAGAATGAAATCGAGCGAACCGCGCGCCGCCTTCATCTGATCCCGGTCCTTGGAGATGACGACCGAGTCGGCGCCGAGCCGCTTGGCATCGGCCGCCTTGTCCGGCGAGGTGGTGAACATCACCACCTCAGCGCCAAGCGCCTTCGCCAGCTTTACCCCCATATGGCCCAGCCCGCCGAGGCCAACTACGCCGACGCGCTGGCCCGGACCGACCTTCCAGTTGCGCAGCGGCGACCAGGTCGTGATGCCCGCACAGAGCAGCGGTGCCGCGGCCGCCAGATCGATGCCCTCCGGGATGGAGAGCACGAAGTCCTGCTTCACCGTGATGCGCTGGGAATAGCCGCCGAAGGTGTGCGTCCCGTCATCCAGGCGGCCGTTATAGGTGCCGGTCATACCGCTTTCGCAATACTGCTCGAGGCCTTCGCCACAGCTCGTACACTTGCCGCAACTGTCGACCATGCAGCCTACGCCGACCTTGTCGCCGATCTTGTGACGGGTCACATCCGGGCCGACCGCGGCGACCGTGCCGACGATCTCGTGTCCGGGCACGCAGGGATAAAGCGTGTTCTTCCAGTCATTGCGCGCCTGGTGCAGATCCGAGTGGCAGACGCCGCAATAGGCGATCTCGATCAGGACTTCTCCGGGGCCCGGATCGCGGCGCTCGAAGGAAACCTGGTCGAGGCGGGAATCGGGTGCGGCGGCGGCGTATCCGAGAGACTGGGGCATGAAAGCACTCCTGAAGCTGTTCCTGACAAGATAGTCGCCATACCCGTTTTTCCAAGCTCAGCGACTGCCCTCGATGCCGATTATCCCGGCCTGACCGCCGAACTGGCCTGTTTCGCCCTGATGATGCGAGCGCCGCGCGGAGAAGAGCCGGTCGTGTTCCACATAAGTACACAAGGGCGAACGCTCGATCTGTGCCTCGGGAATTCCGGCCATGACCAGCTGGCGGCGGCAGGCCTCGGCAACATCCAGCTGGGCGCCGCCTTCCGGATCGCGGGGCGAGAGAACGCCGCGTGTCGTCTCTAACGCTTCTTCGAAAGCGGCAACGACGTCGGGACCGACTCGATAGCTGGCGGGCGAGATCGAGGGCCCGATCGCTGCCAGCAGATCGGCCGGATCGCTGCCATAGGCCTCCTGCATCGCGGCGACCGTCTCGCCGGCAATGTTCTGTACCGTGCCCCGCCAGCCGGAATGAATGGCAGCCACAGCCCCGCGCTTCGGGTCGAAGAGAAGAATGGGCGTGCAATCCGCCGTCTGGCAGACCAGACCGATGCCCGGCCGGTCCGTGATCAGCGCATCGCCCTCGCCGGCGGGCTGATCGCCCTTGGGCGGCGCTTCGACGCGCAGCACGGTCTTGCCATGCACCTGGGTCGCGAAAACGAGGTGGTCGAGCCCCAGCGCATCGCGCACGCGCGTCCGGTTCGCCGAGACCCTGGCCGGATCATCCCCGCGCGACCGCGTCAGATTGAGACTGGCAAAGGGCCCCTCGCTGACCCCGCCCTCGCGCGTGGTGAAGGCATGAACGAGGCCGGGCCGGGTCAGATTTCCCGACTGAATCAGTGTGTCTTTCATGCCCGGAAACCTATCCGGTTCCGGCCGAGATCATAAGCCTTTCCGGCGTCCCGTACCGCACCGACCAGATCGTTGAAGCCGGACCAGTCGTCCTCGTCTGCAATGCGGTCCCAGGCAGCCTCGACCATGTCGATCGTCATGGCGACGGGATTGGCCCGCGAGAAATACGCGTTCTCGAGCCGCTCCGGACGCACCATCTCTCGTCCCTCCAGACTGGTCCGCCAGGCCTCGAATGCCTCGCCCGCATAGAAACTCCCCCGCGCGCCCGACAGGGCCCGTTTCTCCGAGGCCGCGCCGCCGAACCAGTCGAAAATCGCGGCCTCCCAGGGCAGCTGGCTCTCCTGCATGAAAGCCAGGAAGGTCCGGACCATGACTTCATCGGTCTCGTGCCCGGCGCTGGTCACGCCGAAACGGGCGCGAAAGGCCTCCAGCAAGGCCAGCCGGTAGACGGCGGGGTAGGTGTTCAGCGCGGCTTCGAGGGCCAGCCGGTCGCCGATCAGTGCCAGCGACCGCGCCAGCTGCTGCAGCGCCCAGAACACGGCCTCCGGCTGCCGGGCGAAGCAGTAAAGCCCGTTCTGGTCGAAATAGGCAGCGGTGAAGCCCGGTTCGTAATGCGGCAGGAAACGCCAGGGCCCGTAATCGAAACTTTCGCCGGTGATGTTGAGATTGTCGGTATTCAGGACGCCGTGCACGAAACCGGCCGCCATCCAGCTGGCCGCCAGACGCGCACTCTCCGCCACGACCCGCTCGAGAAAGGCAGCGGGCCGGTCTTCGGCACCGCCCAGCTCGGGATAATAGGTCTCGAGGGCATGATCGAGTAGCGTCTCCAGCCGGTCCGTCGCGCCTTCGAAGGCATGACGCTGGAAAGTGCCGAAGCGGATATGGGAATGCCCGAGCCGCGTGAGCACGGCGGAGCGTGTCGGCGAGGGCTCGTCATTGCGCGCCAGCTGTTCGCCGGTCTCATAGACCGCGAAGGCCTTGGACGTATAGACGCCCAGTGCTTCGAGCATCTCGGCCGCGAACACTTCACGCACGGCGCCCTTGAGGGTCAGACGCCCGTCCCCGCCGCGCGACCAGGGCGTCTGGCCGGAGCCCTTGGTCGCAAGGTCCAGCAACCTGTTTTCGTCGTCCCGCAACTGGGCGAAAAGGAAACCCCGGCCATCGCCCAGTTCCGGATTATAGGTGCGGAACTGATGCCCGTGATAGCGCATGGCTCGCGGCGTGGCCTGATTGTCCGGCAAGGGCGCGAAGCCATGAAAGTGCGTCTCCCGGCCCTGCGCGTCGAGACCGTCCAGTCCGATCGCCGGAGCCCAGCGATCATTCCAGAAGCGCAGCCTCGCGTCGGGAAAATCAGCGGGCTCGACCGGATCGGAGAATTCGTCGCCGAGCTGCGCGAAGCGCGGATCGGGCCGGTAGGCGTCGGAAAAGCTCATGCCTTCCAGCTAGGGTGAACGGCCCGCGAATGCAAACGCAGCCACGGCACCGGTCAGGGACGCAAGGCCTCGCCGAGCACTCGCGCCGCATCATTCACCAGCGTCTTGGCCCCGGGCAGGATGGCCGTCAGGTTGAAATAGCCATGCGGCAAGGCCTTGCCGAGCGTGTATCCCGCTTTCAGGCCCGTTGCCTGGAGGCGGTCGCGATAGGCACGCCCTTCATCAAGCAGCGGATCGAGCTCCGCCGCGAAAATGTGCGCCGGCGGCAGTCCGGCGAGATCGGTCTCGAAGAGCGGCGAAACACGGACATCGCGGGCTTCCTCATCGGAGGAAAGATAGGCCCGGGCGATCTGGTTCAGCGTGAAAGCAGAGAAGAGATGCCCCTCGAGCGCTTTCAGTTTCGGCTTCTTGCGTTCCACCAATTGCATGAGCGGGTAGATGAGGAGCTGGAACCGCAATTGCGCGCGGCGTTCCTGGGACACCACGGCAGCCAGACCGCCTCCGGCGGAATCGCCGCCGACCGCAAGGCGCGTGGGATCGGCGCCGACGGCCTCGCTCCCCGCTTCGCCCGCGAGCCAGTCGAAAGCGGCCAGTGCATCGTCCACGGCTGCCGGAAACCGGTGTTCCGGCGCCAGCCGGTAGTCGAGCGCGAGAATGCGGACCCCGCTCAATGCGGCGAGCCTGCGCCACATCCGGTCATGGGTATCCAGATCGCCGATGACATAACCGCCTCCGTGCAGGCCAAGCATGCAGGGCGCAGGCGCTGTCGACCCCTTGGGCACGTAAAGACGCACCGGCAGGCTGCCCCCCGGCCCGGGTATGGTGAACTCGCTGACACGATCGATAGCTGGCGGTTTCGCGTCGAGATGCGTGGCGGCATCGCGCAGCGATTTGCGCAGACGCGGCGCAGCCCGCTCCGGATCGAGCGGATCGTACAGACCGAATTTCGACAGGGCCTCGGGCCAGGCAGGCGTTTCCATATTACGCAGTTAGCACACCGCCGGGGCGATACAAGCGCGGCAATACGGCCCCGAGCGGGCTTTTCCGTGACCGGGAATTCCGTGACCGTCAGTGAACGGTGATCTCGGCTTCCCGGTCGAGACGTCCGGCAAGTGCGTCTTCCATGACAGAGCGCAGGGCGCGCCAGGCATCGGCGCTTTCCGGTTGACCCTGCTCGTCGAGATCGCAGACCGCCTCGTCGGCATAGCCGATCGCCTGGGAGCCGTGCAGATCCACCATGGTCCAGGCGATCTGGCGGATGTCTTCGACGGTGATGTGTACGCGCGGGGTCATGCGGAGCTCCGGTCTGGTGTGTCTGTCATCAGAGGGAGCAATCGCGATGCCAAATCAGTTTGGGTAAATGAGTTTAAATTTCAATGGCTTGAATTTTACACAGGCACTGACACGCTGACCGGCTCTGCCTTCCGGTCGAATTTGCCGAGTCAAACCGTCCGGGTCGTCCGCTCCGGTGTCAGCGCTTGCGACCCGGCGCATACCCGCCGCTTTCCAGATAGGCGATTTCCTCGGGCGTGGACTCCCTGCCCAGCGCCTCGTTGCGATAGGGAAAGCGACCGAACTGCCGGATCACGTCGCGGTGCTTGATGGCGTGATCCAGCGTGCTCTTGTCGGAGAGGCGCTCCTCCGCCAGCTCGATGCAGCGGTCCTGGTCCGCGAGGCTCTCGGAATGCATGAAAGGCATGTAGACGAAGGCCCGGCGCTCGTCCGGTATCGCCCAGTCGAAACCGCGATCGATCATGTCACGCGCAAGGTCGAGAGCGAGCGGATCGAATGCGAAAGCCTTGTTGGACCCGCGCCAGGCATTCCGCGTGAGCTGGTCGAACAGGATGATCAGCGCGAATGCGCCCTCGGGCGTATCGGCCCAGGGATGTTTGCCGCAGCGCACGCACTGGGCGGCACCCTCTATCCGTGCGGCAAAGCGGCGCCGGATCGCATTGTCGAAATCCTGCGAGACCGCATACCAGCGCTTCGGCCCGGCCTCTTCGAACCAGAAAGCCAGAATGTCGTCAGGTGTGATCTCGCGCGGCCTCATACCCGCAACTCACCTGATTCGATGGCGTCGCGCAGCGCTTCGGTGAGCGGCACGTAGCGGCCTTCGCCGGGATGATCGAAATAAATGGGATCCTCGATCTTGGCCGGATCGAATCCCTGTTTGACGAGATCGACCTTGCGGAATTTGAACGTGCCCGTCGTATCCGTCTGCTCCTGCAGGCGCAGGAAGAGCGGTCGCGCATAGGCCGGCAGATTTGCGTGGACATGCGCGTGCAGCGCCTCGAGGTCGAGCTGCTTGCCCGCGGTCACGAGAGCGGCCATGCCGGCGCGGCCGGAATGTCCCTTCACCTCGACGCCATAGACATTGGCCTGCTCGATCCCGTCGAAGGCGAAAGCTTCCGCCACCTCGCCCGTGGCAACATTCTCCGACTTCCAGCGGAAAGTATCCCCGACACGATCGACGAAGTAGTAATAGCCGAGCTCATCCCGTGTCATCAGATCGCCGGTCCGGAACCAGGCATCGCCGGGCTCGAACACGTCGCGCAGGATTTTCTTCTCGGTATCTTCCTCGGAGCCGTAGCCGTCGAAGCGGAAACGGGCATCGCTCGGATCGATCCGGCCGACGGCTTCGCCGACTTCGTCGGGCGCACAAGGGATGCAATGCCCGTCCGGTCCGCGCATGGGCGCCTCCGCCTCCATGTCGAACTTGACCAGATCGACATTGAAGCGGTGCCTGAGATAACCGGGAATGCGCCCGACGGCGCCGGGCTGATTGGTCGCGTTCACGAGCCCGACATTGCCTTCGGTCGAACCGTAGAACTCGATGATCTGGGGCACGTTGAAACGCGCCTGGAAGGCCTCCCACACATCCCGGCGCATGCCATTGCCGATGATGCAGCGCAGGGTGTGACGCTTCTCGTCCGCGGTCTCGGGCGAGTTGATCAGGAAGCGGCAGAGCTCGCCGACATACATGAACATGGTCGCCCTGAAACGCACCGCATCCGGCCAGAAGGCCGAGGCGGAGAAGCGGGGCCGGATAATCAGCGCACCGCCATAGGAGAGCGCACAACCGACACCGCACAGCCCGCCCGTCGCGTGATAGAGCGGCAGGACGAGGAACATGCGATCCGTCTCGGAGCTCTTCGAACCGACCGCGAAGACGTTGAGATAATAGAGCGCGCGGATATGCGTCATCAGCGCCGCCTTGGGCAGGCCGGTCGTGCCGCTGGTGAACATCTTGAGCACCGGGTCTTCCGGCTTCACGGTCTCGCGGACGGATCGGTCCGGACGGACGTCCGGCTGGGCCGCGAGCGTGGCCGCGAAGTCCTCGGCATCGTCGAGATGCCCGTCAAGAACGAAGGCCTTGACCTCGCCAATCCCGCAGGCGCGCGCCGCGTCATAAGCCTCGCCCAGTTCGCCCTCGACGATGGCGCAGCGCGTCTCGCCGATCGACAGGCAGTGCGCAAGGGACTGGCCGCTGAGCTGGTTATTGATCAGGGAGGTGATCACGCCGACCTTGGACAGGCCGAACCAGATCGCGATGTATTCCCAGCGATTGGTCATGAAAAGCGCGACCGTGTCGCCGGGCTTCAACCCTTCCGAACGTGCCCAGTGGGCCACCCGGTTGGCATAGGCGTCGAAGGCCGCATAGCTGATCTCCCCATTGTCGAGGATCGCCATGGGCCGGTCGGGAAAACGATCGACCGTGTTCTCGATGTGGTCGGGCACCCGCAGGCCCGACCCCGCTCCGACCTTGCGGACCCGCCGCAGGACCCGGAGCATGCCGGAGATATAGTCGAACTCGCGCTTGATCGCGCCGAACAGACCCATCGATGAAACCTCCCACTGGTGGGCGAACGATAGGTAGGGGTCCCGACCGGTCAAGCAGGACCGGCGGGCGGCGCGGCAAGTGTGAAGCGCGTTTCAGAACATTACCCAGAAAATCCGCGTCAACCGCGCCGCCAGACGCCATGCCGCCCGGTCTCGGAGTCGAGGGCCACGCAGGCCGCCAGAAGCGGCAAATCCTTGAGCAGGAAGTGTCCGGCCCGGGACAGGACCGGGAAGCCCCCGAGGTCTGCATCCCAGGCGCCCGCAAAGCTGGTGAGGAAAGTCAGCGTGAACAGGAAGGTCACCGCCGCCAGACCGAGACCGATCCGGTAGAGGCGGCGATCGAACCAGAAACCCAGCAGCGCCAGTACTGTCGCCAGTTCGATCCCGCCGATGATCCAGGACGAAATCTGCACACCGGCGGCATTGGGCAGCCAGAAGAAGAAGGGACTGCTGCGCAGGAGCGGCTCGATGCCGGCCGCTTCGGATGCGGTGAATTTCATACCGCCGATCCAGGCGAGAACGAGGACAAGGCCCGCCCAGATAATGGGCTGGCTCCAGCCGCGCATCTCGCTGTGACGGTGCGAGAACATGCGCGTATTCTCGAAACTGCCCGCCCAGAAGGCGAGCCCCAGCATGGCGAGGTATTTGAGCAGGCCCTGCCCCGATCCGATCGCCGGGAAACCGCCTTCGGCCTCCAGCCAGACCGGATTGGTGAAGAGAAAGCTCATCGCGATGATCGCATGCAGACCCAGCATGGCGAATCCGATCCGCCGGAAGCTTCCGGACGGAATGGGCAGACCGATCAGAACCGCCATGACGAGTTGGTAGATACCCAGCGCCCCGGCCGCGGAGCCGGCCTGGTCGGCGAGACCGGAGAGCAGCGCATGTCCCTCGATCCAGCCTTCGACGATCTCTGTTCCGGCGGGCGTGAAGTTCAACGCGCCGAACCAGAGAAAGGTCAGCGCGAAGGAAAAACGTACGAAGAGCAATGCATTGCCGGGTGACACCAAGGTCTCGGCCTCCTTCGAACTGTCGCACTGCGAACGCTAGCACTTGCCTGCTCACCTGACGAGAGCGCGACGAAACCGGGTGAAGATTTGCCAATCATCACACTAAAAAGCTACGGGTCCGCCGCACCCGCGGGGGTCACAAGGATGTGAGGGTCTCGGTGAAGGGTCGCCCTGCGCCCGAGGCTATGGGGGACACCTCTTAGCCCGCTCGCTACGCTCATATTCGCGCTGCGGGTGACTCGCCACCCCAAGCCCGCCCTGAAAGCAAAAGGGAGAGCGAAGGCTGGTGCCCCTGGTCAGACTCGAACTGACACTCCTTGCGGAAACGGATTTTGAATCCGTCGCGTCTACCAATTCCGCCACAGGGGCACGCCGCTCCGGGTGCGTGTTGCCCCGGCGGATGCGCGGCGCAAGCTGCCCATAGAGGCCCGGACTGTCAATCGCCCATTCCTCTTCCCTGCACCGGCTGCCACAACTAGTCTCCGGCCGTTCGCGCACGGTCGCCGGCAGGGGAAGAGAATGACGGAAGCAGCGCCATCGCGAGGGCTGATCGCTACGCTCGAGACCATCGCCGCGGAGGCCGGCGAGGACGGGATGACGCTCGGCGAATTCGTCGACGCACTGGGCGAGCGGGCCTTCGGGGTAATCCTCTTCGCCATGGCCCTGCCGGTCTCGATTCCCTTTCTCTACGGGGTTCCCCAGATCATGGCCCTGCCCATGATCGCGCTGGCGGGCCAGATGGCGCTGGGCCGGGACGAGCCCTGGCTGCCGGGCAGGTTCCGCGAGCGGCGGATCGGGAAGGCGGGTCTGGACCGGATGGCGCGGGGCGGACGCAAATGGTTCGGCTGGCTGGAAGCGCTGGCGCGGCCGCGCCTGACCCTGCTTTCGGGCCCCACCGCAGAGCGTATCGTGGGCGTCATCTTCCTGGTCTTCTGCACCTCCATCCTCATCCCCCTCCCGGCCACCAACACCACCCCCGGTATCGCGCTGGCGATCGCATCCCTCGGACTGCTCACCCGCGACGGGCTCCTGGTCCTCGCCGGGCTGATCCTCGGACTGGTCTGGATCGCGATCCTGATCGTTTTCGGAAGCGCAGCGTTGAGCGCGGTTAAAGACTTCGCCCTCGGACTGTTTTAAGTCTAAAACTCATTCTCAACTGTGCGCATTGGTCGCGGTGCGCCAGACTGTCGAGTTCGCAATCATGTTTCATATGACACCCATGCTGCACCAGTTTCCCCTGACGCGTTGGCCCCTGCTCATGGCAGGCGGGTCGCTGCTGCTTCTGCTCGGCGCCTGGGGCTTCCAGTATATCGGCCATTACGACCCCTGCGCCCTGTGCTACGACCAGCGTCATATCCATATGGCCGTGATCGGTCTGGGTCTGGCCTCCGGCGTACTGCTGAGCGTGCGGCCCGAGCTGGCGCGATACGCGCCCTGGATGATTTTCGCCGTCGCGGCCGTGCTGGCCTTCTCCGCCGGCTTCTCCTTCTGGCATGCCGGCATCGAATACGACTGGTGGGAGGGCCCGGCCAGCTGCACCGCCTCCAATATCGGCGATGTCTCGGTCAGCGACGTGCTGGCCGCGCTGGGCGGCGAGCGTCCGGTCGTGCTGTGCGACGAGGCCGCCTGGACGCTGTTCGGCATTTCCATGGCCGGCTATAACGCCCTCATCTCCGCCGTCATGGCGGGCATTTCCGCCTTCGTCGGCTTCAAGGGCCTGCGCCAATGACGGACGAGACCGCCACCCCCAAAGCCGAGACCTCCCGCTTCACCCCGCCCCTGCCCGGCAAGCGTCGCGACGCGCGGCGGATCGAGCAGATGGTGCGCGTGGACCATGCCGGCGAGTACGGCGCGGTGGCGATCTATCAGGGCCAGCGGGCCGTCTTCGGTCAGCTTCCCCACAAGGCGCGCATCGCCCGCCAGCTCGAAGAGATGGAAGCGGACGAGCAGCACCATCTCGACACGTTCGACGACCTGATCTTCCGGCACGACACCCGCCCCACGGCCCTCGCCCCCGTCTGGCAGCTTGCCGGCAAGGCGCTGGGCGCGGGCACGGCCCTGATGGGCGAGAAGGCGGCCCATGCCTGCACCGAAGCCGTCGAGACGGTGATCGAACAGCATTATGCCGGCCAGATCGAGGAACTCCGCGCCATGGGCGAGGACGAGCTGGCGGAGCTGTTCGCGAAATTCCGCGAGGAAGAGCTGGAACACCGCGACCTCGCCCGCGAGGAAGGCGCCCGCGACACCCCGGGCTACCCCCTGCTCTCGCGCCTGATCGAGCTGGGCTGCCGCACCGCGATCAAGGTCTCCGAACGGATCTGAGCATTTTCAGCAAAAGTGGGAACCGGTTTTGCGGTTCGAAAATGCGACCGCTTCAGACCTGCATTTTCAGCAAAAGTGGGAACCGGTTTTGCGGTTCGAAAATGCGACCGCTTCAGACCTGCATTTTCAGCAAAAGCGGGAACCGGTTTTGCGGTTCGAGAATGCGACCGCTTCAAACCTGCATTTTCAGCAAATGCGGGAACCGGTTTTGCTGAAAATGCGACCACCCCAAAACGTATCCAGTCGTCCAGGACGTCGAAGCGGTTTGCCGGGAAGCGGAAAACGGCGCCTGCCCTGCCGCGAGGGGACGGTCGAGTGGGGAGGCAGGCGCCGCTCTCCGGGGGGAGAACCTGCCTCGTATACGCCTCAGGCGCGAAACCGGATCACCCGAGGGATCGCCGGGTGGCGAAATTTTCGTGCCCCGAAAACAGGAAGGATACAGGCGCGACCTTGCGCCGCTCCCGGGACGAATTGGCAGCGGCCCCCGATCGGTCTACGCAGGGTCCGTCAGATATGGAAACCGTCATGACCTATGCACCCGGCCAGGCATGGAGCCTCAAGGATATCGACCGCCCGGAGGCCCGCATTGTCGTCGGCCGCATCGAGCCGGCCGCCCAGCTCGACGGCGAGACCGTCGTTCACTGCACGATTTTCGGCGCCGTGATCGCCGATATGGGCGACGGACCCGAGCCGCTGACCTTCGGCCACATCCCCTTCACCCAGGCCGCCTTCGCGGCTTCGGTCGACACGCTGCTGGCCAGCGATGCGGCCACGGCGGACGCTTTCGACGAAGGCTATTACCAATGGGCCGAAGCCCTCGGCGGCGCCTTCAACCAGCCCGTCGCCGCCGCGCTCGTCGAAATCATCCAGGGCGCCCGCGAATAGGGCGGGGCGCGACTCCCTAAGGGACGGAAGGGGCGAAATGCAAAGCGTTCCCGGTCTTTGCGAAGTCACCCACTCTACCCTCCTACGCCCTGCGGGCTCCGGACGGTCCCCTCGCCCATCAGGGGCGAGGACCTGGAAGCCCGCGTCGATCAGCGAGTCCGCCCGCCTTGCCTGGAAGTCCTGCACTTGTCACCTTCCTGTCGCCTGCCTGTCGTGGCCGACCGGGCGGCCGGACTCCTATGTAGGCGTTCGCAATCGGGACGAAGAGACGGACAGGCATGGGACTGAAATCGCTGCGCCTTGAAAAGGGCTGGTCGCAGGAACAACTCGCGCAGATCAGCGGGCTGAGCGAGCGCACCATCCAGCGCGCCGAACGCGGCGAGACCCCGAGTCTGGAAACCCTGCGGTCGCTGGCCGCAAGTTTCGACCGCTCTCCGGCCGAGTTGCGAGACCTGATCGCCCCGCAAGAGGAGAGCCCCGAAATGACCGCCAGCAAACCCGCCCGGCACGCCGCCACCCCGGACGCCGGTCCGCTCCTGCCCCGTCCCTGGATGCGCTTTCTGATCGCAGTTGCGGTCTATATCGCGGTGATGACCTGGCTCGCCGTGATGCAGGCTCTCGCCGGCTGGGACCCCGAACTCCTCCCCTGGCTCGGCCTCACCGGCGCCGGCCTCCTCGCAAGCCTGGCCTATCTGACATGGGGCGAGAGCGGAGACGAGGACTCAAAGACCGGGACGGAGCGGGAGCCGTAGGCAGGAGCGCGTTGCGGTCCCCTCGCCCGTCAAGGGCGAGGATCTGGGAGCAACGCCGTTAATACGGCCAAAGAAATCGCGTTACTGTTTCGGACGATATTCGTAATCTTCGAGGCGCTTGCGCGCCTTTGCTAACTCCTCATCGGTGAAGAGTTCATGCCACATCGGGTTATCGATCACGATCGCTTCGACCGTTAGCTCCAAATGGCCACGACTATATAGCGCGGTATAGCCATCAGACGGCTTCGTGGAATTGATCAAAGCCTTAGCCGTCGCGAGCCCGCCACGGTCTTGAAGCATCTGTATAAACAGGGTGGCATTGTACCCGATCGCTTTGGATTTCATGTAAGCATCGAGCAATGCATTATGGAATTTACGTTCCAGCTGCGACTGCATCTCTTCCCCCTTAAATCCTTTGCCAGCCAGCAGGCCACCGGGGCCCGGCGGGGTCAAGAGAGGAACCGGGACGGCGCTCCAGCGAGGCCCGAAAAGTGGGCACCACTTTTCGGATCAAGCCGAGCGTCAAAAGGAGCGCCCTTGACCCCGCTGGGCCCCGGTGGCGGAATTCTCGGCATGGGATGAAGGGGGTGGTGGGGGGGAAATTGGTGCGTGTACCCGTTATTCTCAGCGCCCTTAACGCCGTTGGAGCCGTGAGACGGGGTTTGGGGGATCGAAAGAAAAACCTAAAAAAGCGTGCACTGGTCACAAATATTGCTGGAGGTCGTACTCATCGAAGAGGCCCGCTAATTTGTCAGAGTCAAATGGCGGGGCCTCATCCAAATCCCGCAGCATCTGGTGAAAGGCATGGCTACCTATCAAATCTGCATCTCCATTTCGAGCCGCATCAAAGATCCCTCCCAATTGATGTTCATCAAGATCAAATAATATTTTTGAGAAAAATTGATTGTATTTTTCGTTCGCAGAGTGCCAATTTCTTACAGAAATAAAACGGTCTATAGCCATTTCAACCAAATATTCATTGCTAGAAAAATTCAACAAACGCCCGAAATCTTCATCACCTAATTCATCTATTTCATCAATTAACTTTTCTGCAAATGCATCAATTTCAGTCGCATAAGCATAATACTCAAGCCGCTTGTCTCGGTCGAGAAGTTGTGCCGAACCGATTGCTCTCACGATATCGCCCTCGGTCAAAATCTCCCGAAGAGGCGGGACAATATTTGCGATAGGAATTATCAAGCAAGCATTATTTTGAGCAAGATTCGGTATTATTTTTTTGAAATTTTCTTTAACTCTGTCAGGCACCACCTCAGGATCTATTTCGACCATAGCACCAAGAGCAAATGTTGGCCGCTTTTTTCGGTACAACTGACTATTTTCATCAAACATCGAAAATACTAAAGCATCCGTAATTGCTCGGGACAAAACGGGTCGAGGATTTCCTACACCTATTGCAACAAGATAATGCCGCGCATCTGCTATATTAACTGGGAATGCGCTGGAAGCACATTCACTGCATATACGTTCGACTAAACTTTTCCCATATCGCGGGGGTTCACTTAGCGCATGATGGATTACATTAACTATGTGAAGTCGAGCCAGTTCTGCTGTGGGCTGGTAGATGCTAGTCTCTGACTGGAAGCTTGGATGCGCACAACGATTTCGGTCATCCCGCAACCGCTCCAAATCAGTGCGCGCTTGGGCACTTAAAAACTCAAAACTCTCCGATGCTAAATCAATAATTTCTCTTTCAAACAATATTGATTTCTTCAATCCTTCAGGGTCATTTCTATGTATTTGATTCTGGATATTTTCAAAACGAGTCTTCACTTCCATCGCCTGTGCATCGCCAGAAGCAGACAACTCCATTATTTTATCGATAAAATCAAATACGTAAGCGATCCAGCAAGACACTATGGCGGACCGGTACGCGCCTCCACGATACGCTCTATAGGCATCTGTGACATGTTGCTTCGCGCGTTCGGATCGACATTAAAAAAATTAACTGGTCGAGATCTTCTAACATTTAGAAATACCAAACACGTCAGCCACTGATTACCTTATTAAAACACGCTAAAGAAGCATATAACAACCAAAACGCGAATAGAATTATCCCAATCCAACGAACTCCCCCTAATCAATCGGCTCCCGCGTCTTCCCATCCTCGCTCAGATAAATCTCCCCGCCCTTCTCGCGGAACTCCGCCGCTTTCTCGGCCATCGCCTCTTCCACATTGTTCGGCGCCCGCGCTGACCCGAACGTGTCCCGGATTTCCTGCGTGATCTGCATCGAGCAGAATTTCGGGCCGCACATGGAGCAGAAATGGGCGACCTTGTGGGCCTCTTTCGGAAGCGTCTGGTCGTGGAAGTCGCGGGCGGTTTCCGGATCGAGGGCCAGGTTGAACTGGTCTTCCCAGCGGAATTCGAAGCGGGCGCGCGAGAGGGCGTCGTCGCGGATCTTGGCGGCGGGGTGGCCCTTGGCGAGGTCGCCGGCATGGGCGGCGATCTTGTAGGTGACGACGCCGGTTTTCACGTCGTCGCGGTCGGGCAGGCCGAGATGCTCTTTCGGGGTGACGTAGCAGAGCATGGCGCAGCCGAACCAGCCGATCATGGCGGCGCCGATACCGCTGGTGATGTGGTCGTATCCCGGCGCGATGTCCGTGGTCAGCGGGCCGAGCGTGTAGAAGGGCGCCTCGTGGCAGCACTCCAGCTGCTTGTCCATGTTTTCCTTGATCTTGTGCATGGCGACATGGCCCGGCCCCTCGATCATGACCTGGCAGCCCTTGTCCCAGGCGATCTTGGTGAGTTCGCCCAGGGTTTCCAGCTCGGCGAACTGGGCGCGGTCGTTGGCGTCGGCGATGGAGCCGGGACGCAGGCCGTCGCCCAGGGAGAAGGAGACATCATAGGCCCGCATGATGTCGCAGATCTCCTCGAAGTACTCGTAGAGGAAGCTCTCCTTGTGATGCGCGAGGCACCATTTCGCCATGATGGAGCCGCCGCGCGAGACGATGCCCGTGACGCGGTCGGCGGTGAGCGGGACATAGGCGAGCCGCACGCCGGCATGGATGGTGAAATAGTCCACGCCCTGCTCGGCCTGCTCGATCAGCGTGTCGCGGAAGACCTCCCAGGTGAGGTCCTCGGCGACGCCATTGACCTTCTCCAGCGCCTGGTAGATCGGCACGGTGCCGATCGGCACCGGCGAATTGCGCAGGATCCATTCGCGCGTGTTGTGGATGTTCTTGCCGGTGGAGAGGTCCATCACCGTGTCGGCGCCCCAGCGGATCGCCCAGACCATTTTCTCCACCTCTTCCTCGACCGAGGAGGCGACGGCGGAATTGCCGATATTGGCGTTGATCTTGGTCAGGAAATTGCGGCCGATGATCATCGGCTCGAGTTCCGGGTGGTTGATATTGGCCGGGATGATGGCGCGGCCGCGGGCGATCTCGTCGCGGACGAATTCAGGCGTCACATGCTCCGGGATGGCGGCGCCGAAGCTCTCGCCGTCCGCGATGCGCGCCGCGGCGCCCTCGACGGCGGCCTTGCGGCCCAGATTCTCGCGCTCGGCGACATAGACCATTTCCGGCGTGATGATGCCGGCCTTCGCGAACTCGTACTGGGTGAGCGACTTGCCCGCCTCACCCCTGAGCGGCTGGTGCCGGGTCGGGAATGCGCGAGCGAGATACTTGCCCGAAGCGCCGCCATTATCGAGCGGGGAAAGCGGGCGGCCCTCATAGGCCTGCGTCTCGCGATCCTTGTACCAGTCCATCCGGTGACGCGGCAGGCCGTGCTCGACGTCCAGCGTGTGATCCGGATCGGAATAGGGACCGGAGGTGTCGTAGACACGCACGGGCGGCTCGTTCGCGGTCGGGTGCAGGTCGATCTCGCGATGCGGCACTTTCAGCGCCGGCGCGCTCTGCGGCGAGGTATAGACCCGGCGCGATCCCGGCAGCGGCCCGGTGGTGACTTCCGGCGTCTCGAACTCGGACTGGTTGGTGGGCTTGTTCATGGGAAACGTCCTCGGGATCAGTCGTGGCTGTGATCGGGGATGGACCGGGTTTGACCGGCCTCGGTGAAATAGTCCTCGCCGCTCTCATCGAGCCAGTCCGGTTGCCGGATGGGAATGTGGATGCCGGTCACCGCCTCGGCATTGAGACGGGCGCGGGTGGTTTCGCCGCCCCACTCGCCCAGCACCCAATAGGGCGGGAAGGCGTGCTGGCTGGTGCGGGCCTGGAAGTGATCGGAACGGGTGTCATAGATCGACGGCTCGGGCGTGGCGTCGCCGAGATGCATGACCGTGGCCTCGCCATTCAGCGTCACCCGGTGGGCCATGTTCTGGATGTCCGCCCGGCCCGGGCCGCCGGCATGAGGGATGTGGACCGTCTCGACGCGAATGGCGCCCTGGACACCGTCGGCGGCGAGCACCAGCTCCTGCGGGCTGGCATTGAAGGGCAGCGCGTGGATGCGCGCCTCGAAGGCCTGGTCCCAGCCCTCGGCCGCCTGCATGTCGAGCCGGGCCTGCCAGGGACCGACCAGGATCACATCGGGATGGGCGGCGAGATAGGCATTGACCGCCGCCGCGTCGAAATGATCGCCATGGACATGGCTGACAAAGACCGCATCCACGCCGTCATAGGGCGCCTCGCCGGCCATGATCGCGGCGCGCACATCCGGTGCCACCAGCGGATAGCCGTAGGAGACGCTGAACAGCGGATCGAACAGGATGCGGGTCTCGCCGGCCGTGACCAGGATGGCTTCATTGGCGAGGAAATGCGCGGTGGCCGGATCGTCCTCGGAGGGGTGTGCCTGAGCGGGTATTGCGGACAGGGCAGTCGCACCGGCCAGCAGAAGGGCGGCGCCAAGGGGTTTCGTCATCGCTGCAAACTTCATCATCGCCATCTCGTTTCGCGCACAGGCGGTCGGACGGCAGCGGTCAGAGTTCAAGGGCCCGGTCCACAGGCAAGGCTGTGGCGCGAAGGCCTGCTCCATCCCGACGCCGGCATGACCCGGATCCGGTCCTAAGGGTGAAATCTCAGTCCCGCTTCGACGCGCGGGACACCCCTTGGAACTGTTGCGGCGACCATGGACGGGACGCGCCGATTTGGCAAGCAAAGCGCACTTGTCCCCGCGGCAGCGCCACGACGGGGCCAGTCCTGGCAGTCATGCCCGCCCTAATCGCCCCGGACTTGTCATCAACCTAAACTTGTTTGCGAGACTGTATGCCGTTAGTCTGCGCGAAGAGGGAGAGTCGAGATGGCGTTCGCACAGGAGGCAGCGCGTCTCTGCCTCGCCGAATGGACACGCTTCGATGAGGGGGCCGGTCAGGAGACCGAGTCGCCTTTCAAGGATTTCGTCAAGGAGTACTGGGTCTCGATCGGCGTCGATCATCTCGACGGCGCGACCGAGGAACCCACGCCCTGGAACCCGGACGAGACCTGGCGCCCGCCCTGGTCCGCCGCCTTCATCTCTTTCATCGTCCGACGGGCCGGCGGCGGCAGCCGTTTCGCCTACGGACCGGGCCATGCCGCCTATGTCGGCCGTGCCTGGCGCGAGAGCGCGGCGGGCGTCGACAGCCGCCTCTATCACGTCCACCACCCGGACAATTACAGCCCGCGCGTCGGCGACCTGGTGCATTTCAGCCGAACGGGCGAGGTCGCCGAATTCCGCGATGCGCGCCGGAAATGGAGCCGGGGCGAACATTACAGCTCGCATTGCGACCTCGTCGTCGCAGTCGATCCCGGCCATGCCTTCATCGACACGATCGGCGGCAATACGCGCGACGGGGACGGCGCGAGCGGCCACACGGTCGGCCGAAAACGGATCGCGCTCGACGAGGACGGCTTCATTCCCCCGCGCAAACGATCGCCCTGGCTCGCCGTGCTGGAATGCCGCGACCGCTGACTTCCTCCCCGCCCCGACAATTTCATCCCAGGAGACACGCATGAAAACCATCAAATGCGGCCAGCAGACGAGCGGATTCACGCTCGATGTGCGGGCCACCGAAGCCGATGTCGTCGCCAGCTTTCTCTATCGCGTCGACGGCGAGAAACCGGTTCACATCGCGTCGGACGACAATGATGCCGGCCACAATCTCTACACGCTGCCGGGTCTCGGCCAGTACGAAGTCTGGATCACTTTCAAGACCCTCGAAAAGAACGATCCGCGCACGCAGACGAACGCAAAGCTCGTGATCGCCAGGTCCGGCGGCGAGGAGAGCTGGCGGGTCGGCTCGAAGACAAAGAGCGGAACTTCCTTCGACTTCGACAAAATCGACTTCACGCTGGAGGCCGGCCAATGAGCGCATCCCTCATTCTCGCCCTCGCCCTCCTCGTCCAGCCGGAGACCACATCGCTCGCCGAGGAGATGAAAGTCGATGCCAGCATCCCGACCCAGCCCGGCCTTGCCATCGTCGGTGCCGATCCGGGCGGGCTGACCCAGGTGGCCAACGTGTCCGATCTGGGCACCCAGCTGGGCACCTATCTGGACGAGGACGGGCGGCTGCAGCCCGGCTTCGCCCTCGGCGGCCGTCCCTATTGGTGGGCGGACAACGACATCACGCTGGAGGACTATGCCCGCGCCGGCCGCGGCACGCGCATTCTCGCCCGCACCGCCGTTTCCCTCGCGGGCGTGGGCAGCGGCGATGACGGGTCGCGGCTCGGCATCGGCGTCTTCACCCAATTGCTCGACCAGCAGGATCCGCGCCTGGACGGAGAGCTCGCGACCTGCCTCCAGTTGGTTGCCGCGCTCGAGAACTGGCAGCGATTGCCCGAGGATCGGCGAGCGATAACGCCGCGTCCCGATGCCAGGCCCGAATCCGAATGCCGCCAGGAGGCCGGCGAGCGCTTCAACAACCAGCCGGGCTGGACGATCGGCCTGGGCGCGGCCTTTGCCGGCTCGGACGGCCAGTTCAGCGATCTGGAAAGCGACGGCTTTTCCGCCTGGTCCGCCTATCGCAATCCGCTCGGCGCAGGCCCCGGCGATCTGAGCGCCCGCCTGGTCGTCACCGCCGATCAGGCGCTGAGCGTCGAAGGCGGCACGGCGGATGGCGACGAGGCTTCCTTCGCCCTGGTCTATGCGGAAGAACAGGACGGGCGGCGCTGGGAAGTCGTCGCCGACTACACCATGCGCCAGTACGAGGACGATCTCGGACCGCTCAACACGCCGCTGGACGACGACGAGTTTTTCACCTTCGGCGCGCGCTATCTGGCGCGGGTGCGCGAGGGAGTCTGGGTGGAGCTGGGCTATCGCACCAGCCCTGACACCGAAACCGACGACGAGGACCGCGTCACCGTGCAGATCAAGCTCGACCTGCAGGACTGAGCGTCTGCTGCCCCGGCGACCGGTCGTCGCCGGGGCGCTGCAGGCCTATTCGCTGCGCCGGTAGGTTCGGCCCTGAAAGCTCAGCGTCGCGATGGCGCCGGTCTCGTCCCGCTCGAAGCTGAGCGGGTCCGGACGATCGACCGGGGTCACGGTCGCACCGAACAGATCCGGCGCAGCCGGCTCGAGTCCGTAGCGGGCCTCGCCCCAGCGTGCGACGAGCCCCTCTCCCTCGACGGAAAGCATGAGGTCGAACCAGTCATCCCCCGTCGTCCAGCGGCCGGCATAATCGGCCAGGTTATCCGGTGCCCAGGTCCAGCCCTGCCAGTCCTCGGCTTCCCGCGCCGTTTCCCGGCGCCCTGCCCGGAATTCGGCAAAGCGTCCGACGCGGTCGGGATACGCTTCGAGCAGGCCGGCTGCGGTCTCGTCCGCGGTCTCGTCATCGGTGAGATAGAGCAGGAATTGCGTCAGGATGCGGCCGGAGAACCAGCCCGTCTGCGCGTCGGAATTGGAGAAGGTGGCGAGACCGACCCCGCTGTCCGGCATGAAGGCCATCACCGAGCGGGCGCCGGTGTAACCGCCGCCATGCACATAGACGGTCTCCTCGTTGAACGAGCAGACATGCCAGCCCAGCGCATAGCCTGAACACGGCATCTGATACGCATTGCGGCCGTCTTCCTGGTGCGTCGCAACGCCGGAAGTATGCGCCGTGGCGATCATGTCTGCAGTAAGCCCGCTCCCGGCCGGCCCTTCGCCGCGCAGATTGAGCTGGAGCCATTCCACCATGTCGTTCGGGCTCACCATGAGGCCGCCGGCCGACTGCATGATGGCGTCGCTCTTCGGCGGCAGCTCGAACCAGCCATCTGCCTCGCCCAGCCAGACATGGTTCCAGGGCAGGATTTCCGGCGCGAAATCGGAGGTGCGGGCCGAACTCGCCTCCCAGCCCATCGGCTCGAAGATCGCGCGATCGAGCCAGTCCTGCCAGCTGATCCCGGTCCGGGTCTCCAGAATGGCGGCATAGATGTTGTAGCCGAGATTGCTGTAGTCGAAGCCCGGCTCGCGGGCCTCGCCATAGGTCTCGATCAGGCGCGGATAGGCGGCCGGATCGACCCGGGTCACATAGGCTTCCAGCTCGGTCAGCAGATCCACCGAGATCGGCACCTGGTGGGTGAGCAGGTCGCGCATCGTCCATTGCGCCGCATCGGCCTCGCCCGGTAGGTCGATGCCCGGCCAGTGGTCGGCGATGGTCGAGTCCAGCGGGAGGATGCCTTCCGCATCCAGGCGCGCGGCGAGCAGGCCGAGATAGGCCTTGGTCTGGGAAGCGATGTAGAGCGGCGTGTCCGCGCTCAGCGGCGTACCGCCGGAAGCCCTCGTGGTGCCGCTGACGCGTTCCAGCAGGACAGTGTCGCGGTCGGCGACGACGATGGCGAAACCCGGCTGCGGCCCGTCGATCCCGTCGAGAAAGGCATCGAGCCGGTCCGCGGCGCCCTGCGGAGTCTCGGCCAGCGCGTGCGGCGATACCAGACAGGCAGAAACCAGCGCGGCGGCGGAAAGGCGATGAATATGCGTCAGCATGAACTGAGCTCCCTTGAGTGCTTTCTGCCCCCGCTTGTGCCAGCACGTCGGCCGGCATTCTTGTACGCAGGTAACCTCATTCGCAACGTCTGGCGGTCGGGTATCAGGCCGCGAACAGCTGCTGCAGGCGGCGCGGCGGCAGGCCGGTCTCCCGCCGGGCCCAGCGGGTAAAATGACTCTGGTCGGCGAAACCTGCCTCATAGGCGGCCTCCGCCAGCGGCAGGCCATGCGTGATCCGCATAAGCGCCGCGGCGAGCCGGCAGCGGGTCCGGTAGAGGCTCGGCGTCATGCCGAAATGGCGGGTGAAACTGCGCGAGAGATGGACACGGTGCACACCCGCATCCTCCGCGCAGGCCTGCAGATCGGCCTCGCCTCGCGTGTCGCGCAAACGGTCGCGCACGTCCTGCAGCCAGCGCGGAACCTCGCGCCGCCGGCTATCCGTCGCGTCAGGCCGGGCGCTGGCCAGGGCCACGATGTCTGCAACCGCCATCTCGGCAGTGTCCGTATCGCCGGCGCTTACGAGGTCGGAGAGACGGTCCAGCCCCTCGCCCGCATTCGACGCGCCCGATACGGGCCGCCAGCCGGGCCGCATCATGGCGCTGTCGCCCGCCAGCGCGCGATAGCGGTCCTCGCCGATATTGATGCTGAAAATGAGCGCGCCGTCGGGTCCGTAGGCGTCGGCATGATCGAGCCCGGCCGGTTTGAGCGCCGCGCTGGGTCCGCTGACATCGGCCTCGTCAGATCGTGTGATTTCACGGAACTCGCCGGCCAGCACCCAGGAGAGCTGGTGGCAGTCATGGGCATGCATCGCCATCGCATCGTCCGGGCCGTAATGGCAAAGCCGGACTTTCAGCGCGTCGCCTTCATGCAGGGTGCGGGCTCGAAACGGCATGCTCTTTCCTCATCGCTTGCCGGGCGGCAGGGTCAGGAAAGAGATGCACGAAGGGGGCGTTTTGGATGCGGGGTTCGTGGTTCAGTGCGCAGAAAAGGCAACGCGCCGGCCCTCGCAGGCCTCCAGCATGCCCATGAAGGCCGAGGCGTCGCGATTGCCCGACCGGGCCGCACCGGAGAGATAGGCGCGCGCCCGGTAGGGGTCGTCGACGCCCCGCCCGTCCGACAGCATCAGCCCGGCGAGGAGGGACGCCATCTGGCTGCCGTGTTCCATGGAAATGCGCTCCATCGCACGCTCGGCCCGTTCCGCCTGTCCGGGCCAGCGGGCCGTGGCGAGGGTGAGTTGAGCGAGGGAATCGAGACTGACCGGGTCGCCGGCCTGCATCAGCGTACCGCCCCAGTAGAAGGCCGCCGCCTCGACCGGCACGCCTCGCCGGGCGGCCATCGCATCGAGCTGACGCGCCATACCGGACCCGACATGATCGAGATAGGCATCGCGGTGAACACCGTAATCGCTGCAGCTGTCCGCGGAGGCGTGGGAGACGCCGATAAGGGCCGCGCCGATGCTCCAGGCTATCAGGCTGATCCAGAAAACGCCGGTCTTTTGTCGAAACATGGGGCCACTCTCGCAAGCATTGATGCGAGCAGTGTGCCGGCCCCGCTTTAAGCCGAAACCAAAGCAGGGCCACAAGATTTCGACAATTTGTAACTAAACTCGAGCGAGTTCGGTCCGGCCGCGACTAGCCCCTGAACGGGTCCTGCATGAGGATGACGTCCTCGCGCTCCGGGCTCGTCGAGACCAGAGCGATCGGGCATTCGATCAGCTCTTCCAGGCGGCGGACATATTTGACCGCTTCGGCCGGAAGATCGGCCCAGGAACGGGCGCCGGCGGTGGAGCCTTGCCAGCCCTGCAGCTCCTCATAGACCGGCTTGACGCGGGCCTGGGCTTCCTTGCCGGCCGGCAGGTGATCGAGACGTTCGCCGTCCAGCTCGTAGGCCACGCAGACCTTGATGGTCCTGAACCCGTCCAGCACGTCCAGCTTGGTCAGGGCGACACCGTCGACACCGCCCACTCGCAGGGTCTGGCGGGTGATGACCGCGTCGAACCAGCCGCAGCGGCGCTTGCGTCCGGTGACCACGCCGAATTCATGACCGCGCTCGCCGAGCTGCTGGCCGTCATCGTCGAACAGCTCGGTCGGGAACGGCCCCTCGCCGACGCGGGTCATATAGGCCTTGGCTATGCCGAGCACATAGCCGACATCCTTCGGACCCACACCGGTGCCGGCGGAGGCCTGGCCCGAGACCGTGTTCGAGGAGGTCACGAAGGGATAGGTGCCGTGATCGACGTCGAGCAGCGCACCCTGAGCGCCTTCGAAGAGGACTTTCTGGTCCTGGCGGATCGCATCCGACAGCACGCGCCAGACCGGGGCCGCATAGGGCAGGATTTTCGGCGCGATCTCGCTGATCTCGTTGAACAGCGTCTCGGCGGAATATTCGTCATAGCCCATGCCACGGCGCAGGGCGTTGTGATGGTAGAGAATGTCCGCGACGCGGGCCTTCAGCGCCGCCGGATCGGCCAGGTCGATGACGCGGATGGCACGGCGCCCGACCTTGTCCTCATAGGCCGGACCGATGCCGCGGCGGGTCGTGCCGATGGCCTCGCCGTCATCGCGGTTCTCGCGCATGGCGTCGAGCTCGCGGTGGATCGGCAGGATCAGCGTGGCCGTCTCGGAGATTTTCACGACGTCGGGCGTAATCGCGACGCCCTGTTCGGCGATCCGCTCGACTTCGGAAACGAAAGCCCAGGGATCGACGACGACGCCATTGCCGATCACGGAGAGCTTGCCGCGGACCACGCCGGAGGGGAGCAGTGAGAGCTTGTAGACATTCTCGCCGACGACGAGCGTATGGCCGGCATTGTGTCCGCCCTGGAAGCGGGCCACGACATCGGCACGGTGCGACAGCCAGTCGACCAGCTTGCCCTTGCCCTCATCGCCCCACTGGGCGCCGACTACGGTGACGTTGGCCATTCAAGCCTCCTCGCGCTGTATCTGGAGCCGCTCCGGAAGGCCCCGTCCGCGGGCCGACTATGTGTCATGAAGCCGTTATCTCGACCAGAGCAATTTGCATCATTGCGAGCACTCAGATACAATATTGCATGAATTTTTGTTAATAAGCATTCTTGATGGGGAGATCAGATGTTTTGCGCAAAATCCTTTCTCGCTTCTGCCGTCATGACGGTCAGTCTGACCGGAATCGCGGGCGCACAGGCTACGCCGCCACCGGCCTGCACGGGCGAAGTGCACGATGATTTCGACTTCTGGCTCGGCGAGTGGAATGTCTATGCGCCCTCTACGGAAGACCGGCCGGGTCCCTATGTCGGCCATAATGTCATCGAACGCGTACACGGCGGCTGCCTCGTCACCGAGAACTGGTTGAGCGTGGACGGCAGTACCGGCGAAAGCATGAATATGTACGACCCGCTCGCCGGCGCATGGCGGCAGGTCTGGATGAGCAATGGCTGGTTTATCGACTATACCGGCGGGCTCGACGAGAACGGCGCCATGGTCCTGATGGGCGAGTCCTACACGGAACAGACGGACAGCCGCGCCGGCATGCGGGGCACCTGGACCCTGCAGGAGGACGGGACGGTCAGCCAGTTCTTCGAGCAGATGGATGCCGAGGGCAATTGGCAAGGCGTCTTCATGGGCATCTATGTCCGGGTAGAAGACGATCCGCGCGCCGCGGAAGCCGCCGAGGCGCGCGGGAATTAGCGCTCGCGCCCTTACCGCCCGAAGCGATAGCCCAGGCGGACGCCGGCATTGTCCAGCGCCTGGTTGCGGCCGGAGGCGAGGATCTGGCCGTGCGAGATGTGCTCGTAATAGACGCCGATCGCCCACTGGTCGTTCAGGTCGTAATCCAGCCCGATCGCGTTGTGGAAGAGGATCTCATTGCCCATCAGCGAGCGCGTGGTCGCAAGGCGGATGCGCGTGGGATCGCTGGGCGGGGAATTCTGGTCGATATCGACGACGCCGTCATTATAGGTCAGGCCGAAGCGGTATTCGAAATTGAGATTCTCGGCCCACTCCCAGTTCCAGGCGAGGCCCGCACCGCCGAAATTGGTCAGTTCGTTGGTGTTGAAGGAGCCGTAGACGTAAGGCCGCGGCGACCAGATCACCTCGAGTACGTCGGGCGAGGGAAATAGCAGGTCGAGGGTGACGTTCGGACCGTCCTCGACATGATCTGACAGGTCGTGCGCGGTCACGCCGAGACGGAATTCCAGGCCGCGATCATCCTCGGCGGACGCGGCACCGGCAAGCAGAACTGCCGCCGACGCGGCCAACATGAAACGTGTCATCTTTCCCCCTTGCCGGATGCGCGGTCGCACATGCGGCAGATTTCGAAACCTGTCACTCGATAGCGCGAGCCTCAGCCCGCGTCCAGCGCTTCGCGATAGGCCCAGTCCAGCCAGGGACCGAGCGCGGCCATGTCGTCCGCCTCGATGGTCGGACCGGCCCAGATGCGGATGCCCGGCACGGAGGCACGGTGCATGTTGATGTCCAGCGCCGCATTTTCCCGCTCGAGCAGGTTGGAGATGGCCTTGGTCAGCGCCCACTGCTCCTCCGGATCGGCGTTGGCGATCTTCGGATCGGTGTATCTCAGCGTCACCGAAATAGGCGAGCGGTGCGCCGGGGTCTCGCAGAGATAATCGAGCCAGTCGCAGGACTGCACCCAGGCGTCGAGCGCCGCAAAATTCGCCTCGCGCCGCTTGATCAGCTCCGGCAGACCGCCGATGCGGGAGGCCCATTTCAGGGCCGCGACATAATCCTCGGTCGCCATCAGGGAGGGCGTGTTGAGCGTGGAGCCCTCATAGATGCCCATATTGGCCTTGTCGCCGGAATGGAGCTGGAGAATGCCCGGGATCGGCCAGTCGGGACGATAGGTGTTGAGACGCTCGATGGCGCGCGGCCCCATGATCAGCATGCCGTGCTGCGCCTCGCCGCCCATGCATTTTTGCCAGGAGAAGGTCAGCACATCGATCTTCGACCAGTCGATATCGACGGCGAAGGCCGCGGAGGTCGCGTCGCAGATGGTCAGGCCCTCGCGGTCCGCATCGATCCAGTCGTAGCCCGGAATCCAGACCCCTGCCGCAGTCCCGTTGAGCGTGAAGACGGCATCCCGGCTGCCGTCATATTCCTCGACCGGCGGCAGCACGCCCGGCTCGGCCTGGAAGACGCGCAGATCCTTCAGCTTGAGCTCGTCGCGCGCATCCAGCGTCCAGCGATTGCCGAACACATCCCAGGAGAAAACATCGGTGCCGCGCGCGCCGAGCAGCGACCACATCGCCGCTTCCATGGCGCCGGTATCCGAGCCGGGGATGATCGCGACCCTGTAGTCCTCGGGCAGTTCGAGCAGGGCATGGGTCCGGTCGATCGCTTCTTTCAGCCGCGCCACCGGAGCCCCCGCCCGGTGCGTGCGCGAAAGCGGCGCGTCGGCCAGCGCCTCCCAGGTCCAGCCCGGATACTTCTTCACCGGCCCGCAGGAAAAGCGCGGATCGGCCGGACGCAGGACGGGTTTCGGATTGCGGGTTTCGGCAGGGGCGGTCTCTGTATCGGCCAAGGGGAATCTCCAGGCGAGTCGGCGGCGGTCCATTCTTATGCTGCACTGCACGTTGACGGTCTTGGCCGGGCGGGGCAAGAGGCTTTGCATGATCCCGTCCCAACGCGACCTGTTCGATCTTCCCCGCGATCGCGTCTATCTCAATGCCGCCTATATGGGTCCCATGCCGCGCGCCGCCGCCGGCGCCGGGGCTGAAAGCTATGCCGGCAAGACTCAGCCCTGGCTCTACGACGTCCAGCAGGATTTCTTCGACGCGCCCGAAGCGCTGCGCAGCAAGGCGGCACACCTGTTCGGCGCTACGGCAGACGATGTCGCGCTTGTGCCGGCCGCCTCCTACGGGATCGCCACGGCCGCGCGCAATCTGGCCCCGCAAAAGCGAACGGACATTCTCGTCCTGGACGCGCAGTTTCCGTCCAATATCTATAGCTGGCGCGACCTGGCCGAAGCGCATGGCGCCCGCATCCGCACGGTGCGGCGCTCGGACAATCAGAGCTGGACCGAGGCCATGCTGGGCGCGATCGGACCGGCGACCTCGATCGTCGCCTGCCCACAGGTGCACTGGGCCGATGGCGGCCTGCTCGACCTTGCCGCCATCAGCGATGCGGCCCGCCGCCAGGGGGCAGCCCTCGTGCTCGACCTGACCCAGTCGCTGGGCGCCCTGCCCTTCGACATGAAAGCCATCCAGCCCGATTTCGCGGTGGCGGCGGCCTATAAATGGATGCTCGGCCCCTATGCGCTCGGCTTCAACTATGTCGCGCCGCACCATCATGCGGGCGAGCCGCTGGAACAGAACTGGATCGTGCGCGACCGGGCCGAGGACTTCGCCCGTCTGGTCGACTATGCCGACAGCTACGCCGCAGGCGCGCGCCGTTTCGATATGGGCGAGCGCTCGGCCTTCCAGCAAATCCCCGCAGCCAATGCCTGTCTCGCGCAGATCCTCGACTGGGGCGTGAACGAGTTGTCGGAAACGCTGGGCGCCCTCACTGCGCGCATTGCGGAGGCCGTCGCGCCGCTCGGCCTGCACGACGCGACGCCCGACCGGGCGCCCCACTATCTCTGCCTTGCCCTGCCGTCGGGTGCACCGTCCGACCTTGTCGCGCGGCTGGCCCGTCACAAGATCCATGTCTCGCAGCGCGGCGACCGCCTGCGCGTCACGCCGCACCTCTACAACGACGAGACCGATATTGCGGCTTTCGTCGCCGGTCTGAAAGCCGAGCTTTGTTGAGTCACACGCCCCACCATCCGACCTGGCGAGACTGGGGCGCCCTGCTTGTGCTGACCGTACTGTGGGGCTCGGCCTTCGCCTTCATCAAGCACAGCGTGATTACGCTGCCGCCCGGCGCGCTCATCTTCGTGCGACTGTCGCTGGCCGCGGCCGCCATCACCGCCTGGGCCGTCTCGCGCGGCTACCGCCTGCCGGCCCTCACGGATATCCGATGGCGCTGGTTCGCAGCGCTGGGCCTGTTCGGCAATACGCTGCCCTTCTTCCTGATCGGGTGGGGGCAGCAATATATCGACAGCGCGCTGGCGGGGATTCTCGTGGCCACCATGCCGCTGGCGACGGCCGGCATGGCGCATATCTTCGTACCCGGTGAACGTCTGACCGCGCGCCGGCTGATCGGGCTCGTGATCGGCTTCAGCGGCGTCATCGTGCTGCTCGGGCCGTCGGCCCTGTCCGGTCTCGGAGGGTCGGACCTCTGGGCCCAGCTGGGCGTGGTCGCAGCCGCGACCTGTTACGGCATCAATGCCATTCTCGCCCGGCTGATCCCGGAAACGCCCGCCTCCGTCTCAGGCGCCGGCATGCTGATCATGGCGGCCCTGCTGTCCGTGCCGCTGGGCGTCTGGGATTTCGCCCAGGCACCGGCGGTCGCCCCCAGCGCCTGGGTGGCGGTGATCTGGCTCGCCCTCGCGCCGACCGCCTTCGCGAGCGTCGTGCTGATGCATCTCGCCCGCACGGCCGGTCCGAATTTCCTCGCCAATGTGAACTATCTCACGCCGGTCGCGGCCGTGATCACCGGCCTCATCATCGGCGAGACGCTCGGCTGGCGCGTCTTTCTGGCCCTGGCCATCATCCTGGCGGGCATCTGGCTGGCGCGCGGCCGGCGGCCGAAACCCGGCACGCCGGCGGACACGACCGGCGAAAGCGCCGCCTAGTCGCGCCGCATCATCCACATGTGATCGACGGGTCCATTGCCTTCGCCGAAACCGGGCGCGTGAGCGATCGCCTCGTGCAGATAGTCGCCCGCCTGCCGGACAGCGTCGGGCAGCGGAACGCCCTGGGCCATCAGCCCGGCGATCGCGGAGGCCAGCGTGCAGCCTGTGCCGTGCGTGTGCTTCGTCTTGATGCGGGGGCGTTCCATGATCTCCATGCCGCGCGACGAGACGAGAATGTCCGTCGCTGCCGATCCCTTGCCGTGACCGCCCTTCACCAGGGCCGCACGCGCGCCCATCTCGACCAGCATTTCGGCGGCTGCGAGCTGGGCTTGCATATCGCTCACCTCGCCGCCCGTCAGGCGCTCGGCTTCGGGAAGATTGGGCGTGACCAGCGTCGCCAGTGGCAGGAGGCGTTCGCGGATTGCCGTCTCCGCCGCATCGTCGACCAGCCTGTCGCCGGACGTCGCCACCATGACCGGGTCGAGCACCAGCGGAACCGGGGTCTCGAGCGCCTCGATCGTATCGGCGACGGCCTCGACGATCTCGGCAGTTCCCAGCATGCCGGTCTTGATGATGTCCGCACCGATATCGCCGAGCACGGCATCCATCTGCCCCTGGATGATATCGAGCGGAACCGGGTGGATGGCGCTGACGCCGAGCGTGTTCTGAACGGTGATAGCGGTCACGGCGGTCGCCGCGAAGCCGCCCATCGCCGTGACGGCCTTGATATCGGCCTGGATGCCCGCACCGCCGCCACTGTCGGAACCGGCAATGATCAGGACGCGGCCTGCCGCGTCGGGGGAAGGTGTCATGGAATTATCCGTGCTTGTCTGGACGTGGGTGGCAAAGCTCACCGCGAGATGTGGCGTGCCGGAGGGGCGGCGTCAATTGCCGCGCAGCGCACGCAGACGAGAGCGGGCGCGCGACGCCTCGGCATCGCTCAGCGCATACTGCGCCGCCAGATTGTAAAGCTCCCGCGCCGCTTCGGCATCGCCCATTTCGGCGCGGATATCGGCCAGGGCAATGGTGGCGCGGAAATTCTCCGGCTCGAAGGCCAGCATGCGCTCATAGATAGTCGCGGCCTGGTCGAGCGCCTCTTCATCGGTCAGGCAGGCCGCCTCGGCAAAAAGCAGCTCATCGTCCCAGGGGTTCTGACGAACGGCGCGCGCGGCCGGACGGCACGGTTCGGGTACGGCTTCGAGCGCTTCGGCGGTCGCCGGGTCCAGTGCTGCGGGCGTGGCTGAAGCCGCCTCTTCAGGCATGGGGGCAGCGTCAGGCTCGGCCATCTCCGCTTCGTCACGCTGGGCAACGGGCACGTCTGAGGCCGCGGCGGCAGCGTCGTGCGACGTTTCGGTGTCCGTCATCCCGGCGGCGCTGGCCGCTCCCGCAGTGTCGCCGGCTTCAGACATGACAGTTGATGCGGCTTCGGTATCAGCAGGCGCCGGTTCGGCCCGGACCACATCCGCGATCGGTGCCATGGTCAGCGCGCTATCCCCCTCGAGCGTCACACGCACCAGGACCCCGCCCTGCAGAATTTGAGCCTCGGCGCCCTCCCAGGCCCCGGCAGCGCCGAGGTGAATACGGGCGCCCGCTTCGTCGCGGTTGAGATCGACGGACGCGATCAGATCGCGATGAGCTGGAATTATCCGGCGATCCCGGACATCGACGCCGCCGATGGACAGCTCGACACCGCGCTCGGTGACGATGGCGGACACGCTGGACGGCTGTTCGTCGAAAGCGAGCCAGACCCGGCCGGTCGTGCCGGTCCGGTCGGCGCGGACGTCCGTCAGCTCGGCGAGAGCCGGAGCGGCGAAGCCCGCCGTGATGGCCGCCGCCAGAGTGGTCGAGAGGACGAAAGCACGCATATTTCACGCCTCATCCGGTTCGCGTAAAGACAGGGTTAAGGCCTAGCCCACACCTGCATCAGGTTCGCGTGCTGCAACGCCGCCGACGTCGCAGGAATCATGGCCGAAGGCGCCGATCAGGGAGCCGTCGGCCTCGCGAACCGCTTCATAGACATAACACCCTTCGCCGAAGGCCGGCATGATACCGCGCACGAAAATCGGATCACCCTCTCCGAAGACCGCATCGGCCGCATCGAGAGGACGGATGGAATTGATGGCCGTGCCCTGTTCGCGGGTCGCGCATTCCCAGGTCCGCACGTCGGAATCGACGACCCGGATCGCCGTCTCGCCGCCCGGCATGGTGTAAGCCACGGATACATAGGCCTCCTCGCCCCGGAATTCGGCAAGGCAGGTATCGATGGCCGGCAGGTAGTCGAGCAGGTAGTTGGACCAGCGATCGGTCGCGGCAACCTCGCTGCCGCATCCGCTATAAACGCTTTCGCCGACGCGCATGGCGACGAAATAGAGCTGGGGATCGTCCGGGTCGACGACCTGGCACCGGCCGACCTGAAGCTCGACATCGACAGGTTCGCCGGTATCGGTCAGACCGTGAAAGCGCCGCACGCCGTCCTCGAGATATGGCATCGCGATAGCCAGTTCGGCCTCGGTCCGTTCGCCGTTGGAATTGTCGTAGCTCAGGATCGCCGCGGGAATATCGCCGCTCGCCTCGTAGACCAGCGAGCCCGACCAGTTCTGCGCCCCGGCGAGTTCGTAGCCGAAGCCCTGAACCGCGTGCCGCTCGGACCGCGCCGGCGCGTAATCGAATGCGCTATTGGCAAGTCCCGGCATGGCGTCGCCGCCATTCGTGGACGCACAGGCTGCAAGGCTCGCACTGAACAGGGCGAGAATAAGTATGCGTGTCATGACACCCCCCGGATATCCATCCTGCGGGCACCCTAACACAGACTGCGTGCAAGTGCGCCTCCCGCAATCGCGCCGTCGCGCCTCAGATGCGCTCGCCGAAATTCTCCGCGAGGAAATCGACAAAGGCGCGGACGCGATGGGTCATGTAGCGGTTCGAGGGGAAGACGGCCCATAGATGGCGGTGCTCGGGTTCCCAGTCCGTGAGAATCTGGACCAGCTCCCCGCGGGCCATAGCCTCCTCCGCCGCCCAGCACGGAACGGAGACGATCCCCAGTCCGGCCGTCGCCGCACCGACGGCCGCAACGGCGCCATTGAGCGAGAGCCGGCCATTGATCCTGACCTCTACCTCTTCCTCATCGCGCCTGTAGCGCAGCAATTGCGGTGCCGGCCGGTTGCGGTCGATGATCACCTCGTGATCGGCCAGGTCAGACGGGTGAACGGGTTTGCCGCGACGCTCGATATAGTCCGGCGATGCCAGGACGGCCACGCAGGCCGGAGCCAGCCGACGGGCGATCAGGGCGCTGTCCGGAAGGTTCCCGATCCGCACGCCGATATCATAGCCCTCATTGACCAGATCGACCATGCGGTCGGCAAAGCTGATGCGAACCTCGACATCGGGCCAGGCCTTCATGAAATCGGCGATCAGCGGTATCAGCTTGCGCGCGCCGAAATCGACGGGCGCCGAGATGCGGAGCAGGCCGGCCGGCGCCGACCGCGCATCGGCGACGCCCGCCTCCAGCGCGTCATACTCGTCCAGCCAGGGCTTGACCCGATCGAGCAGGGCCGCGCCGGCATCGGTCAGCCGGACCGAACGCGTGGTGCGCTCGAAGAGACGTGCCTGGAGACGCGTCTCAAGGGCGGTGATCTGCTTGGACGCCGCGCCGGGCGTGATCGCCTCGCGTTCGGCCGCCCTGGTGAAGGAGCCCAGCTCCGCGACCGAGCTGAACAGTCGCAACGCGTCGATCCGGTCCATTGCTTCCTCGCAAGAAAGAGAAATAAGCCAAATACCGTCTTTATCCCCTTAGGGAGGAAAAGTCATATGGGTAACGAACACAATGGAATGCATCATGTCGCTTGCCCCGCTTTTCATCTCCCACGGCGCCCCGGATGTACTGATCAACGGATCGCCTTCGCATCACGCCCTGCGCACCCTGCAGCTCGCACCGGAGACCCGTGCCGCCGTCATTATTTCCGCTCACTGGGAAGCCGATCCGCTCCGGGTCGCGGCCGCGCCAGCGCCGAAGACGATCCATGATTTCGGAGGGTTCGCGCCTGAGCTCTATGAAGCCGGCTACCCGTCGCCCGGCTCGCCGGAGCTGGCCGGGGCCCTGATCGAGCGCCTGCGCGAGGCGGGCCTGCCCGCAACGGCAGATGTCGAGCGTGGGCTCGATCACGGCGCCTGGATCCCGATGGCGCTGATCCGGCCGGAGGCCGATATTCCCGTCATACAGATCAGCCTGCCCCGCTCGGATGCGGGCTCGATAGCGCTCGGTGCAGCCCTGTCCGGGCTGGCCGCGGACGACATCCAGCTCATCGCCTCCGGATCGCTCACGCATTCCCTGCTCGACTCGCTGCGCGCGCCCGAGAGCGCTCCGCCCGCCCCCTTTGCCAGGACCTTCCGCGACCATCTTCTGCCCGCGATCGAGCGCGGCGATGTGTCCGCGCTCGCGGACTGGGCGTCGGCGCCGGAGGCGCTGCGCAATCACCCCACGCCGGAGCATTTCCGGCCGCTTCTGGTGGCCATGGCCGCCGGCGGAGGTGCGTCCGGCGAATGCCTGCACCATTCCTGGAGCCGCGCGGCGCTGGCGATGGACATCTGGCGCTTCGGCTGACCGGCGGATTCAGCCCGCCACGGCGAGCTTGAACCGGCGCCGGTCAAGGCGGAGCGGCGCCTTGAAATCGATCAGGGCCGAGCCCCCGATGCTGCGCAGCATTTCCTCAGCCGCCGCCCGCTCCTCGCCGGCTAGCGCGCCGAGACAATCGGTGACCCGCTGCAGCATCCAGAGCGCGAAGGGGAAGACCCCGCGATCGACCTCGACCGCCGCGTCTCCCCGCCCGATCACTGCCTTGTGGAAGCCGAGCAGGCGCGGCACTTCGCCATTCCCGGCAACGATCTCCGGATTGGCGTCCGCCCACTCGCCCAGCACGCGGGCCGTGTCGATGAGGACCGGTAATTGCTGCGCAGCAAACATGCGCAGCATGGCCATGACCCCGTCCGGGATTTCGTCGTCCGGCAGGAAGTCTCCGGAGAGGGCGTGCTGCGGCGCGTGGCACCGTTCCGCCCAGTCCGCGACACGCGGCGCAATACGGCGCATGAGCTTGCCGGATTCCGGGTCTCTCAACAGGTGCGCATAGAGCGGGCCGAGCAGGCCGTAATCGCCGATCGAGGGGCGTGAACCGAACAGGAAGTCATGCTCCGCCAGATGCGCATCGAAGACCTCGAGAAAGGCCTCGTACGCATCCTCCACCGCCGCCTCGCTCTCCGGGTGCACACCCAGACCGCCGACGGTTCCCGAGAAGAAATCGACGGCTTTTTGCGCCGCGGCGAACTGCTCCTCCGGCGGGAGGTGCGGATGCGAGCTGGCGCCGAATTCGGCCTGGGCGAAGTCGCGATTATAGCGCCAGCGATAATGCATCGCCGGGATAACCAGCCACTCGTCGCCGAACAGCTCGAGGATCAGGGCGGCCAGCCTCTGCCTGGGCGTATCGGGATAGACGGACGGGCCAGGCTCGTTCTGCTCGACATAATCGATGATGTCGGTCGTATCCTGCAGCGTCACCCCATGCTCGGAACCGTCTTCGTGGATGACGACGGGAATGACCGGCCAGCCGACGCGGGGCAGGATGTCCTGCTTGTAGACCTCGCGCGTGGACAGGCGCTCTCGAAAGGGCACGTTCTTCCAGCGCAGATAGCCGCGCACCTTGCCGGTATAGAGCGAGACCGGCGCACCGATCAGCGTGTAGGTCATGGCATTTCCCCTCTTGCCTTCTGCCTGGCCCGGGTCAGCCGGGCTTGCGCGTGATGGTCTCGAGCACCATGGGCGTCATCAGCGAGGAAGCCGGGTCCTGCTGGCGGGCATGGAGAAAGACGCGGAAACTGTCCGCATCTTCCGGATTGAGAAAGCCGAGATCCACGAGACGGTCCGGCGCCTGTTCAAGCCAGGTCATGGGCCAGGTCCAGACCAGATCGCCCGGCTGGGCCATGCGGATAATGGGTTCGGCGTGGAGGGTCTGCCAGCCGAACTGGCTGAACAGGGCGGGAAAGCGCCGGGCGACATTCGGGTCGCCGCCGAAATGCAGCCAGCTGGCGCTGACGGCCTCGATGAAGCGCTCGAAGACCGGTTCGGCCGGCTCGATACGGAAGCTGCGATAGTCGACATATTCCTGCGCGACGAAGAGCCCGCCGGGCTTCAACGAGCGGTCGATCCCGGAGAGGGCCCCCTCGACATTGGGCACGAAGGAGAGACACCAGCGCGACCAGATGGCGTCGCACGCCGCTTCCGGCCAGTCATAGTCGGCCAGATCGGACTCGATGCACTCGATATTGGCGAGCTTGCGATCGTCCGCGCCCTTGCGCAATGCGTCGAGAAAGAGCGAGGACTGGTCGATAGCGATGACCCGGCCTTCCGGCCCGACCAGGCGAGCGAGGTCGAAGGCGGCATAGCCCGGTCCCGCACCGACATCCATGACCGTCATGCCCGGTTTCAGCCCGGCCCGACGCCAGGCGGCCAGCGCCGATTCTCGCCAGATGGCATGCTGATGCCCGAGGCGTCGTATCTCGGCCTCATTGGCGCCGATGATATAGTCTTCGTCTTCAAGGGTCGCCTGCGTCACCGGTCTACCTCCGCTCCGACTTCATTTCATGCAGAGAGTATCGCCAGCCGTGTTCGGCTGGCCAGTGGCAGGCCTGCGATGAATGGGCGTGATGCGCGGCAGGTCAGTCGAGAAGTCGCGAAACGCTGCTTCCCAGCGCCGTATCCGAAGACTGGGCCAGCTGCGGTGTCTGCGCGACCGGGTCCTTGATGGTGGCGTCGTAAGCGGACCACGCCGACCAGCCCAGCGCCATCGTGACGATCAGCGCCGCACTCCAGCACATGATCGCTAGAGTCGTCAGATATCCCGGCCATCGAATATTCGCCAAGGCGGTCATGGGTCCTGTCATTCGCAAATGAGTCACTGCGGGGAAGATGGGCAAATTCTGCCTGGCCGCACGTCATTTTTGATTAACCCTGTTAGCGCAGCACAACAGCGAGACAAAAAGTCTGTGTGTTTTTCGAATGTTACCCTGTTAGTTGTAAAATAATCGGAACACTCGTGGCCATGAGGACGATGACGGGCAGCAGCCTGCCCAGCAGCATTCGCGCCAGACGCGCGAGCCGCCAGGCCCGATACTGGGCATCCGTGGCTGAAGAAACATGCATGATGAAAATCCGGATGATGCGCGGTGCAATCTGCCCGCCGGCGCCTGGCAGGGCACCGCAACTCATCTGACATTTCCGTGAGGATCTCAGACGCGCGCTCCGAACGGCGGAGCTGTCCCCAAAAGCACCAACCGCCCGTCCCTGGCCGGTGAGGGCAAGGAGGCGGGCGGCCGTGTTGCTTCAGGATCCGGTAGCCCGTGAGAGCGCCCGCACCATCCGCTTGCTTCAGGTTTCGGCCCGAAGGCCATTCCTTCCGCTTCCCGGCAGATCGGGCGAACCCTCGCTGCCGGTTTTGCCTCCGGACCGGCCCGAGGGCCGGCCTTTCGGCGGGAGCTTCGAAGTCGGACCCGAAGGTCCGGCTTCTCCGCCTACCTCCGTCCTGGGACGAAGGCCGGCACCGCCGAAACGGCGCCGCTATCGATCGCTACCTGGTCACCGTCCTTGCGGTCGGATCAGTCCCGCCGTTCTGACCAGCACCCCGGCTCATGCCTCCCGAAGGAGATTTCCCCGAAATACCTGCCTCAAAATCAAGCCCTTGCGAGCTGTCTTCCTTGGCTGCTCCTTCCGGAACCTTGCCCTTTCGAGCGGGCCCTTCCGGAGCCGTCTTCCCGGCGATCCCCGGACCGTGAGGTCCGCTTCGGTCGCTGTCGACGATCAAAGTTAAGCAGGACGAAACCGGGTGAGCAACGCACGGAAAATGCGTTTCGGTGGAGAAGATCGCGAAGTCGGTGGAGAAGTTTTGCACTTCTGTGGAGAAGCTGGGGAAAACTTTCCACAGGCCGGAAATGCCCGCATCGCGCAAACGAAAACCGGCGCAGAAGCCCTGCGCCGGTTCCCGAAAATCCTGGCTGTCGCTTGCCTATTCGGCTGCGACCGCCTCCTTGGCGCCGAAGCGTCCATAGAAGGTTTCACCCTTCTCGGCCATCTCGCGCAGCAGCGCCGGCACCTCGAACTGCTCGCCATAGGCGGCCTTGAGTTCGTCGGCCCGCGTCACGAAGGCCTTGGCACCGATCGTGTCGATGAAGGAGAGCGTGCCGCCGGTGAAGGGCGCGAAGCCCCAGCCGAGGATCGAGCCGACATCCGCCTCGCGCGGATCCTGGACGATACCCTCTTCCATGCAGCGCGCCGCTTCCAGAGCCTGGGTGTAGCGGATGCGGTCGCCGATCTCGGCGGCCGTCGGCTGTTCTTCCAGATACTTTCCGTCCGGTGCGAACTGCTCGAGTTCCGGCCAGAGACGCTTGGGCTGGCCCTTCTCGGCCGGATAGTCGTAGAAGCCCCTGCCGTTCTTGCGGCCGCAACGGTCGTAGTCCTCGACCATCTTGAACAGGATCGGCTCGGTCCCGTTCGGCTTGTAATCGTCGCCGAGATCGTTCTGGGTCTGCTTGATCAGCTTCACGCCGAGATCGAGGGCGACCTCGTCCTGCAGCGAGAGCGGACCGACCGGCATGCCGGCCATCTTTGCGGCATTCTCGATCAGGGCCGGCTGCACGCCTTCGGCCAGCATTTTCAGACCTTCGCCGACGAAGCGCATGACGCAGCGATTGGCGTAGAAGCCGCGCGTGTCGGACACGACGATCGGCGTCTTCTTGATCTTGGTGACGAAGTCGATGGCCCGCGAAAGCGCGTAATCGCCCGTCTTGTCGCCCATGATGATCTCGACCAGCATCATTTTCTCGACCGGCGAGAAGAAGTGGATGCCGATGAACTGGTCCGGACGCTTGGACGCCTTGGCCAGATCGCTGATCGGAATGGAGGAGGTGTTCGAGCCGAACACGGCCTTATCGCCGATGACGTCCTCGGCCATCTTGGTGATCTTGGCCTTGAGCTCGGAATTCTCGAACACGGCCTCGACGACGAGATCGACATCCTTGATCAGGGAGTAATCGGTCGTCGGCGTGATGAGAGAGGCCAGCCTGGCCGCCTTCTCTTCCGTCATCTTGCCGCGCGAGACCCGCTTGGCCCATTGATCGACCGCGTGCTGCTTGCCCTTCTCGGCGCCTTCCTGGTTGGCGTCGATGAGGACGACCTCGATGCCGGCATTGGCCGAGACCGTGGCGATGCCGGCACCCATGAAGCCGGCGCCGATGATGGCGACCTTCTTCACTTCGCCCTTTTCCTGGCTGGCCGGACGGCGTCCGCCCTTGTCCAGGTCCTGCTTGGACAGGAAGATCGAGCGGATCATGTTGCGGCTTTCCGGACGCAGGAGCAGCTTGGTGAAATAGCGGCTCTCGATACGGATGGCCTGGTCCATCGAGACCTGGGCGCCTTCATAGACGCAGGACAGGATGTAGCGCTGGGCCGGATAGTTGCCGTAGGTATTCTTGCGCAGCATCGGGCTCGCTGCGCCGAACATCTGCGCGCCCGCCGGATGGTAGGGGCCGCCGCCCGGGAATTTGAACTTGTCGCCATCCCAGGGCTGTTTCGAGCCTTTCGGGTCTTCCTTGACGATCTCCTTCGCCTTGGCCACCAGATCGGCCTGCGGCACGACCGCATCGACAATACCCTGGGCCTGCGCCGTGGCCGCATCGAGCTGCTGGCCCTGCAGCAGGATCGGCGCAGCGTTCATCACGCCGACGAGGCGCGGCAGGCGCTGCGTGCCGCCGCCGCCCGGCAGGACGCCGACCATGGCTTCCGGCAGGCCCAGCTTGGCGGACGGATTGTCCGACGGCATCACCCGGTAGTGACAGGCCAGCGCGATCTCGAACCCGCCGCCCAGCGCGAGACCGTTCACGGCCGCCGCGATCGGCTTGCCGCAGGTTTCCATGGCGCGGAAGGTCTTGTTGAGACGGAAGCACTGCTCGAAGAGTTTCGACTTCATCTCCTCTTCCGGCAGCTTGGCCAGCTCGGCCGAGGACCCGCCCAGTTCGGAGAGGTCGGCACCGGCGCAGAAGGCCGCCTTGCCCGAAGTGATGACCACGCCCTTGATGGCGTCGTCGGAAATGATTTTTGACGTCAGCGCGTCGAAGTCGTCCATGACTTCGGCGGAAATGACATTCATCGACTTGCCCGGGCTGTCGAAGGTGACCAGGGCAATGCCGTCGCTGTCGATTTCGAGTGTGAAGTTTTTCAAGCTCATTGGGATGTTCCCTCAGTTAGAGAGCGTTGACGTCGTCGTGACGGCCTGGGTCACTTGGCCTGTTCTCATCTCGTAGAGATAGAACTCGGCCATTCCAGGAAGCACTTGGCAGCGGATCCAGTAAGCCCGCGGCTCGTCACGCGCGACAACGTGAAAGGCCCGGCTGCAGCTTCCATCGAAATCCATTCCGGGAAACTCATCAGCCGTGAAATCGGAATGCAGCTGAGTCGTGTCCACACCCCCCGGCAATCCCTCTGACCACGCAGTCTCCATGGAGACATCGGCAAAGGAACGCGCCTCATCCTGCGCATTGCAGGCTGAAGTCAGCAAAAGCGACGCAAGGAGTGCGGACCGTACCATGCTTACACCCGCTCGATAATCGTCGCGGTGCCCATGCCGCCGCCGACGCAGAGCGTGGTGAGGGCGGTTTCCTTGTCCGAGCGTTCCAGCTCGTCCAGCACCGTGCCGAGGATCATCGCGCCCGTGGCCCCCAGCGGGTGGCCCATGGCGATGGCGCCGCCATTGACGTTCATCTTGTCGTGCGGAATGTCATAGGCCTGCATCAGGCGCAGGACGACGGCCGCGAAGGCTTCGTTGAGCTCCCAAAGATCGATGTCGCCGACATCCATACCGGCCTTCTTGAGCGCCTTGGCGGTCACCGGAACGGGCCCCGTCAGCATGATGGTCGGTTCGGAGCCGATCGAGGCCATGGCGCGGATGCGGGCGCGCGGCTTCAGGCCAGCCTTCTCGCCGGCTTCCTTGGACCCGACCAGGACCATGCCGGAGCCGTCCACGATGCCCGAGGAATTGCCGCCCGTATGGACCCAGTTGAGATACTCGACTTCCGGGTATTTCTGGATGGCGACCTGCTCGAAGCCGACAAAGTCCGAAAGGTCCTTGAAAGCCGACTTCAGCGAACCGAGGCCCTGCATGTCGGTATCGGGACGCATGTGCTCGTCCTTGTCGAGAATGGTCACGCCAAGCTGGTCCTTGACCGGCACGACGGACTTGGAGAAGCGCCCCTCGGCCCAGGCGCGAGCGGCGCGCTTCTGGCTTTCCACCGCATAGGCGTCGACATCGTCGCGGGAGAAGCCGTGCTTGGTCGCGATCAGGTCGGCGGAGACGCCCTGCGGCACGATATAATGGTCGAAGGAAATCTCCGGGTCGGCGCCCATGGCACCGCCGTCCGATCCCATCGGCACGCGGGACATGGCTTCCACACCGCCACCGATGGCGAAATCGGCTTCGCCGCTCATCACCTTGGCCGCCGCGACATTCACGGCTTCCAGGCCCGAGGCGCAGAAGCGGTTGATCTGGTAGCCGGCGGCGGTCTCGGCATAGTTCGCATTGATCACGGCGGAGCGCGCGATATTGGCGCCCTGCTCGCCGACCGGCGAGACCACGCCCATGATCACGTCATCGATCAGCGCCGTGTCGAGATCGTTGCGATCGCGGATCGCCTCGAGCTGCTGGGTCGCCAGCTGCAGAGCGGTGATCTCGTTGAGAGCACCGTTTTTCTTCTTGCCGCGCGGGGTCCGCGTGGCGTCGTAGATATACGCTTCAGTCATCTCTCATCCTTCTCCCTTGGCGGGTGACTTCCTTTATCGACTCAACTCTTTCGTCCTCCCCCAGCGGGGGAGGTGTCCGCGCAGCGGACGGAGGGGGGCCGGCCTTCGCCCGCTCCCGCATCAGATTTCCGGCTGCCTCGGCGATCGCATCGAGTACGCCGGACAGATGTTGGTAGACATCGACATTCCAGAACCGGATCACGGTCCAGCCCTGCGCTTCCAGATAGGCCGTCCGCACAGCATCGTGACGGCGCTCCTGGGCGCTGCCATGCGTGGCTCCGTCGACCTCGACGATCAGCTTTGCCGCAAAGCAGGCGAAGTCGGCGATATAGGGACCGACAGGGTGCTGGCGGCGAAAACGATGTCCGCAGAGATCGCGCTTTCTCAAATGCACCCAGAGCTTAACCTCCGCATTCGTCATCGTGCGGCGTAGACGCCGGGCCCGTTCCTTCGTCAATCGGGGCTCGCGCGGCGCAGGCCCCCCATCGGTTTCGCTGACGCTCAACCACTTCCCCCGCGGGGGGAAGACGAAGACCGACGCATTTCGTCCTCCCCCCACGGGGGAGGTGGCCGCGAAGCGGTCGGAGGGGGAACATGGCGAAAGCATCACTCCTCGTCCTCCACCATGTGAAAAGCGACGGCGTGTTCGCCGCGTTCGTTGAGCGCGTGGGCGACGCGCAGGCGGTCCTCGAGGGACTTGTTCTGGGACATCTTCGCCTTGCCCTCGAGGCGTTCAATCTCGAATTCGAAACACTGGATGGCCGATTCCAGCCGCGCCCGGCGCTTCGGTTCGATATCGGTGATGCGCCACTCTTCCTCGAAATCGGCGATCTGCGAGGACAGCGCCCGTTCGGCTTCCTCGCCCTGGAGCGGCAGGAATTTCCCGAAAGCGTGGACCGCCACATAATTCCAGGTCGGCACGTTGAGGCGCGGCGCGGAATACCAGGTCGGCGAAACATAGGCGTGCGGGCCGGTGAAGACCGCGATCGCCTGCTTGCCCGCCCGGATCGCCTCGGCCATCGGATTGGCCTGCGCGACATGCCCGATCAGGACTTCGCGCTCGTCCGACAGTTTCAGCGGAATATGCGTCGCCGCCAGGTCCGGCTCGCCCGGCACCAGAACCAGCGCGAAATCATAGGACCGCATCAGCGATCGCATCTCGGCCGGGTCTTCCATGCGGAATTGGGGCGGCGTGTACATTCCCGATCAGTCCTCCGCCTCGCAGCGCCAGGCTGCCGTCGGGAAGCCGGAGACTTCGCTGCCGATCTTCAGCTGGCCGTCCTCGACGATCCAGACACCGCCATCGCCGCCGCGCGTCTCGCTCTCGCCGCAGACGAAGAAGACGCGGAACCCGCCCGTATGCGGATCGCGGATCAGATAGTCCGTGGTGCAGGTCTCGCCATCGTCATTGACGTAACCGGCGCTGGAATAGGTCCGGCCCGAGGTGCAGCCCTCCTCGCCCCACTCGCCGGCCAGGCACTGGTCGAACTGCTCCTCGATCGTGCCGTCCGCGCCATAGCCGATGCATTGGGTGGTGAGGAGGAGGGTAGAGGTGAGAAGGGTCAGCATCAGAGTGATCTCCATCTAGGGAAAGCTGTGGCAAGCAAAACACCTGAAGCGAAGAGAACAATCATCACTGAGCTTTGGGTCAACCAGGTGATTACGTCGAAGCCTTGGCCTGCGAGTCGCCAGTTTGCGACAAGGATCGCCGCGACCATCAGCATTGCCCAGCGTCCACTGCCAAGCACATACCCGCCAGCTCCCAAAATGAAGCCGGAGAACAGCAGCGGGCCAAATTCAATCCAGCCCTCGGGAAGAAAGGCCGCTCCCACCAACGTGCCCACCCCATGCGCAAGCCCTATCGCTCCGAACGCGAATAGAAAGACCAACGGCACCAGAAACCTGGACGGGATTGACCTGTCGGTGACCTCGCTCATCCCTACAACGTCCTCGCGATCAACAGCTTCATGATCTCGTTCGTGCCGCCATAGATGCGCTGGACGCGGCTGTCGCGCCACATGCGGGCGATCGGGTATTCGTTCATGAAGCCGTAGCCGCCGTGCAGCTGGACGCATTCGTCCATGACCTCGTTCTGGGCTTCGGAGACCCAGTATTTGGCCATGGAGGCGGTCGCCGCATCGAGTTCGCCCTTCATCAGGCGTTCCGAGCAGTGGTGCACGAAGACCTCGGCCATGGTCGCCTTGGTCTTGCACTCGGCGAGCTTGAACTGGGTGTTCTGGAATTTCAGGATCGGACGGCCGAAGGCCTCGCGTTCCTTCGTGTAGGCCACCGTCTCGTGCAGGGCGCGCTTCATGGCGCCGACGCCCTGGACGGCGATCTGCAGGCGTTCCTGGGGCAATTGCTGCATCAGCTGGATGAAGCCCTGGCCCTCTTCATTGCCGAGCAGCGCATCGGCGGGAACCCAGACGTCCTCGAAGAAAAGCTCGGCCGTGTCCTGGGCTTTCATGCCGACCTTGTCGAGCAGCTTGCCGCGGCGGAAGCCCTCGACCTTGTCGGTCTCGACCATGAAAAGCGAGACGCCGTCATAGCCCTTTTCCGGATCGGTCTTGGCGACCACGATGACGAAATTCGCCGTGCCGCCATTGGTGATGAAAGTCTTCGAGCCGTTGATCCGGTAGCCGTTGCCGTCCTTGATCGCGGTGGTCTTGACGCTCTGCAGGTCCGAGCCCGTGCCCGGCTCGCTCATGGCGATAGCGCCGACATATTCGCCGGTCAGCATTTTCGGCAGGATGGCCTTCTTCTGGTCTTCCGACCCGTAGGCGATCACATAGGGCGCGATGATGGAGTTGTGCAGACCGACGCCCCAGCCGCCCGCACCGACTTCGGCGCCCGCGGTGTGGAAGACGTATTCATGACCCCAGTCGCCGCCGGCACCGCCGTATTCCTCCGGGCAGGACGGCACCAGAAGGCCGGCTTCGCCCGCCTTGTACCAGAGGTCGCGATCGACCACGCCTTCCTTCTCCCAGCGCTCGGCATTGGGCACGCATTCCTTGGCCATGAAGCCGCGCACGGCATCCTCGAAAATGCGCACATCCTCGCGGTCGAGAAAGGCGGGCCGTGGTACGTTGAGCGGATCCTGAAACATGTACGTCCTCCCCGTGGATCGTGTGATTGTCCGGGCATTATCGACCGGTATTGCGGGCCGCCCTCTTGCCGGGGCGGTCCCGCCTTGAAATCGGTTCGGCCTAGAAGGCCTCGGCGTCGAGCGCCATCATGGTGTCGGCTCCGGCCTCGACCTTGGCCAGATGCATGCCCGCTTCCGGGACCCAGCGATCGAGGAAGTAGCGGCCGGTCGCCAGCTTGTTGGCATAGATCGGATCGGTTTCGCCCGACGCGATCCTGGCCGAGGCGACCTTGGCCATCCTGGCCCACATATAGGTCAGGCAGGTCAGGCCGAAGAGCTGGAGATAGTCGTGGCTGGCCGCGCCGGCATGATCGAAATTCTCCAGCGCATTGTTCATCAGCCAGTCGGTGGCCTGCTTGAGCTTGCCCTTGGTGTCGGCGACGGCGTCGACGAAGGCCTGGGTCTCGTCATTGCCGCCCTCGGCGACGAAGGCGTCGAGTTCGGCGAAGAAGCTGGTGATCGGACGCATGCCGTTCATGGCCAGCTTGCGACCGACCAGGTCGAGCGCCTGGATGCCGTTCGTGCCTTCGTAAATGAGGGTGATGCGGGCATCGCGCAGGAGCTGGGACGCCCCCCACTCCTCGGTAAAGCCGGAACCGCCATGCACCTGCAGGCCGTTCGAGACCATGTCATAGCCCTTGCCGGTCAGATACGCCTTCACGATCGGCGTCAGCAACGCCATGTAGTCGCCCGACTTCTCGCGCACGGACGGGTCGTCGGCTTTTTCTTCCAGATCGCCCTGCAGCGCGGTCCAGAGCGCGAAACAGCGCGCGCCTTCCGCGAAGGCCTTCTGGTCCATCAGCATGCGGCGCACGTCCGGGTGCACGATGATCGGATCGGCCGGACCGTCTGAATTCTTCGGACCGGTCAGGGAGCGGCCCTGCAGGCGGTCCTTCGCGAAGCCGAGCGATTGCTGATAGGCGGCTTCGGCGAGGGCATAGCCCTGCAGGCCGACGCCGAGGCGGGCTTCGTTCATCATGATAAACATGATTTTGAGGCCCTTGTTCTCCTCGCCCACGAGCCAGCCGGTCGCCTCGTCATAGTCCATGACGCAGGTGGCATTGCCGTGAATGCCCATCTTCTCTTCCAGGCCGCCGCACTTGAGCGAGTTGCGCTCGCCCGGATTGCCGTTCTCGTCCGGGATGTGCTTGGGTACGACGAAGAGGGAGATGCCCTTCACGCCTTCCGGTGCGCCCTCGATGCGGGCGAGAACGAGGTGGACGATATTGTCCGCCATGTCGTGCTCGCCGGAGGAAATCCAGATCTTCTGGCCGGTGATCTTGTAGGAGCCGTCCGCCTGCGGCACCGCCTTGGTGCGCAGCAGGCCCAGATCCGTGCCGCAATGCGGCTCGGTCAGGTTCATCGTGCCGCCCCACTCGCAGGAGATCATCTTCGGCAGGTAGAGCGCCTTCTGCTCGTCCGATCCGCCGGTGTGCAGCGCCGCGGCCGCACCGAGGGTCAGGCCCGGATACATGCCGAAGGCCATGTTCGCGGAAGAAACCATCTCGTTGAAGGCGAGATTGAGCACGTGCGGCAGGCCCTGCCCGCCATATTCCGGATCGGAGGACAGCGCCGTCCATCCGCCTTCGGACATCTGCTTGAAAGCGTCCTTGAAACCGGCCGGCGTCTTCACATTGCCGTCCGCGTCGCGCTTGCAGCCCTCGACATCACCGGTCTTGTTCAGCGGCGCCAGCACGCCTTCGCAGAATTTCGCGCCTTCCTCGAGGATGGCGTCGATCGTGTCGCCATCGGCATCGGCGAAGCCGGGCAGGTTCGAATACTGGGTGATATTCAGCACATCGTGCAGGACGAAACGCTGGTCACGAACCGGGGCGCGATACGGGGTGGTCATGGTGGGGTCTCCGGAGCGGAATGAGTGGAGTGGATTGGGTTCGGTGTGGCGGGTCTGGTCGGATCGGAACGTGCCGCCTAGCCCGGCGACAGGCCGCTCCAGTCTTCCAGACGCGCATTGGCCAGAGCCTCGAAGGCGCGTGCACGGCGGCGCACGTCGTCGGGCGGTGTGCGGTCTTCCAGGCGCTCGCGCATCCAGTCGAGGCCGGCCTGGAGTTCCGCGATCGCGCGTTCGACGTCCTCTCGCTGCTGCTGCAGCACTTCGATGCGGTGCTCGAAGCGCGTGATCGCCGGCTCGAGCCGTTCGCGGCCGCCGCGATCGATCGCCTGCAGGTCGAGGATTTCCTTGATCTCGTCGAGCGCGAATCCGACGCGCTTGCCGCGCAGGATCAGCTCGATCCGCGCACGATCCTCGGCCGAATAGACGCGGGCGGCGCCACGGCGCATGGGATTGATCATGCCCTTCTGCTCGTAAAACCGGAGCGTCCGGGGGGTCACGTCGAATTCCTGGGCCAGTTCGCGGATGGTGAATTCGGCGTCGGGGGAGACGGGTTTGATCATGGGGTGAATGGTGTTCACGAATTTACGCGAACGTCAACGTCAAAGATGTCACACCACCCGTCTTTCCACCGGAACCGGCTTTCCCTCTTTCATCGGCGCGCCGGGCGCGGCACAGTCGCACTCATGTCGTGTTGTGATCGTCTGCAGAACGCCCGCCTCGCCCTTATCGCCCTCACCGGCCTCATCGCCCTGCCCGCGGCGCCGGCCGGGGCTCAGGACCCGTCCGAAACTCCGGAAGGCTTTTCCATTCTCGCCTCCGAACCCGAGGCCGAGACTCAGGCCGAAGCACCGGCGATCGGGCCGCATCTCGACCGCGACGCCTATCTGGCCGCACGCGGCGACATCGAGGACACGGTTCTCAGCACGCGCTGGCGCATCGAACGCACCAGCCTGGACGGCGAGCCGCTCGATAGCGATATCCGCACCGTGGTGATCGGCGACGGCTATGCTTTCGAACCAGCCGCCGACGGGCGCACCGTCTATGACTTCCGGACCGACCGCATTCTCGACCGGGTCGACATGCTCGACGGGCCGGTCGTGCGAAGCCGGCCGATCGTGGCGCATGTCCACCGCCAGATGAACACCTTTGCCTTCTATACCCGGGGCGGCGAACTCGACGAGGTCTCCGGCCCCGGCGGGGCGGTCTTCGAACGCTTCTGGATCGAGGCTGCGATGGGCGTCCGCCTCAGCGCCGTGGAACTCGAGACCTTCATTACCGAAGACGACCGGCATGAATTCCGCCGCGATCCGCTCGGCGGTACGATTTTCAGCTATACGCCGGACGAGGTCGGCATCGGCAATCCCGCAAGCCTGTTCCGGGCCTGGCTGAGACACGGCCCGCCCATCCATCCCGACGCACTCGACCGGCTGGCTCCGGGCGACGGCATTCCCGCCCGCTTCAGCTATATCGTCTTCAGCCCGTCCAGCCCGGACGGCCGCGTGGAGAGCTGGACCCGTCAGGACGCGACCGAGACAACCGGTCTGTTTCCCTGGCCGGAAGACGTACCGCCAGCCCCGGCGAGCGCTTATGAAACCGCATCGCCGGAGCTGAATACCGTTCTCGCCGCGGGCATGTCGGCGCTCTCCGGCGAGGCCGGCCTTGCCCCGACGCGTACGTCCTTCGTGGCCGCTTCCGAAGGCGCCCAGCGACGCGGCGATCTGCCGGGCAGCTATCTCGCCCTGCAGCAAGCCATCCACCATTACGGACCGTGCATGCCGCAATCGGAGGAGGAACGCTGCACCCGCCTGAGCCGGGTCGTTGCGGCCGGCCTCGGCAATGACGAATTCGAGGCCCTCATGCTCGCACTCGGAGCGATGCAGACCGATCGCGCCGCGGCCTTTCGCACCCTGACGGATCATCTCGACCGCGACGCCTATGCCGGCGCCGCCGCGAATCTCCTTGCCGCCCAGGCGCTCGCCGGGCTGCAGGCCGGCAACCCGGACGCCATGTCGGACCGCGATCCGCTCGCCCTCTTCGCCGCGAGCGCGGAGGCCGACCCGCACGCCCCCATGACCTACTGGCACGCCGGGCGCTTCGCCGCGTCGATCGGCGATGTCGAAACGGCCTGGCTTCTCTTCGATCTGGCACGCGCCCTGCCGGATGCCGGCGCAACCGGCGCCGCACAGGAAGCCGACTCCATGCACGAGCGGCTCCAGGCGCTGGCGCCCGATTTCTTCGGGCCCGACGGCGCGCGGTAGTCGCGCCGGAGACCGCCTGCAACCGCGAACGGCGCGTTTATCCACACATTTTACGACGCGTTAACCGAGTCGGAGCCTTGTTTTGACTCAGGTTTTCACGCCTGCGTGTGAGGGCCTGAGATTCGGTGTGGAAACACTAGATATTGGGTCTCCACCTTCGGTTTACACCATATTAACTGCCCGATACCGTCGGTTGGTTGGAACGAGCGAGCGATTCGAATGTCCGCAAGTGGTCCTTGGAGCGTTAAGGGGATCGATCCCCGCGCAAGGGCGCGAGCCAAGACCGCTGCGCGACGCGAAGGCGTTACGCTCGGTGAGTGGCTCAACCGCGTGATTCTCGACGACTCCGACCCCACCAATCCCGGACACCCGCAATGGGATGACGCACTGGAAGGTTTTCCGGGCTTCGGCGGCAGCGGCCCGGCCCTCGAGCCGGACGAGGACCGCCTGCTCCGCGCCATGGTCAATCGCCTGACCGAGCGCGTGGAATCCTCCGAGCAGATGTCGACCCACACCCTGCAGGAACTCGACAAGGCCATCACCCAGCTCGCCGACAAGGTGGTGACGTCTTCGGACCACCAGTCGGAAGAGCTCAAGACGGCGCGCGATGCGATCGACCGCGTGCGCAAGAACCAGGACGAGCTGACCGACCGCGTTCGCACCCTGGAGACGAACCCTGCTGGCGGATCGTCGCCGGAAGACCGCAAGGCCTTCGAGACGACCATCATGAAGCTCGCGCGCCGGCTCTACGAACACGAGAACGACACCGCTGCCCGCCTGCACGCGTCGGACGAGGATACCCGCCGCCTGTCGGAAAGCCTCGAAGACCGGCTCAAGCGCCTCGAATCACGGGCCGAAGACTTCACCGACCTCAACAAGAAGCGTGAGGACCGGACCGCACAGAGCCTCAACGCGCTGCAAACCGCGACCGAAACGCTGCGGTCCCGCGTCGAGGGTGCGGAGCGTGTCACCAATGATGCGGCGCGCACGCTGGAATCCACCGTCTCGCGTCTTGACGACCGCCTGCGTCAGCTCGAAACCCGCAATTCCACCGACACGGTCGATCTGGAGCGCCGCTTCGATCGCCTGTCCGACGACGTTGCCCGCGTCATCGCCGACACGCGTGCCCAGGTCGCCAAGGCCGTCAGCGGTGCCGCCGAAGAGCCGCGCGTCGAACGCCTGGAGCGGGCGCTGGCCGAGGCACTCGGACGTATCGACCAGGCCGAACGCCGCCAGAGCGACAGCATGTCCCGGCTCGGCGAGGAAATCACCAAACTCGCCGGTGCGATCGACCGCCGCCTGACCGAGAGCGAGCGCCGCTCGGCCGACGCGTTGCGCGAAGCCCGGTCCGAGCAGGCGCTGGAACGCCGGCTCGACGAGGTGCGCAGCGAGAACAAGGACGCCATGAAACGGATGGGCGACGAGGTCACCCGTCTCGGCCGTTCTCTCGCCGATCGTATCGAAGTGTCCGAGGCCCGCGCATCGAGCGCCGTCGAGGCGGCGACCGATCGCATGACGCAGATGATGGACCGGCTCGACCAGCGCGCCTCGCGCGAAGACGAGCTGGAAGACCGCCTGCGCCAGTCCGAGGAACGCACGGCCCAGCGCATTGAGGACGCCCTGTCCGGCGTGCACGAGCGCATGGAGCATGTCCGGGACGAGACCGAACAGGTCCTCTCCCCGGTGCAGCGCGCCATGTCCGCCCTCGCCGACCGACTGGAAGCGATCGAACAGCGTGCGACGGCGCCTGTGTCTGACGAGGCGGACACCGCCGACGAGACCGAAACGGACAGCACCGCAGCCGAAACCGCTGAAGAGTCTTCGGCAATTGCCGAAGAGGCAGCGCCTGAAGCGGAGACACCGCCCGCCGAACCGATCGATTTCGATACGCCGCTCTCTCCGCCGCCGCAGGCCGAAACGCCGATCAGCCGCTTCGACGAAGAGACGGACGACCCCTTCCTCGCCGGCGACGACGCACCCGACGCCTTCACCGAGGCCGAGCCGGAACCCGCGCGGCGAGAACGGCCCGTCGCGGAAGCGGCTCCGGCTGCGGATACTGCGCAAGCGCCTGCTCCGGCTCCGAAGAAGGAAAAGCCGAAACCGCGCCCCGCTCCACGTGTCGGTGCGACGGCGGACGCCGACTTCCTCGCCGCTGCCCGCGAACGCTCGCGTGCGGGTACGAGCTATGAAGATCAGGCGCGACGCGAGCACGGTATAAACCGGTCCGTCCTCTACGCCCTTCCCGTGGTGGCCCTGGTCATGCTGTCCGGCGCTGGCGGTCTGCTCGTCTGGGAAGCGATGCGCGGGGACAGCGACACCGTCGCCAACCGCACGACCGAACGCGATTTCGTCGCCCAGGTCGAAGCCGGGCTGGCCGGGAATGAAATCAACACCGACGGGGCTGCGGCCGCCTATGATCCGGCCGTGACCGAACCGGCCGGTGCGCGCGCCGCAGACACGGCTGTCCCGCCGTCCAATATGGTCGCCGATGCCAGCGGCGCGATCACGCCGGCAGCGGGCGACACCACGACCGGGCTGACGAACGCGGCCGTATCCGCACCGGGCTCGGCGGACGCCATGGCCCCTGTCGCAGCGGAAGCCGAAACAGTTCCGGGCCCGTCCGCGGGTCGAATGACGCTGGAGAGCGCGGCGGCGGACGGCAATCCGGTCGCCCGGTACCAGCTGGGCCTGCGCGCGCTGGAAGACGGCGATATGCAGACGGCCGTCATCCTGCTGCGCCGAGCGGCCGAACAGGGCGTGCCGGCGGCCCAGTATCGCTACGCCAAACTGCTCGAGACGGGCGAAGGCGTGGCCATCGATCTGGAAGGCGCCCGCCGCTGGACGGAACGCGCCGCGAATGCCGGTCATCGCCGGGCCATGCACAATCTCGGTGTGATGTACTATTATGGAACCGGCGTCGCGCAGGATGTCACCACGGCGGCGCGCTGGTTCCAGGAGGCGGCCTTGCTCGGCTTGCGGGATTCCCAGTTCAATCTCGCCCTGCTCTACGAGACCGGGGACGGCGTTCCGCTGAGCCTGCCGGACGCCTATGCCTGGTTCTCGATCGCGGCCGCCGACAGCTCCGACCCGACGGCTGCGGACCGCGCCGAAACGATTTCCGAAATGATCCAGCCGGAGGCGCTCCAGGCCGCACGCCAGACCGCCGCCGACTTCACGCCGCGCCCGATCGACGGCGAGGCCAACGGTATCTATCAGGACCTGCCCTGGGGCCGGACCGCGACCGCGGACATGCTCATGGTTCGGCGCGCCCAGGGTTTCCTGTCGGCACTCGGCTATCCGACCGGGCCGCTCGACGGCCGCATGGGCGACCGGACGCGCGAAGCCATCATGGCCTTCGAGGCCGACCGGGGACTGCCTCGTACCGGACGCGTCGACGCCGTTCTGCTGGAACGGCTGGAACGTGCGGCGACGGGCTAGTCCGGCGGTGCAAATCTATCTCCCGATCGCAGAGATTTCCGTCAACATCTTCCTGTTGCTCGGCCTCGGCGCCGGGGTGGGTTTCCTGTCGGGCATGTTCGGGGTCGGCGGCGGCTTTCTCCTGACCCCTCTCCTCTTCTTCATCGGCATCCCGCCTGCCGTCGCGGTCTCGACCCAGGCCAACCAGATCGTCGCCTCTTCCGCCTCCGGCGCGCTCGCCCACTGGCGACGCAGGACGCTGGACGTGAAGATGGGCGGGCTGCTCCTCGCCGGCGGCGCCTTCGGCTCCATTCTCGGCGTTCAGATTCTCGGCATCTTGCGCAGCCTCGGTCAGGACGGGCTGATCATCTCGCTCAGCTATGTCGGCTTCCTGGGCATTATCGGCGGGCTGATGTTCTTCGAGAGCGTGCGGGCAATCATGCGGCGATACAGCAGCGACGGGCAGACCCGCTCGGGCGCCGGACGGCGCAAGCGCGGCTGGATCGACCAGCTGCCCTTCAAGATGCGCTTTCCGCGGTCCGGGCTCTACATCTCGGTCATCCCGCCGATCGCAATCGGTTTCCTGGTGGGAGCCCTGGCTGCCATCATGGGCGTCGGGGGTGGATTCGTCATGGTTCCGGCCATGATCTACCTGCTGCGCATGCCCACCAATGTCGTGGTCGGAACCTCCCTCTTCCAGATCCTGTTCGTGACCGCTCTCACGACCTTCCTTCAGGCCGCCCAGAACCACACGGTGGATTTCCTGCTCGCGGCCCTGCTGATCGTGGGCGGCGTTATCGGTGCCCAGTTCGGCGCCCGGGTCGGCCGCCGCATCCGCGCCGAGGATTTGCGCGCCCTGCTCGCCCTCATGGTCATCCTGGTCTGCGCCAAGATTGCCTGGGACCTCGTCGCGCCGCCGCTCGATACCTTTGTGGTCCTGCCCCAGGGCGGGGAGGTGCACTGATGCTGGAAGCGGCTATCCTCTCCGCCACGCTGCAATTGCAGCCAGTTCCGGTCGAGGCGCCAAGCATCGTCGCAGCACTGACGCACGAGACGGTCGAGATTCGCGAGGATTTCGCCGGTCAGGAACTCATTCTCTACGGCGCCACGCGAGGACTGACCATCCAGGACGAGATCATCGTCGTCCTGCGCGGGCCCGGACGCGATCTGCGGGTGATGGAGAAGGAGCGGACCTTCGGCATCTGGGTCAATTCCGCACCGCTCGAGATCGACGACGTGCCGAGCTATTACGCCATGGCCAGTTCGCTCCCGCTCGAGCATGTCGCGACGCCGGAAGAGCTGGAAGATGCCGGCATCGGTCTCGTCACCGCGCTCGAGGCGCGCCTGGCGGAGACCGAGACGAGCATTCCGATCGAAGAGCGCCAAGCCTATCTCGACGCTATCGCGCGGGCCGGCGACCGGAACAATGTCTATGCCGAGGCGCATCGCGGCGTCGAAATTCTCGATGGCGGACTGTTCCGGGCGACGATGAGCCTGCCGCCTCTGACCCCGGTCGGCGATTATGTGGCCGAGGTTCACCTGTTGCGGGACGGCCGTCCGATCGCCAGCAAGACGACCAGCTTGCGCGTGGAGAAAGCCGGCATTGAACGCCTGCTCTTCGAGTTCGCCCATAACGCACCGATGATCTACGGCCTGTTCTGCGTCGCACTCGCCATGCTGGCCGGCTATCTCGCCGATCTGGTCTTCAAGCGCCGCTGACCCGGCCTAGCCCGCCCGGCGCTGAGCGCCGTCCGGGACGAGGCGCCGCCCCGAAACCGAATAGATGCGCGAACGGCCCATGGCGAAGACGTCCGGGACGCGGCCGAACACGGTCGCAAAGGCCGGATCGCAGACATTCAGCCCGCCCGTGAAGGCGCCGAAGGCCGGCATGACGAGACGCGTGCCGTCGGTCGCGAAACAGCGCACCCGCACCGACCGCCCGCGATTGCGCACCTTGGCGCAGGGATGGAGATGGCCCGCGATCTCGCCCGGCGCGGAGCCATCGGTCGGCTCGTGACGCAGGTTGAGCCGCCCCAGTTCCAGCGTCTCGCACACCTCGCCGCCGAAATCGGGCGGCGGGGCGGGATCGTGATTGCCCTCGATCCAGACCCAGCGATCCACCCGCGATACCAGCCCGGCCAGCGTCTCGCGGTCCTCGCCCGCCATGCGGCCGCCGGCGCGCAGGTCATGAAAACTGTCACCCAAAGCGATCACCGTCTCCGGTCTGTGCGCGTCGATCGCGGCCGCAAGCCGGCGCAGCGTGGTGCGGGTGTCGTAGGGCGGCAGGAGCTGTCCGCCCGGCGCGAAAGAGGAGCCCTTCTCGAAATGGAGGTCCGAGACGATCAGGGCGGACTGGTCCGGCACGGCCAGTGCGCCGGCACGATCCGCCAGAACCGCTTCGCCATTGATGCGGGCCGCCTGGTATTCCGCCTGTTCGCGCTCACGCTCGGTCAAACGACATCGCCTCCGCGATCAGATCCTCCTCGGCATCGGCGAGGATGCTTTCATGGCCTTCGCCATAGACGGGTTCCTTGCCGATCTCCAGCATGACCGGCACGGCCAGAGGCGAAATCCGCTCCAGCGCTTCGTGCACGATATGCCCCTTCACCCGCGCCAGCGCCCTTCCCAGCCTGTGAATGTCCAGAAGGCCCGTGCCCGCATCCGCCCAGGCGGCCTGGAGCAGGATGTGGTCGGGCTCGTGCTCGCGCAGCACGTCATAGATGAGGTCGGTGGACATGGTGACCTGGCGCCCGGTTTTCTCCTGGCCCGGAAAGCGCCGCTCGATCAGACCGGCGATCACGGCGCAATTGCGGAAGGTGCGCTTCATCAACTGGCTTTCGGCGAGCCAGGCATCGAGATCGTCACCCATCATGTCCTCGTCGAAAAGCGCGTCGAAATCGAGCCCGGACATGTCGCGCAATCCCCAGACCGAGAGCGCGTACTCGTTCGCCACGAAGCCCATGGGCCGCATGCGCAGGCGCTCGAGCCGGCGCGTCAGGAGCATGCCCAGCGTCTGGTGCGCCAGCCGTCCCTCGAAAGGATAGCAGACCATTTGATAGCGGGCATTGCGCGGGAAGGTCTCGACCAGCAGGCCGTCGGCGGCGGGCAGGCGCGACTTCAGCCTCTGCAGCTCCAGCCATTCGCGCACCTGGCCGGGCAGACGGTGCCAGCTCTCAGGATCATGAACGAGTTCACGGACCCGCCGGGCGAGATAGGTGGAGAGCGGAAACTTGCCGCCCTGATAACTCGGAATCTTCGGATCGCTCTCGCTTGCCCGTGCGACACGCGCCGTCATCTCCTCGATGCCGAGAAAGCGCAGGACCTGCCCCGCAAACAGGAAGGTATCGCCCGGCACGAGCTGTTCGATGAACCATTCCTCGACCTGGCCGAGCCTGTGCCCGCCCCGCCCGCGTGACGATACGACCACGTCCAGCATGGGGGCCTCGACGATGGTGCCGACATTCATCCGGTGACGCTGGGCGATCTGCGGCGTGCGGACCGTCCAGCGATTGTCCTCGCGGCGCTGGATGAGGCGCCGGAAACGGTCGTAATTGTTCAGCGCATAGCCGCCGGTCGCCGTGAAATCGAGCACGCGGTCGAAGGTGAGCCGGTCGAGCTCCGCATAGGGGGCCGCCGCCCGTACCTCCTCGTAGAGCCCGTCCGCATCGAAGGGCTCGCCGCAGCCGCGCGCCATGACATGCTGGGCCAGCACGTCCAGCGCGCCCGCCTTGAGCGGTTCGCCGTCGAGTGCATTGGCCGCCACCGCATCGCGCGCCGCCTCGCATTCGAGATGTTCGAAGCGATTGGTCGGTGCGAGCAGGGCCCGCGAGGGCTGGTCGAGCCGGTGATTGGACCGGCCGAGACGCTGGATCAGGCGGGAGGAGCCCTTGGGTGCCCCCATCTGGATGACGAGATCGACATCGCCCCAGTCGATACCGAGATCGAGCGTCGAGGTGCAGACGACCGCCTTCAGCCGTCCCGCCGACATGGCCGCCTCGACCTTGCGGCGCTGTTCCGGCGACAGGGAGCCGTGATGCAGGGCGATGGGAAGATTGTCGTCATTGAGCGCCCAGAGCTCCTGAAAGGTCATCTCGGCCTGGGAGCGCGTATTGACGAAGACCAGGGACATCTTCGCCTCCCGGATACGCGCATAGACATCCTTCATGGCATGACGCCCGGAATGGCCGGCCCAGGGAATGCGGTCTTCGGCTTCCAGAATGTCAACCTGCGGACGCGCTCCCGCGCTCCCGCGCACGATGCGGGCAAACCGGCTGCCACCGTCCGTCTGCGGCGTCATCCAGCGGGCCAGCCCGCCCTCGTCGGCGACGGTTGCGGAAAGACCGGCGCGCGTCGCCTCCGGCGCCCATTGGGCGATCGTGGCAAGGTCGAGGCTCAGGAGGTCGCCTCGCTTCTGCGGCGCAATGGCGTGGGCCTCGTCGATCACGATCCGCCTGAGATCACGAAAGAAGGCCTCCGCATTGCGCGTGGCGCAAAAGAGCGCGACCTGTTCCGGCGTGGTCAGGAGAATGTCCGGCGGATGCGCGCGCTGACGCTGGCGCTTGCCCGCGGAGGTGTCGCCCGTCCGCGTCTCCACCCGCACATCCAGCCCCATCTCCTCGATCGGCGTCATCAGATTGCGCGCGACATCGACGGAGAGGGCCTTGAGCGGGGAGATGTATAGGGTGTGAAGACGGTATGGCCGCGGCCTGCCGCCGGCAGCCTCCACGGCATCGGACAGCTCGATCAGGCTGGGCAGAAAACCGCCGAGCGTCTTGCCGCCCCCGGTCGGCGCGACCAGGAGCGCATCCTCGCCCGCCTGCGCCGCCTCGATCATTTCAAGCTGATGCGGGCGCACCTGCCAGCCGCGACCGGCGAACCAGTCGGCGAAGCGCTGCGGCAGGAATGTCGGGGCTTGAGTGTCCGGCATGCTTCATACCTAGCGCCTGTTTCCGGGCGCGGCGATAGCGGGGGACAAACAGGCCCTGCTTCCCTCTGCCATTTCGCCCTGATTTTGCCATGCTTGCCGGACTTATTGCCGACAGCGAGGGGAACAGGGTCATGGACACAACCGTTACGGAACGGTTCGAGGCGCTCGATAGTGCCTTTCTCGATAGCGCCAAGCGGGGCGAGGCACTCTTTGCCCGCTTCTCGGCGCTGGCCTGCCTGTCCAGCGACCAGAGCCCCGACCGCCTTGTCGAATCCGCCGCGCGCGTTCGTGAGGATCTCAATGAGGGTCTGGGCATGTGGGGCACGCCCGGCAAGGCGATGCGTTTCGTCTTCGCAGCCGCGCTGACCGCCTCGGACCGGACGGCCGCCCATTTCTTCGCCATTCGCGACGCACTCGCGGAACGCCGCAAACTGCGCGGCGGCCGGGCCCTCAGCCATGGCGGATCCTGCGCCGCCCTCGCGCTCGCGGCGAGCGGCGGACAGCCTCACCACGCCGACGCCTATTACGACATGCTCGAAGCCATCGCCGCGCCCTGGTGGCGTCGCGACGCCGGCCGCGAGGAAGTCCTCGCCGGCATACTCACCGCACTCGGCGAAACGCCGGAGGATGCGCTGGCGCACATGGAACGGGCCCGCACGGCCCTGCGCGCTGCGGGCGTACCGAAGCATCATGCCGATGCGGCCGCCCGGGAAATCTGCCTGCTCGACTTCGACGCCGGCGAGCTTGCGGCCGCCTGGACGGTTCTCAATACCGCCGTGCGCGGCCGGTCGAGCCTGCGCCACGGACTCGGCAAGACCGGGCTGGCCATCCTCGCAGCCCAGGGACACGGCCAGGAAATCGCCGACGCGCTGGTCCGCGGTTTCGAAACCGTTCGCGCACTCAAGCCACGCCCTTCCGGCCAGATCGCGGCGCGCCTCGCCATGCGTCTCGCCCAGGCAGAGTGCGGCCGGACCCAGCCCATTTCGGCCGCCAACGAGCTGGCCGCCATCCTGGCCGCGCAGGCGGCCATGGTCGCGGCCGTTGCAGCCTCCTCAGCGGCCGTTGTCGCCGCCACCTGAGCCCGGCCACGTCCCGCACAAATTGTTCCCGCATGCCAATTCCATTGCCGGTGCAACGGTGCTAGGAGCATGAAAGGACCGGATAAACAGGGGGCGCTGCCATGAATCCCGAGACCTATCTCAACCCCGAGACGATCGCCGTGATCACCGAACAGGTTATGGCTGCCGCTGGCAGTCTGCTCCTCGCCATCGTCATTCTGGTGGTCGGCTTTATCGTCGCCGGCATCATCAAGCGCTCAATCCGCTCAGCGGCCCAGAAGAGCGAGCGCATGGACGACACGCTCGGCGCTTTCTTCGCATCCATCGCCTATTACGGCGTGATGGCCGTGGTGATCATCGCCGTGCTGACGCGCTTCGGGGTGGAAACGACCAGCCTTGTCGCCGCCCTCGGCGCCGCGACTCTGGCCATCGGCCTCGCCCTCCAGGGTACGCTCTCGAACCTCGCCGCCGGCGTAATGATCATCCTTTTCCGCCCCTACCAGCTGGGCGACTGGGTCGAGGTGGCCAGCGTGTCCGGTGCCGTGAAGGACATCACGCTCTTCACCACCGTGCTCGCAACGGGCGACAACAAGAAGGTGATCATTCCCAATGGCAGCGCCTGGGGCGATGTGATCACCAATTACAGCGCCAATGAAACGCGCCGCGTCGATCTCACCTTCTCGATCGATTACGGCGACGATATCGACAAGGCGATGGACATCATCCAGACGACGCTGAAGGCCGACGCGCGCGTCCATGACGACCCGGCCGTGTTCACCGCCGTCACCGCCCACGGCGCCTCCTCCGTGGACATCGTCGCCCGCGCCTGGTGTGCGAGCGGGGACTATTGGGGCGTCCATTTCGATGCGATGAAGAATGTGAAGACCGCCTTCGACAGCAACGGAATTTCCATTCCCTACCCGCACCAGGTGAACATTACCCGCAAGGGCTGATCCGGCCGGCCGGGGCGCCCGTTCGCGGGCGGCCCCGATTGCGCCCCATTTCATGCTAGAGTGACCTCATGACAGAGCCCGCAGAACAGAACCGGAAGTCCTTCGCGAAGCGCCTTTTCCAGGTGAATGCGACGGATATCCTCCGCCTCGTCTTCCTGTGCATCATTGCGGGCCTCGTCCTGGCGGCCTTCCATGTGAATCCGCGGCGCCTCTGGGTCGATTTCTTCGGCACGATCGCCGAGTCCTGGGGCCGGTTCATCGATTTCCTGACCGAGACCGCGAGCTGGGCGTTCGACTATTTCTTCCTCGGCGCCGTCCTGGTCATTCCGATCTGGATCGTCTTCCGATTCCTTCGCGCCCTGCGCCGCGATTAGAAAACCGCTGATCCCGCTGACATTATTGCCCGCTTAACCATGCTCGTTTGCGTGATGGCAAGACCGCCACGCTAAGCGGAGATAATGAGCTCGCACACACCCGCCCTCCGATACGCTGCCCAGCCCCAGATGCCGCCGAGCCGCATGCCGGTCCTGCTGCAGTCGAACGGCTTCATGCGTACCCTGCTGACCGGGCTTCTGCGCGAGAACGGGATCGAGCACGTCATGGTGGAGCGGTGTGCGGAACAAACCCTCGAGGCGCTGAACAGCGAGGCCCCGCCCTTCCTGCTGATCGACTGGTTCGAACATCATCCGCCCGAAGAGGACCGGCTCAGACTGATCCGGCAGATCCGGGCCATGGATGCCGATGTGCGCGCCACGCCGATTATCATGGTCTCGCAACCGCGCGCCCGGCGCGAGATCGAGACCGCGCGCGATACGGGCGTCACGGAATTCCTCATCACGCCGGTTTCGCCGGCGAGCCTGAACGACCGCATCCGCTCGGTCACGGAACAGCCGCGCGGCTTTATCGAGGCGGCGCGTTTCTCGGGCCCGGACCGGCGCCGGCGACCGCGGCGCAAGCACGGGCCGAGCCTCAAGCGCATGGCCGATGTCGAGGCCGGACTGACCACGCCGATCCGCGCAGCCCGCGCGGCAGCACTGGCCATGGCCAGCGAGACGGAACTCACCGGCGACCCGCTCGCCATCCGCGTCGGCCGCTCGCTGAAACGCTTCATGAGCACGGCGCAGGACTATACCGAAAGCGAGGCGGAAATCGCCGAGATGCATCGCGCCACGCTGGCCCAGCTGATGCAGATGGCCGATGCAGGCGACCCGCTGCGCGAACCCGTCGTCTCGGGGCTCGAACAGGTCGTGTCGCGGCGAATGGGGCACGGCTGAATTCGCTGGCCCGGCCTCGCGCGCTGTTCTAAGCGGGGCGAAGCTGACATTCTGCGGACCCATGACCGAAACCGACGACTTCCAGACCCGCCTCGAAACCCTTGCACCGCTGATCGTGGACGGCTGCCCGCACGCGGTCGAGCTCGGCTTCCGGATCGACACGCTGGCGCGCGGCCATTGCGCGATGAGTGCGCCGTATTCGCAAGAGCTGGTCGGCGACCCGGAAACCGGCACGCTGCATGGCGGCGTGATCACGGCCCTGCTGGATCATGCCTGCGGTATCGCCGCCTTTGCCGGACTCGGCGCGGTGGACACGCCCGCCACGCTCGATCTGCGTATCGACTATATGCGGCCGGCCCGGCCGGGCATGACTGTGACGGCCGAGGCCCACAGCCTGAAATCCCACGGCCTGGTCGCGATCGTCCGCGCGACGGCCCATGACGGCGATGCCGAGGATCCCGTCGCCGTGGCCCAGGCCGCCTTCATGGTCTCCAAGGCGTCCAAGGCCGCCCACGAACGTGCCATGCGCGAGATGAAGGGGGGGACGGAATGAGCCAGGCCCTGCTCGAGACCCTTCTGGGTGCGCCCTATGTCGCCAAATTCGGCGTCCGGCTGGAACAGCATGGCGACGAGCTGACCGGCGTCCTGCCCTTTGCGGACAATCTGGTCGGCAATCCGCTCATCCCGGCGCTGCATGGCGGCGCGGTCGGGGCTTTTCTCGAAATCGTCGCCTCCGCCTCGCTGCTGGTGGCACAGCCGCTCGCGCGATTGCCCAGACCGATCGACATCTCCGTCGACTATCTCCGGCCGGCACGGGATGCGGACGTTTATGCCCGGGCCATCGTCGCCCGCAGCGGCAGCCGCGTCGCCAATGTGCGCGTGGAAGGCTGGCAGGGCCGCAAGGGCGCCCCGGTCGCGACGCTTCACGGACATTTCCTGATCACGCCTGAAGGCCGGGCGGACACGCGCTGATTGCCGGCACCTTATAGTTTCATGAAACCAGGCTGACGAAACTTTAGGGTCGGCGACACGATAGCGCCATCCGGGGACGGGCAGGCTCCCGGACGGGATGACGGCCTGTGCGAGGCAGGTCGCTCCCGCCCAGAAAAGGAGCCTCCCCCTCATGTTCAAGCGCACATGTCTCCGCACGCTGCCGGCCGGTCTGTTCGCCTGCCTGGCTGCCCTGTCCACCGGTGCCGCCGCCTTTGCCGACGATAACCACCAGATTGAGGTCATCCGCGTCTACGCCTCCGATCTTGAAGGCCGCGAACGCTATAACGATCTCAAACGCAATATCCGCCGGGCCGCCCAGCGCGTATGCAGCGCTCACGGCGTGCGGGGCGTTCAGGTCTGGGCCGAGATCCGGGAATGCCGCGACGACGCCTATGACCGCGCCATGCTGCAGATCGACCGGCAATTCGCCGAGGCCGGAACGGACCGGATCGACCTGACCCTCCGGGCCGGCTGAGCGGGCCGCAGCCGGCGGCCCGTCCGGCTTGCCGGCTGCGTCAGCCTGCCACCTTTGCCTGGTGCGTGGCTGCCCTAGATTGAGTGGCATGACAGGCATCGGCCCCGTGATCGCCTATTATGATGCGCTCTGCCCCATATGCCGGGCGGAGATGGCGCATTATGCGCGCCATGGGGAGGACATCATCCGGCTGCAGGACTGCAATGGCGACCTGCCCGCCGATATCGACCGGGAGGCCGCCCTCGCTTCCCTGCATGTGCGCCTTCCGGACGGACGCATCGAAACCGGCTGGGCCGCCTTCATCGCCATCTGGGAGCGCCTGCCGCGCTGGCGGATACTGGCTGCCCTGACCCGGCCCGCCCCGGTCCGCATTCCACTCGACCGGATCTATCGCTGGCTCGCCCCTTATCGACCGCGCCGGACCTGCGGCAACGGCGCCTGCGAGCGCTGATCGCACCCATACGAAAATCTTGGCCCTGACCGGTTTCGGGGCGAAACCCCTGAGAAATCAGCGCTATTCGTTTTTGAATTGTTGCGCTGCATCAAACACGCAGACCACCCTCTTTCACCGGGACATTTCTCCAATAACTATTGAGCTATCAGGTCATGCATAATCGTATCGCATGATCATTCAGCCGAGGAGATTGAGCCATGCTGAAAACGAGCCTTGCCGCGACCCTGTTCGCGATCGCCGTTGCCCCGACCGTTCTCGCCGCGCCGGACGACTATCAGGTCGAAGTCCGTTTCGCCGCCGAGGACCTGCGCAATCCGGCCCGCGTCCGCGAGATCGAAGCCCGCATCGAGGCCGCCGCGGAAGAAGCCTGCCGCGACCGCCTGCTCGGCGATCTGCTGCGCCCCTATTCCCTGCGCGCCTGCATCGCGGAAACGACCGAAACCGCGATGGAGGACCTCCAGTCTCGCATCGCGAGCACAACGATCGCCGGCCCGAACCAGGTCGACTGATCCGTTCAGGCCGGTCCGGCAGTCGCCCGCTCCTCCCCGCGGCAACGGCCGGGCCGGTCTGCTTGCCCTGCCGCCCGGCACGGGCTAGGTGCGACACATGTCCGTCGCGCCCCTCACCCGAATTGACGTTCTCAAGCGTGCCTGGCCGCTGGTCTTCGCCAATGCCGCCACGCCGCTCGCCGCCGTCACCGACACATTCGTGCTCGGCCTGTCCGGCGATACCGCCGATCTGGGCGGCGTTGCCCTTGGCGGCGCGATCTTCTCCGTCTTCTACTGGAGCTTCTACTTCCTGCGCATGGGCACGACCGGCCTGACCGCGCAGGCGGACGGCGCCGGCGCACTGGCGGAGGGCCAGCGCATCATCCTGCGAGCCCTCGTCATCGCCGGCGTGATCGGCGTTCTCGTCTGGCTGGCACGCGACCTCATCGCGGCAGGCGGCTTCGCCATCCTGCAAGGCGAGGCCGCAACCGAGGACAAGGGCGAGATCTATCTGCTCGCCCGCACCTGGGGCACGCCGGGCGCGCTGGCGACCTTTGCCCTCACCGGCTGGCTGATCGGGCTCGGCCGCAATGGCGCGACCATGGCGGTCTATGTGGTTTTCAGCGCCGTCAATATCGTGCTCGACCTCGTCTTCGTGCTGATGCTGGACATGGGACCGGGCGGCGTCGGCGCCGCCACATCGATCGCCGACTGGACCGCCTTCGCGGTCGGTATCGGCTTCCTGCTCCAGACAATCGCCCGGCAGGGCGGCTGGGCCGAAGGCGCCCTGAACAGGGCCGAGCTCATGGCCGCCGGCCCGGTGCGCGAACTCTTCCATGTGAACGTCAATCTGATGATCCGCACCTGGTCGATGGTGATCGGCTTTACCTGGTTCGCCAATGCCGGCGCCCGCCAGGGCACGGCGGCCCTCGCCGGCAATCACGTCCTGCTGCAGGTCATCACGCTCTGGGCCTTCGTGCTGGATGCCTTCGCCTTCATCGCCGAGACCGAGGTCGGCCGCGCGATCGGACGCGGCTCGCGCCAGGCCCTGCGCCGGGCCGTACGGCTGACCGGCGAGCCGATGTTCGCGGCCGGTGCGGTCTTTGCCGTACTGACGGTGACGCTGGGTCCGGACGCGCTGGACGCGCTGATCGCCGACGAGGCCGCACGCGAGGCGGCCATGGCCTATCTGCCCTGGTGCGCCGCCGTGCCCTTCCTCGGCGCGGGCGCCTGGCTGATGGACGGCGTCTTCATCGGCGCCACCAGCGGCCGCATCATGCGCAATGCAGGCATTGCCTCATTGCTGGTCTATCTCGCCGCGGATTTCATGCTGGCGCCCGGCTTCGGCAATGACGGGGTGTGGGCCGCCTTCATCATCTACTATCTGGCCCGCGCGGGCGCGCTGGCCTCGGCTTGGCCCGTGCTCGAAAAGCGTCTTCAGTCGATGCCGACCGCCTCGGAGACGGATGCGAACCCGTCCGCCTGAAGCCGCTCGGCCAGACCCGACTTGATCCGTCCGACCAGGCCCGGCCCTTCATAGACAAGCGCGGTATAGAGCTGGACGGCATTTGCCCCGGCCCGGATCTTGGCATAGGCGGTGTCCGCATCGGACACGCCGCCCACGCCGACAATGGCCAGGTCCGGCCCCGCCGCCTTGCGGAAAACGCGGACCAGCTCGGTCGAGCGCTCGAAGACCGGCGGGCCGGACAGACCGCCCGCCTCGCCCATATGTTCGGACTTCAGACTTTCCGGACGGGTGATCGAGGTGTTCGAGATGATCATCCCGTCAATGCCGTGCCGGCGCACGGACGCCAGCATGTCGCTGGCCTCCTCGTCCGCAATGTCCGGCGCGATCTTGAGGAAGACCGGCGCGGCATCGCGCACCCCGGCAACGGCGCCGAGCAGTTCGTCGAGCGCCTTCGTGCCCTGCATGGCGCGCAGGCCGGGCGTATTCGGCGAGGAGACATTGACGGTAAAGAAGCTCGCCAGCCCCTTCAGCGCCTCAAGGCAGGCGACATAGTCCGCGACCCGGTCCTCGCTGTCGAGATTGGCGCCCAGATTGACGCCGACCACGCCCGGCTTGCCCGCACGCCGCGCGAGACGCTCGCGGAAAAGATCGAGCCCCTCATTCGGAAAACCCATGCGGTTGATCACCGCGCGGTCCTCGTCGAGCCGGAAGATGCGCGGCTTCGGCTTGCCGTCCTGGGCGCGCGGCGTCACCGCCCCGCACTCGACGAAACCGAAGCCGGCGGCAAGAAGCGCGTCCGGCGCTTCGGCATTCTTGTCGAAGCCGGCGGCGAGCCCGACGGGATTGCTCAGCGCGAGCCCCGCAAGAGAAGTCGCCAGCACCGGCGCATCGGGGCTCATCTGGCGCGGCCCGAGGCCGAGCTTCAGCCCGATAATGCCCAGGCGGTGCGCGCGTTCCGGGTCGAAACCCCGCAGGGCCCTGGTTGCAAGATCGTGGATCATCAGTCGCGCTCCAGATCGGACGGCAGCACCCAGTCGCCCTCCTCATTGCGCCGGACATGACGCATGCCGCGCACGGCGCTCACGGGAATATCGCCATAGACATGCGGGAATTCGGCGCCGCCACGCGAAACCTCCCACTTCACACTGTCGCCCAGCGCCTCGAGATCGATCTCGACCAGGAGAAGACGCTCATGATCATTGTAATGCTTGACCAGCGTGCCCTCGACCTGGTCGGCCGCGGAGAGATGGATGAAACCGTCCGCCACATCGTGCGGATCCCCGGTGAAACGCCCCTCGGCCATCACTTCGGCCCAGCGTTCGGGCGTGGCGAGTCGGAATGCTTTGCTCTGGCTCATGAGCCGGGGTTAGCCCCGCTCGCGGACGGAGGCAAGTTTGCGAGGCGGCGGGGGTGGGGGTCGGAGACCATTTTCCTATCCCGGCGCATTGTTCTAGGCTGCAACCCATGTTCACGCACGAGCAGATATGGCGCGGGATCGACCGGCTGGCGGCGCTGGCGCAGACCTCGCCCTCGGGGCTGGCCCGGCGGGCGGGGCTGGATGCGACGACTTTCAACCCGTCCAAGCGCTTTTCCCGCGACGGCGAAAAACCGCGCTGGCCGTCTACGGAGAGCCTGGCCAAGGCGCTGGCCGCGGCGAATATGAGCTTCAACGAGTTCGCGCAGCTGGTCGCCGGCAAATCGGGCGGGCCGGGCCTGCGCCTGCGCGGCCTGGCGGACGGGCCGCAGAGCGACGCCTTCGACGCGACCGGCATGCCGCATGGCGAGGGCTGGTCGCAAATGGCCTTTCCCGCCTTTTCCTCCGAGGAGGCGTTCGCGCTTACCGTCGAGGACGAGAGCATGGCGCCGGTCTATCGGCCCGGCGACCGGTTGATCGTCGACCGAGAGGACCGGCCGCGCCGCGGCGACCGGATCGTGGTGAAATTCCGCGACGGGCAGCTGAAGGCCTTCGAGCTCGGCGAGAGCAATGTCCAGGAGGTGGAGCTGAAACCGCTGATGCCGGACGCGCCGGCCCGGCAGGTTGCGCTTGTCGACATCGCCTGGCTGGCCCGCATCGTCTGGGTCAGCCAGTAAAAAGGCCGGTCTCAACGCCGCATGCGCCGGTCGGCCCAGCGTGCGGCCGCGCGCCTGTCATCGAGACGGTCGCGCAGCGCGCGGGCTTCGTCGAGAATGGCCGCCTCCAGGGCGTCACGGGGGTCCAGCGTCAGGGCAGCCTCCAGCTGGTCGCGCCCCAGCGCGAACCAGGCGTCGCGGCCCGCATCGCCGGCGTCCAGGGCGATCAGGCCGAGGGCCAGGAAATAGCGCAGGGCCGGATCGGCGGGGTCGAGCGCGATGGCCTGGTTATAGGCGTCCAGCCCCGCTTCGACCGACGCCCCCAGCGCCCTCATGCCGCGCGAACCGCCACGGCGGGCGACCTCGAGATGCCAGGCGCCGAGCATGCCGTGAGCCCAGGCATTCTCCGGCGCATCGGCGACGACGCTCTCCAGTATGCGACGACCCCGTTGCGGCACGCGGCTGACATAGGCGCGCCAGCCGGACATGTAACGCCCCTGATAGCCGAGCGCACCGGCCAGGTTGAGCCGGGCCTCCACATGGGTCGCATCGCGATCGAGGGCGGCTTCGGCCAGGTCGATGCCCTGTTCGGCCAGCTCGGCACGGTCGGGATGGTCGAGATCGATCATGAGCTGGGCCAGCACGGCACGGGATGCGAGGGCGAGACCATCGGCATCGTTCGTGCTGCGCGCCGCCTCCACCGCCGTCTGCCAGTCGCCGGCCCGATAGGCCTGCCGGGCCTGTTCGAGATCGGCCGCAGCCGGGGCGGTCAGGGCAAGCGGCAGCAGGACAGCCAGTGCCAGGCGACAATACTGGGCCAGGCGAGGGAACCGGGAAAAACGGGTCATGTGCATGCCCGAAGCCTAGGCCAGCTCCACGGCCGGAGGAAGCGCGACCCGCGACTTTTCGCGACATGGCGGCGAACGCGCCATCGCACTAGCTTGCGGTCAAAGACAAGGAATGGCGCAATGAACCAGGTCTTCCGGCCGCCCAAACCGCCCTATGCCGTTTATAGCGGTATCGGCAAGCTGACGCCGTCGGATTACTGGACCTATTTTTCCGCCATGCGGCGCAATCCGCTGGAGATCTGGGGCGAGCACCATTTCTCGATCCGGCTCGCGCCCTTCCGCTTTCTCGGCCGCTCCAGCCTGATCATCAACGATCCGGAAGTCATCCATCACTGTTTCGTTGCCAATGCCGGCAATTTCCGCATGAACAATCTGCGCCAGGCCGTGCTGCGGCCTTTCCTGCGCGACGGGCTGCTGACGGCGGAGGGCGAGACCTGGAAGACGGTGCGCAAGGCAGTGGCACCGGTTTTCACCCCGCGCCGCATCAATGCCTTCGCACCGCAGATCCGCGATATCTGCGAGACTGCCACGGCCGCATTCGAGGCGGTGGACGGCCGGACGATTTCTGCCTCCCACGCCATGATCGACCTGACCCTGGACGTGCTGATCGACACGCTGTTTTCCGGCGACGAGGCGCTCGACAAGGCCCGTTTCACGGCGGGCATCTGCGAACTGCTCGAACTGAGCGGCATCCCCCACCCCTTCGACCTCGCCCATCTGCCGGGCTGGATTCCGCGCATCGGCCAGGGAAAATCGCGACGGGTGATCGCCGATCTGCGCCGCCAGGTCGGGGCGGTGGCCGCGAGCCGCCGCGCCAGTCCCCGCGCCGCCGACGAGAGCCGTCCGCCGGACTTCCTCGACCTTCTCCTCGGCGCCGGGCTCGACGATACGGCCGTGATCGACAATCTCCTCACCTTCCTGGCCGCCGGACACGAAACGACCGCCCGCTCGTTGGCCTGGACGCTTTACCTGCTTTCGCGCGCACCGGACGTGCGCGACCGTCTGGAGGCCGAGCTGGACGCCGCCCCCCTGGAGACGACGGAGCCCGCACGCTGGAGCGAGGTGCTGCCGCTGACCGAAGCGGTGATCAAGGAAAGCCTGCGCCTCTACCCCTCCGCGCCCATGCTGGCGCGCACCTCGATCGAGTGGGACATGGTCGCCGGCCTGCCGGTGCCGGCCGGCACGGACGTGCTGGTCTCGACCTGGCTCCTGCACCGCCAGCGCGAGCTCTGGTCCGAGCCGGACGATTTCCGCCCCGAGCGCTTTATGGGCGAGGCGGGCGAGCGCATTCCGCGCCATGCCTACCTGCCCTTCGGCCTCGGTCCGCGCGTCTGCATCGGCGCGCGCTTCGCCATGATGGAGATGGTGATCGTGCTCGCCAGCCTGCTGCGCCGCGTGCGCTTCGACTTTGCCGGCCAGCGCGAACCGGTGCCGGTCATGAAGATCACGCTTCAGCCGGACACCGATCTGGAGATGCGCGTTACGCGTCGGCGAGGTCGCCGGCCAGCGCCTTCTCGATAAGCGCGATGGTCTCGGTGACGCCGTAGATCGCCACGAAGGAGCCGAAGCGCGGGCCCTGGGACTGACCGAGAAGGACTTCGTAGAGCGCCTTGAACCAGTCGCGCAGATTGTCGAATTCCTGCGTCTTTCCGGCCGCATAGACCTCGTCCATGATTTTCACTGCGTCGCGCTCGCCGGCATCCATCGCCTTGAGGCGCGCGAGCAGGTCTTCCATCGCCGCCCGCTCCTGCGCCGTCGGCGCGCGGAAGGCCTTGGTCGGCTCCACGAAGTCGGCGAAATACTGCACCGCGAAGCCGGCAAGATGGTCGAGCAGCGGATGGTTCTCCGGCGTCGCCCCTTCGACATAGCGGGCGATAAAGCCCCACATCACATCCGTCGAATGCGCGCTGGCCGCCGATGCGAGATTGAGCAGGAGCGCGAAGGAAATCGGCGATGACTCGGCCGGCGGATTGCCGGTGTGGATGTGCCAGACCGGATTTTCCAGCTTCTTGTCGGGCTCCTGGCTGCCATAGGCACCCAGATGCTGGAGATACTCGTCGACCGCCTTCGGGATGACGTCGAAATAGAGCTTCTTGGCGACCCGCGGCTTGACGAAATTATAATAGGCGAGGCTCTCCTGCGGAGCGTATTTCAGCCATTCCTCGACCGACAGGCCATTGCCCTTGGACTTGGAAATCTTCTCGCCCTTCTGGTCGAGGAAAAGCTCGTAGACGAATTGCGTCGGCGGCTCGGCGCCGAGGATCTTGCAGATGCGCGAATAGATCGGCGCATTGGTCTGGTGATCCTTGCCGAACATCTCGAAATCGACGCCCAGGGCGGCCCAGCGCATGCCGAAATCCGGCTTCCACTGCAGCTTCACATGACCGCCCGTGACCGGCAGCGTGGTTTCCGTACCGTCCTCGTCGTCGAAGGTGACCGTGCCGGCCGCGGCGTCGACGGCCTTCATCGGAACGTAGAGCACGCGGCCCGTCTTCGGCGAGATCGGCAGGAAGGGCGAATAGGTCGCCTGGCGCTCCTCGCCGAGCGTGGGCAGCATCACCTTCATGATGTCGTCATAGCGCTCGGCCGCGCGCTTGAGCATCGCGTCATAGGCGCCGGACTTGTAGAGCTCGGTCGCCGAGGCGAACTCGTACTCGAATCCGAAACTGTCGAGGAAGCCCTTCAGGCGGCTGTTCATGTGCGCGCCGAAACTGTCGTGCGTACCGAACGGGTCGGGCACTTGCGTCAGGGGCTCCTGCAGGTGCTGGTGCAGCATGTCCTGGTTGGGCAGATTGTCCGGCACCTTGCGCATGCCGTCCATATCGTCCGAAACGCAGATCAGCCTGGGCTCGTAGGCACCATCGGTGAGCACGTCGAAAGCGTGCAGAACCATGGTGGTTCGCACCACTTCGCCGAACGTCCCCATATGCGGCAGGCCGGAGGGGCCGTAGCCCGTCTCGAACACGACCGGTCCCGATTTTCGCCCCAGCTTGTCCAGACGCTTCTTCAGCAGGCGCGCTTGTTCGAACGGCCAGGCTTTCGCGTTTTGGGCAAGATCGGAGGACCTTTGGGTATCGGTCATGGGAGCGGATACTTTCCTGATGATGTGGACAATAATCCGCGCGAGGTAGAGGCGGACGCGCGACGGGTCAAGCTATAGCGCATGTATAGCCGGTATGACGCGGCGCGGCGGCTCAGAAAAAAGGGCGGAGCGCGCCGGCGCTCCGCCCCTGAGGCGATCGCCTGACCGGTTGGGTCAGGCGATGATGTCGATCAAGGGGTCTTCCGACCCACTGGTATCGATCGTCGGCTCGCCGGCCTCGACGAGCGAGGCCAGCATGGCCGTCTCGGCCGCCTCGGCAGTCGAGTCCGCAACGGTCGCATCCGCGACTCCGGCGGCTTCCGTCTCGACCGGGTCGGCTGTCCCGGCTGTCTCCGCAGCCCCGGCCTCGACCGGGGCTTCGGCCCCGGAGGCTTCCCCGACTGCCGGCGCAGGCTCGAAGGAGGCGCCGCTGGCGTTCGGGCTGCGATGGAGGAGACCGGTAATATTGGGCCGGTCATAGCCGTTTTCCTCCATGAAGCCGGCCAGCGCCGCGCGGTCGAGCCGCCCGTCCTCGCCGATCAATGTCGCCGCCGCTTCCTCTCCGAACATGCGCGTGATGTTCTCGGTCAGCTTCGCCGTGCGGGCATTGACCCGGTCGGCCCGGTCCTGCTGCAGACGATCGACGACGGCCGACATGTCGACCTCGCCCGACTCCGAAACAAGGCCCGATGCATCGGCACCGAACCGGTCATTCAGTCTGGCCTGGAATTCTTCACGGCCCGCTTTGCCGGACCGGGGTCCGGGCTCGGGGCGACTCGCGGTTTCTTCCGTCGAGGGCGGCATGCTTTTCATGCCGTAATGACCATGCACCGGCATGGTCTGTGTCTCGTCAATCATGGCGTCCCTCCTGCTAGAGGAGCGACCGGAGACCCTTGGACATGGTTTTCTTACGCATCCTGTGTTGACGATTGGTTAGCCATAAGGCGGCAGGCTCCCCGGGTGACACAGGCACCGTTTCCCCCGATCCGGATCTTTGTCGCACGCGGTGGAGGGCGAGCCGCCCACGAAGCGGCCGCACCCTTGGACAGGTAAAGCCCGGCTCCCCTCCCCGCAGCTTCCCCCGACATGCCCGACCTGTCTGCCCGCCCCGCGACAATCCGCCTCTTTTTAATGACTGACCGGTCAGTTATAAATGCGCCATGACCCGCACGACATCCAACTCCCCGCGACGGCGGCGACGGCCGGACGCCCGCCCCGACGAAATCCTCGACGCTGCGCTGGACATCTTTTCCCGCGACGGATTCGCCGCTGCCAGGGTAGAGGACATAGCGGCCGCAGCCGGGCTCTCGAAAGGCGCGGTCTATCTCTACTTCCCTTCCAAGGAGGCCATGCTGAACGCCCTGGTCGAGCGCTCCGCCGGCACTCTGGCCCGATCCGCAGACGCGATGGTCGCCGCCGGAGCGCCGGATGATCCCGAAGGCGCACTGCGAGGCCTGCTCCGACTGCTTTTCGGCGCCCTCGCAGACCCGAAAATCTCAGCTGCACCGCGTCTGGTCCTGGCCGAAGCGGGCCGCTTCCCCGAGATCGCGGAATATTATCGCACGCATGTGCTGGACATTGCCCGAGGTGCCATCACGGCACTCCACTCGGCCGGGGTCGAAGCAGGAAAATTCCGCGCCGTGGATTCAGACGCCCTGATGCGCCTCATCGCCGGCCCGGGGCTCGCCCATATGGCACTGACTTCCATTTTCGCCTTCCCGCCAGCCACGCTGACCGAGCCTGAAGCCATGGCCGATGCCATTGCGGACCTGCTCCTGGAGGGCCTGCGTCCGCGACCGGCCCTGAACGCCGGAGAGACATGATGACGGGCAGCACCAGACCCGGCGGCGTGATCGCCGCACTCGCCCTGACCTTCGCGCTTGCCGCTTGCAGCGATGAACCCGAAGGCACCCTTTACGGCTATGCCGATGGCGACTTCGTCACGCTCGCCATGGAAATACCGGGCCGCATCGTGGAAACCGGACCGGTCGAGGGCGAGCCTGTCCTGGCCGGCGACCGGGTCGCACGGCTCGACGCCACGGACCAGCAGGCCGCCGTCGCCGCGGCCGAGGCCCGCCTTGCCGCGGCGACAGCCCGGTTCGACGACGCCGCAGCCGGCGCCCGGAGCCCCGAGATCGCGGCAGCCCGTGACCAGCTGGACCAGGCGCAGGCCGCCGCCCGGGACGCAGGCGACACGCTTGCACGTACGGTCGACCTGTTCGCAGCCGGTCATGTCAGCCAGGCCCGGCTCGACCAGGTTCGCGCTGCAGCGAATGCGGCTACGGCGCGCGAAGCGGAAATGCGCGAGCGACTGAACCTGATCCGGCTTCCGGCCCGCGAACACCAGCTTGCGGCGCTCCAGGCCGAAGTTTCCGCCGCGGCCGCAGAGCTGGACCGCGCCCGGCACGGGCTCGCCCGGACAGATCTCCACGCCCCGGCCGATGGCGTTATCCACCGCCAGATCCGCTATGAAGGCGAGATCGCGGGGCCGGCCGCGCCGGTGTATGCCCTCCTGCCGGCCGGTGCCGTGCACGCAGTGCTGTTTATCCCGGAGGCACAATTGCAGGCCTTTCCCGCCGGCACACGCCTTTCGGTAAGCTGCGACGGATGCGCCCCGGAACTTGCTGCGGTCATCGCAACGGTCGAGGCGGAGGCAGAGTTCACACCGCCGGTCATCTATTCCGATGCCATGCGGGAACGTCTCGTCTGGCGCGCCGAAGCGCATTTCGACGGCCGACCGCCCCTGCCAGGCACGCCCCTGCGGTTCGAGAGGGCGGAATGAACAGCGCGCCGCCATCCGGAGCGGAGCCGGCCATCGAGGTACGCGGACTGATCAAGCGGTTCGGCGACAAGACGGTCGTGGACGATTTCGACATGGCCGTACCCAAGGGCGCGATCTACGGCTTTCTCGGGCCCAACGGGTCGGGCAAGACGACCACGATCCGCATGATGTGCGGCCTGCTCCGGCCCGATGGCGGCGGCGGCACCGCGCTTGGCTTCGACATTCGCACCCAGAGCCGGGCCATCAAGTCCCGCGTCGGTTACATGACCCAGCGCTTTTCGCTCTATGGCGATCTGACGGTGCGAGAGAATCTGACCTTCATGGCGCGCCTCCACGCGCTTCCGCATCCACGAGCGCGTGTGGAAGAGGCGCTGGAGGAATACGAGCTGGGTCCGCGTGCCGGACAACTGGCCGACACGCTCTCCGGCGGCTGGAAACAGCGCCTCGCGCTTGCAGCCGCTTCCCTGCACCATCCGGGCCTGCTGCTTCTCGACGAACCCACGGCAGGCGTGGACCCCAAGGCACGGCGCGATTTCTGGGACCGCATTCGCCGGCTCGCGCGCGCCGGCGTCACCGTCCTGGTGTCGACGCACTACATGGATGAGGCGGTGCAGTGCGATTACATCGCCTTCATCGCGTACGGCCGCAAACTGATCGATGCGCCGGCCACGGAAATCCCCGACCGGGTGGGGCTCACGACCTGGCGCATCGAGGGCAAAGGACTATTGCCGGTCTATGACGCCCTGGACGGCGCCCCCGGCGTCGACCAGATCGCCCGCTTCGGCTCGGCCATACACGTATCCGGCCGCGATGCCGGCCTGCTGGAAAAAACCGTCCTGCAATGGCGCGGGCAGGACGGGCTGAGCGTCGAAAAGGCCCGCACGGGTCTGGAAGAAGCCTTCATCTGGCTGATGACCGGCGCGCAGGACAATTTCACATGAACAGCCTTGCCCGCATTCTCGCCATTCTCGGCAAGGAGTTCATACAGATGCTCCGCGACCGGCTGACATTCGGGATGATGGTCGGCATCCCCGTCATGCAGCTTCTGCTTTTCGGCTATGCGATCAATACCGATCCGCGCCATCTGCCGACCCTTGTCGAGATGGGCGACACCGGACCGGCAAGCCGGGCCATCGTACAGGCCATGGAGACCTCCGGCTATTTCGACATCATCGGGACGGTCGGTCCGGGCGAGCCTGCGGGAGAGGCCCTTCGGCAAGGCGAAGCGGCCTTCATCCTGACCATACCACCCGGTTTCGAACGGGACTTCGCGCGCGGCGACAGACCCCAGCTCCTGCTGGATGTCGACGCGTCCGATCCGGTTGCCGCGAGCGCCGGAACGGGGGCTTTCGCGCCACTCGTGCAGGAAGCTCTCGAACCGCTGACAGGGTCTCGCGCGCCGCCGGTCGAAACGATCGTGCACCGTCGATACAACCCGGCGGGCACCACTGCGCTGAACATCGTTCCGGGACTGCTCGGGATCATTCTCACCATGACGATGGCGATGATGACGTCGATCGCTCTGACGCGCGAAGCCGAGCGAGGCACGCTCGAGGCGCTTCTGGCGACACCCGTCCGCCCGCATGAAGTCATGGCCGGGAAGATCAGCCCCTATGTCCTGGTCGGCTTCATCCAGGTCATCATCATGCTGGCGGGCGCTCGCTTCCTGTTCGGCGTGCCGTTTCTCGGTTCACCGCCGGCCTTTCTGGCCGCGGTATCCCTCTTCATTCTCGTCAATCTGGCGCTGGGTTTCCTCTTCTCGACCTTCGCGCGCAGCCAGATGCAGGCCATGCAGCTGACCTTTTTCGCCTTCCTGCCGTCGATCCTGCTGTCCGGCTTCATGTTTCCCTTTGCCGCCATGCCCGGCTGGGCACAGGCGATCGGGCAGGTCATACCGGCGACGCATTTCATCCGCGCAGTCCGGGCGATCATGCTGAAAGGGGCCGGCCCGGCCGATGTCTGGCCGGACCTCTGGCCGCTGGCGGCGATCTTTGCCGTCATCGCCTCTGTGGCGATGATCCGATATCGAAGAACGCTGGACTAGCTCTCCGTCGGTTCCTCGTCGTCGAAGATCGCCTCGATCGGCAATTCGAACAGGCGCCCGATCTTGAAGGCGAGCGGGAGGGAGGGATCGTATTTCCCGTTCTCCAGCGCGTTCACGGTCTGGCGCGAGACCGCCAGCCGGTCCGCGAGGACCTGCTGGCTCCAGCCACGCTCGGCGCGGAGGTCCCGAAGGCGGTTCCTCATCGCACCCGCGCCTGCTGGAAGATCGCCGCCACGCTGTGCGCAAGGGCCGCGATCGGCAGCAGCATCGCCATGTTGAGCGGCTCCATCACCCCATAAATCTCCGCCACGCCGAAGACGGCACCTGCCAGCAGCATCACCAGGGCGGAGAAGGCCGCGGCCCTGATCTGGAACCGCGCCAGCATCTCGTCGATGGAGCGGACATAATGCACCACTTCCCAGCCATAGAGCAGAAGGGGCAGGCAGGTGAGGCCGACCAGCGGCCAGGCGGCGGACGCGCTCCAGTCATTGCGCGACGGGTCGATCAGCTTGTCGATAGCGACCACGAGACCGGTAAAGACCAGCATCAGCGTCATTGTCCGCCAGGCATAGCGCCGCAGGGTGCGGGCCTGCTTTTCCGTATGGCTCATCCTTCACCCCGCGTGCCGGCGCGCGCCAGAAGGACGCCGATCCGGGCCAGGGCCATCACGCCGAGAATGAAAGCGGTCAGGGCGCCCATCTTGATACCGGCCGGCATGCCGGCAAGCGCCGAGCGGACCGGGTCGATGAGGGCCGAGCCAAAGGTCACCGCGGCAATGGAGGCGAAGAAAACCACGGCAAACAGGGCCAGCGAGACCAGCGTCGGCGTTGCGCCTTCCCGGTCCATCAGTTCGTGATCAGTCATGTCTGTCTCCCATGAAATGTAAAGCGTGCTTTACGATTTAATGTAAAGGAAACTTGTCGTCAAGCGTCCTTGACGTAGCGGACCGAAAAAGAAGGGGCCCCCGGCCGGGGACCCCTTCTTTTCGTCTCGGTCCGGAGACCGGAAACGACGCGTCAGACCTTGTTCGGCTGCTTGGTGACGCGAAGATAGGGCTTGATCTTGTTGTAGCCGGCCGGGAAGAGCTTGTCGGCTTCCTCGTCGGAGATCGACGGCACCACGATGACGTCCTGACCGTCTTCCCAGTTCACCGGCGTGGCGACCTTGTAGCCGTCGGTCAGCTGCAGGCTGTCGATGAGGCGGAGGACCTCGTTGAAATTCCGGCCGGCGCTCGGCGGGTAGGTAAAGGTCGCGCGGATCTTCTTGTTCGGATCGATGACATAGACCGAACGCACGGTGACCTTGGGGTCGCAGTTCGGGTGCAGCATCTCATAGAGATGGCTGACCTTCTGGTCGGTGTCCGCGATGATCGGGAAGTTCATCGTGACGCCCTGCGTCTCCTCGATGTCCTTGATCCAGGCATTGTGATCCTCGGCGCTGTCCACGGACAGGGCGATGGCTTTCACATTGCGCTTGGCGAACTCGTCCTTGAGCTTCGCGGTGAAGCCCAGCTCGGTCGTGCAGACCGGCGTGAAATCGGCCGGGTGAGAGAAGAACACGACCCAGTTGTCGCCAATCCAGTCGTGAAAACTGATCTGGCCTTCATTGGTTTCGGCATCAAAATTCGGGGCAGTATCGCCCAGCAGCAGACCCATGACTTTCTCCTCGGTTCAAATCAGACGGCAAACGCTCTACCACTAGGTGCGCGTTGCTCCGGAGGATTGCAAGACCGTTCCGGAACGCGTTGCACAGACATGAACATTCCGGACGGCCCGATGACGACGACCCTGATTCTGATGCGCCATGCAAAGGCGGTAGACCGGCTCGAAGCCGAAGACGATTTCCAGCGCGGCCTGACCTCGCGCGGCCGGGCCGACAGTGCCGCCATCGCGGACAAGCTGGAGGCCATGGGGATTCGGGCGGACATCGCCCTCGTCTCGCCGGCCTGGCGCACGCGCCAGACCTTCGACCAGCTCATTCCCGGGATCGGCACTCCGAGCCTGGACGATCCGATGGCGCTCTATCACGCCTCCACGGACATGCTCGAACGGGCTGCGCTCGATGTCCTGCCCCGGGCGGGCTGCGTGCTGATGGTCGGCCATAATCCGGGCATTGGCGGCTTTGCTCACAAGCTGGCCCGGAACTGCGACGCACGCTCGCAGATGCCCTCGGGCTATCCGACCGCGACAGCCTGCGTCTTCGAGCTTTCAAACGGCTCGCTGGACGACCCGCATCTCATCGCCGCCCTCACGCCCTGACTTCAGAAGCACCGGACTCGCTCTTCGGTTGCATTCATGCTTTCCTGCACGGAACCGGCTTTGGGTCCGGCCCGGGAGGAGACTGTCATGGACGGGATGCAGTGGGGCGAGGCAGAGCCTGCGCGGGGTCGTGCGACAGGCCCGCAGCAGGGTGGGAGCGATACCGGTCTGCGCGCGCGGCTCTGGGCCGAACAGGCGGCGAACGGGCTGTTCAGGCGCACGCCGGTCCAGAGCGCCCGGCAGGCCTGGCCGGGCTGGCTCCAGGGTATGACCGTCGCACTCGCCGCCGGATGGCTGACGGCTCTCGCCGCTGGCCCCTCCATCACCACGCTCTGGACGCTCAGTGCGGTCGCGCCCGTCTTTCTGGCTCTTACCGCCCTTAGACTGGCCGCCACCCTGATGCCGCCGCAATGGGCGCCGCGTGTCCGCCTGCAGGACGCCGACCTCCCGCAGGCGAGCCTGCTCGTCGCGCTCCATGATGAAGCCGTCATGCTGCCCCAGCTCGCCAGCGCGCTCCGGGCGATCGACTACCCGGCCGAGAAGCTCGAAATCATGCTGGTCCTAGAGGCTCATGACGCCGCGACCCAAGACGCCGCCCGTACGCTGGAGGCCGATCCGCGTTTTCGCATCGTCATCGTCCCGCCCGGCGGACCGCGGACCAAGCCGCGTGCGCTCAACTACGCGCTGAGACATTGCACCGGCGAGATCGTGGTCGTGCACGATGCGGAGGACCGCCCGCATCCCTCTCAATTGAGAGCCGCGGCGGAAAGCTTCGCCGGCGGCGGGCCGCGTCTGGCCTGCCTGCAGGCTCCATTGAACTGGTACAACCGCGAGGAGTGCTGGCTGACCCGACAGTTCGCCCTGGAATACGCCGCCCAGTTCCACGCCCTGCTCCCGCTCTACAACCGGATGGGCTGGCCACTCCCGCTGGGCGGAACCAGCAATTATTTCGATACCGCCATTTTGCGCCGGATCGGCGGCTGGGATGCGTGGAATGTAACCGAGGACGCGGATCTCGGGCTTCGCCTGCACCGGGCAGGCTATGTCAGCGGTCTGATCGAACCGGCGACGATGGAAGAAGCCCCGATCACGCTGCGCGCCTGGATTTGCCAGCGGACGCGCTGGATTAAGGGACATGCCCAGACCGTGGGCGTCCATGCGCGCCAGGCCACGGCCGCCCAGCCATCCCGGATCGCGCTCGCTCTCACCCTCGGCGCCGCCGTCGCATCGGCACTGTTTCACCTGCCGCTGATCGGCCTGGGCGTGGCAGCGCTCATTACCAGCGACGCCTCACCGCTCTTCCTGCCGCTTTTCGTCTGCGGGCTCGCCAGCGGCTATATCGCCGCCATGTTGTGCGCGGCCACGGGCATGCGCCGAGCAGGGCTGACCGCGCGCTGGTCCGACGTAATCACCATGCCGGCCTATTGGGTGCTGCAGGCGCCCGCCGCAGTGCGGGCCCTGTATCAACTGGTGAGAACGCCTTATGTGTGGGAGAAGACGCAGCACGGCGTCAGCGCGATGACCCGTAGCGAACTGTCCGGGGACCGCGCCGGCGACCCGTGACGCGCCAATCGCCGGGACGCCATGTATCTTTCACTGACCGCGACGCTGCTGGCCCTGGGCCTGGTAATCGCCCTCTTCTTCGTCGCCCGCTGGCGCGCCGGTCAACCGGTCCGCCCTGAAAAAGGGCCGCGCCTTATTCCCTGGACGATGATCGCCGTGGCATGCGGCGCGGTGGGCGTCATCCTGATCGCCCACCTCGCCGAACTGGCCGGCATGGATCTTTCCAGCCGGCCTCGCCTCTGACATCGGCAGAACCCGGTCAGTCGACCGGGAAGTGCTCCTGCAGGAAGTCGGTGCTCTCCTGCAGCAGGCGCGTCCGGGATTCCACCGTCCGCAGATAGTGGTCCTCGTCCGGGAGCAGGACCATCTCGACGTCATGGCGTGACCCGATGGCATTGCGCAGCAATCGAAGCTGACCTTCCGGAACGGTCACGTCGTTCTCGCCATGAATGGCGAGTACCGGCATCGTCAGTTCCGAGGCGCGGTCGACCGGCGTGATCTCGACCCGATAATCGGTATCGCTGAACCGGCTGCCCATATACTGCTCCCAGTAACGCGTCTCCGTTTCGAGCTGGGAGGGATCGGCCAGCATGGAGAACGGGTCGGTGACGCCCGCGAAAGAGATCACGCACGCCACGCGCTCGCTGTCCCGCAGCCCCATCATGAAGGCGGCATAACCCCCGTAACTGGCACCGGCGACGCAGTATTCGCCGTCACGGGCGAGGCCTTCCTGCTGCAGGAAACTCGCACCATCGATCATGTCGTCGATCATGCGCGTGCCGAAGCCGCCATAGCCGGCCTCGATGAAGGCCGCGCCATATCCGGATGATCCGCGGAAATTCGGGTGAAGCACGACATAGCCGAGCTGGGCATAGTGCGCTGCCCACCAGTCGAAACGCGCGGTGTCGCGGGCCTGCGGTCCGCCGTGCGGCATGACGATGAGCGGGAAGGGACCGTCCTCCAGGCTCGCCCCCGGAGGCAATGTAACATAGGCCGGGATGACCTCCCCGTCGGAGGCTTCGTAGGACAGGGGTTCGCGGCGCGGAATGACCATGCCCTCCGGCACGGCCATTTCCGTATCCAGCAGTCCGAGCCCGCCGGTCGTCAGGTCGAGGAAATAGTAATTGGCCGGCATGCCCGGATCGCGCCCCACGACGACCAGCTTGTTCCGGTCCGCGGACCAGCTGATGATCCGGACGGACTCCTCGGTCAGAATCTGTTCGAGCTCGGCCTTGAGACCGGCCAGTTCCTCATCGATGAAAATCTGCCCTCCGAGATGATTGGTATAGCTGAACCCGACGAGTTCGGCCGCATATTCGTCGATGATCGGCACCGTACGGGACACGCTGATCTCGCCGATCTGGAACTCCGAAAGTTCACCCGTATCCAGATCAAGGCGCCGCAACCCGGTCCCCGGAATCCAGATGGCCAGCCCGGACTGGGAGCCCGCAAAACCGTAGATATAAGGGGCATCGGCCGGAAAGCGCGCTTCATAGACGAGCCGGTCGCTTTGGCGGACGTCGTACAGGGCATAGCGGCCGCTTTCTGCATCGCGACGGACTTCGACGATGGTTTCCCCTTCCGGTGTCAAGACATATCCGGAGGTCGACGTCCCCGAACGCTCGAGCCGCCGGGCCCTGTCTCCGGTATCCAGATCCATCTCATAGACAACCGTGCCGAAATCGCCCCGATTGCCAAGCCGACTGCCCGTATTCGGGCGGTCATCGAGCTGGTAGGTGATTTCGACCGCAACCCGGTCGTCCCGGTCGGTCAGGCTCGAAATGATATCCGTCTGGGCCATCAGCAGGGCCGACCGGCCCGTTTCCAGCGAATAGGCGATCGGCTGGCTGAAATCGATATTCCGCCGTCCGGAGGAGGTCGCAATGTTCTGGACACTGGAAACCCGGTAGATCAGATGCGTCGAACTCGGCCAGTAGAAGCCCGACATATGGCCGCCATCGGGAGGCGGTATGACGAGCGCGCCGGTTGCGCCGGTCAGGTCGTAGATGCAGATGGCGCGCTCGCCCGCCGGGCTGCAGCCCGTGGCGAGACGATTGCCGTCGGGCGAGACGGCCGCATCCCAGATCCGCGGCATGGCCGCATAGGTGTCGATTTGTGCGAGGCCCGTGCCGGTCAGCACAAGCGATGCGATTGAAGCAAACAGAACGCGCATATGTCCCCCTCGGACAGCAGTCCAATACAACTGTGGCGCGTAGCGTTCACGCCGCCGCTGCCAGGGTCAAGGGCCGTGCTCCACGGAAGGGTCGAATGCCCGGAAATGCGTTCCTGTAGTCAAGAAACGAAACTAAACCTTGGCCACGCGCGCGAGTGAGCTAGGCTTGTCCGCATTGGTTCGAGCTAAGCAGATACGGGGGGAACCATGCTCTCATCCACGATCCGCGGCCTGGCCGCTCTGGCCGCCATCGCCACGACTGCCGCCGTCGGCGCCCAGGACTACACGCAACCGCCGTCCTTCGGGTCTGTGCGGCTGAACGCCGGCTTCCTGCCGGACCCGCATGTCCGCAACCTGACCGCCGGAGGCGCGATCCGCGCCGCGGATGCGGTCTCCAGCAGCTGCCGCGGCTATATCGCCAATGCGCCGGACTACTCGGTCTACTACACTGCCGGCAGCGCGCCGCTCTTCCTGTCCGTCGATTCCGACCGCGATACCACGCTGGTCGTGAACGGACCGGACGGCCGCTGGTATTGCGACGACGATGGCGGCGACGAGCCGCTCAACCCGCTGCTTTCCTGGTCGAACCCGCAATCGGGCCGCTACGACATCTGGGTCGGCACCTATTCGAGCGGATCCGGCGCGCCGGCCACGCTCTACGTCTCGGAAATCGGAGAGTTCACACGCGAAACCGCCTATTCCGGCGGTGTTTCCAGCGCTGCCGGAGTCGATATTTCCGCGCCGGCCATATACGGGAATTTCTCGCTCAATGGCGGCTTCCTGCCCGATCCCTGGCAACGCAATCTGACCGCAGGCGGCACCATTCGCGCCGCCAATGCGGTGTCGAGTACCTGCCGCGGCTACATCACCAACGCGCCGAGTTTCCAGATGAGCTATAACGGCAGCGGCCCGCTCTACATCTACACCGAGGGCAGCACGGACACGACACTGGTGGTGAACGGTCCGGACGGCCGCTGGCACTGCAATGACGACGAGATCGGCACCGATGCCGGCCTCGCATTCCACTCCGGCGTCAGCGGCGTGTACGACATCTATGTCGGCACCTATGGCAGCTCGCGGGCGAATACCACGCTACGGGTCTCGGAAATCTCGATGGGCTACGCGCCGGGCGGCAAATCCAACGACGCCGAATAGGGAGCCATGGAGCGGGTGAAGGGAATCGAACCCTCGTCGTAAGCTTGGGAAGCTTCTGCTCTACCATTGAGCTACACCCGCCTCGCGCCGCCAGCTTATACGCAAGTTTCGCCGCACGGGAAGCGCGGACTTGCAGAACAATAAAAAGGGCCGGTCATTGCGACCGGCCCTTTTGACATGCGACTTCGCGCTCGCTACTCCGCCGGGTCGGGCGGGTTGTGCTCGAGCAGGAAGCGTTCGAGATTGGTGTAGAGCTCGCGCACATTGTCCACCGTCATCCGGTAGGACTGGTGCGGGCCGTCCTCGATCGCGACCAGCTCGTAGGGCTTGCCTGCAGCTTCCATGGCTTCCGCCATGATCTCGGCCTGCTCGAAAGGCACGATGAGATCGTCCGTGCCGTGCACGAGCATAAGCGGCGCCTGGACGTTCTGGGCCTGACGCGCCGGCGAAATGGCAATCATTTCGTCACGCTCCGCAACCCAGTCGCCGATATACTCGGCCCAGTAGGTAATGGATGCGCCACCGAAGCGGCCTTCCTCGTATTCCATCATGGCGAGGATGTCCGAAACCGGCGCACCGGCGATGATGCAGCGGTAGAGTTCAGGCGTGAGCGTGGCGCCCGCGAGCGCCGCATAGCCGCCATAGCTCCAGCCGAACAGGCAGACGCGATCCGGGTCGATGACGCCTGCATCGGCGAGGTGCGCAACGCCGTCACTGATATCGTCCTGCATGGCGCGGCCCCACTCGCCGTGAGCAGCGAGAATGAAGTCGCGTCCAAAGCCTTCCGATCCGCGGAACTGAGGCTGGAACACCGCATAGCCGCGAGACGCGAGGAATTGAGCCCATGGGTCGAAGCCGTAGAAGTCCCGCGCTTGCGGGCCGCCATGCGGCAGCATGACCAGCGGCAGGTCTTCGGCCTCGCGGCCCGGCGGCAAGGTGAGATAGCCGAAGAGGTCCATGCCGTCGCGCGCTTCGTATTGCACGATCTCGACCGGGGCGATCGCCTCGTCGGGAATCCGTTCATAGGCGGAGGAGAGCAAGACCATCTGTCCGGCGGCGCGGTCGAGCAGGTAGAAGGTGCTCGAGGTCTCGCCCCCTTCAACATTGACGACCAGTTTATTGAAGTCCGCATCCCAGCTCGAGATCGACACATTCGAAGCCGGGAAGAGTCCTTCGAGCTGCTGTTGCAACGCGGCGAAATCGGGATCGAAATATTCGGTCTGCGACCGCTCCTCATCCCAACTCACGCCGATGACGGCATTGGTCCGCCAGTCGCGGATGAAACTCCCCACGTCCGCCAGATCGGACTGCACGACGGGCCCTTCGATCTCGTTCGTCTCGAAATCGAAGCGGAAAACGGCGGAACGGTCGTCATTCACCCGGCTCGTGAAATAGCCATAGCGACCGGTGATATCGAGGCCGGCCATATTCGTCATGCGCCCGCTCCAGCGAGCGGAGGAGCGCGCACCGAACCGGAAGCGCTCGCGGGTCAGGTTCTCCGAATAGACCTTTTCCCAGCCATTTCCGTCTCGGTTCGACCAGAGTTCGAACTCGGAGCCGTCGAGCGTGTAGCGCACGACCGGCTCGTTCTCGGCGTTGAGAACATATGTATACCCGCCTTCACCGATAAAAACTCGATTCCGGGAGCGGTCATTGCGGAAACCCTGGCGGAAAATGCCCTGAGCACGCTGGACGTCGTCACCGCCGGACCGCGATCCACGATTATCCTGGATGACCGGCAGCCAGACGAGGAAGCCGTCAGGATCGTCCATGTCGCGATTGGCAATGGAGGCGTACTGATTCAGTTCCCAGTTCCGCTCCCCGTCAAAACGGATCACATAATTGCGGAACACGTCAGCGCGTTCGCCTTGTGCCGCCAGATTGCGCCGGTCCGAATAGGTCGCCACCAGATATTCGTCATTCAGCCAGCTGACAGATGCGAGGACCTGATCGTCGCCCGCATCGATCACATTCGTGCCTTCGCCCATCAGCGAATAGACGACGATACTGCGCTCTTCGCGGTTCTGGCCGGAAATGAAGACGATCCGCTCTCCGTTCGGCGAAATGCGAACCGAAGACATATTCGACATGGCGGCATAGTCGTCGATCGACGGGACCGGCTGCGCCATGGCCGCTCCTGTAAGCTGTGCCATGGCTGTTGCTGTAAATAGAATAGCGGCCAAAAGACCGAATACGCGGGACATACTCCCCTCCCCCTCAGAACGCGCGAGCTTGCTCGCTCGAAGGATCGAGGGTGACCGATCGAAGATCAAGACCAGAAATCAGCCGAAAGGCCTTATTCCATCCGGAAGAATTTCGAGAGCTTCAGGCTCTGGGCCTGGTAGTTCGAGGCCAGCATGCCGTAGGCGGTCGTCGGCCTTTCCTGCATCGGCTCGTAAACCAGGCGGGCGATGGCCTGGCCGTGTTCGAGGATGAAGGGCACGTCGCGGCCACGCACTTCCAGCACCGCGCGCGAGCCTGTTCCCCCCGCTTCGGCGACGCCGAAACCAGGGTCGAAGAAACCGGCATAATGCGCCCGGAACTCGCCGATCTCGGTCGCGATGGGCGCCATTTCGGCCGCCTGGTCGAGTCCGATCTTCACGGCTTCGCGGGAAGCGAGGATGTAGAACTCGCCGGGATCCAGGATCAGCCGACGGTCCGGCGCATGGAGCGGCTCCCAGAAGCGCGAGGCCGGATGCCCCCCGATACGCGACAGGTCCACAAGCCCGGAATGCCGCCGCGCGCGATACCCCACGATACCGTTTTCGAAACCGGCAAGGTCGACGCTCACCGTCAAATCGGTCACGGCTTCATGCGCGCCCTGCCGGAAGCGGATCTGACTCAGCCGGTCGCCCTCGCGGGCCAGAATGGAAAACGTGCACGGGCTGATCTCGGCATAGAGCGGACCCTCGTAATCCGGCGGCGCCTGGTCGAAAGCCTCACCATGATCGGTGATGACCCGGGTGAAGACGTCGATCCGCCCGGTCGAGCTCTTCGGGTTCATGGCGGCGCTCAGCCCGGCCGGCAATTTCAGACTCTCCTGCAGCGGAGCGAGATAGACGCAGCCCGTTTCCAGCACCGCACCGCCGCTCAGATCCACCGTGTGCATGACGAGATCGTCGTCGAGGCATTCGGCGACGGTGCGTCCCTTGCCCGGCAGGAAGCTCGCACGCATGCGCCAGGCCTTGTCACCAAGCCGGAGATCGATGCTGGCCGGCTGCACCTGGTCGTCCTGGGGCGGGCGATCGGCGATCACGACGCCGGCGTCGAACAGCTCGGCGAGGCGGTGGTCGGGCAGGATTCCGGTAGCGGACATGGGCACATCATCATCGTCTGATCGGGATGACGAGATGTCCAACATCCTGTCCCGCCTGTCCAGCCGCGCTGACCGTAGGGGGTTGAGCCGCAGGCGGCTCGGGCCGATGATGCCCGGATATGCGCCGGCCCGGGCTCCGGGCACGGCTGTCAGGCGGGATCGCAGCATGTACGAGCAGGAGAGCGGGGGCGTCCGCATCAGCGTCAGCCCCGACTATCTCGAGGACGAATCCGATCCGGAAGAGGGCCGCTATGTCTGGGCCTATACGGTCGAGATCGAGAATACCGGCGATGCCCCCGTCCAGCTGATGTCGCGCAAATGGGTCATCACCGACGCGCTCGGCCGGACCGAACACGTGCAGGGTCCCGGCGTGATCGGCGAACAGCCCGTGATCCAGCCGGGCGAGAGCTTCCGCTATACGAGCGGTGCCCCGCTGAGCACGCCCTCAGGCTTCATGACCGGCAGCTACGAGATGCGCCGCGACAATGGCGAGCACTTTGCGGCCGCCATTCCCGGCTTCTCGCTCGACAGGCCGTATGATCGTGTCCAGCTTCACTGATATCCGGCGCGTGACCGAACCGGGGAGCGGCGAATGAGCGGTTCCCTGCGCCAGGTCCTCTTCATGATCGGCATCATGGTGATGGTGCTGTCGGCCGCCATGATCGCACCGGCCATTCTCGACGCAGCCGTGGGTGAGCGTGAAAGCGCGGACGCCTTCATCGTGTCGGGCCTGATGGGGCTCTTCCTCGGTGGTGCCGTCTCCCTGGTCAATCGCGGGCCGATCACCTCGATCGAGCCGCGCGCGGCCTTCGTGTTGACGGTCGGTGCCTGGGCGGCACTCTCGCTCTGCGCCGCCGCACCGCTGCATCTGGCCGGCGAAGGGCTGAGCTGGACCGACGCGATCTTCGAGGCGGTCTCCGGCCTGACGACAACAGGTTCGACCGTCATTACCGGGCTGGACGGCAGACCGCCGGGCTTCCTTCTGTGGCGGGCTATCCTGCAATGGATCGGCGGGATCGGGATTATCGTCACTGCCATGGCCTTCTGGCCCATGCTCGGCATTGGCGGCATGCAGCTCTTCCAGCTGGAATCGAGCGACACTTCGGAAAAAGTCCTGCCGCGCGCGACCCAGATCGCTGCCAGCATCTCGCTGATCTACCTTGTCCTGACCATCGCCTGCACCACGGCCTACAGCGTCGCCGGCCTCGACCTGCTGGACTCCGTCGCGCATGCCATGACGACGGTCTCGACCGGCGGTTTCTCAACCTCGGACCTGTCGCTGGGTGCCTTCTACGACGAAGGCGCGGACATGATCGCCGTGGTTTTCATGCTGCTTGCTGCCCTGCCCTTCGGTCTTTTCATCCTCGCATCGCGGGGCAAGACGAGGCCGTTATTCCAGGATGCCCAGGTCCGCGGGTTTCTTGTCGTGATCCTGGCGACGACCGCGGTGACCGCACTGATCCTGGCGGTGACCGGGGTGCATGGCGACGGCTCCGCCTGGCGACTGGCCGCCTTCAATGTAACGTCCATCATCACCGGTACGGGCTATGCCTCCACGGATTATGGAGCCTGGGGGCCGGCTGCGCAGGCGGCCTTCTTCGTCTTCATGTTCGTCGGTGGCTGCGCCGGCTCGACGACCTGCTCCATCAAGGTCTTCCGATACCAGATCGCCGGTTCGGCGATCCGGCGCTATCTGGCACAGATGCTGCGGCCGAATGCGATCATTCCGATGCGCTATAACGGACGCCCGGTGAGTGAAACGGCCCTGCACTCGGTGCTCGGCTTCTTCTTCGCCTTTCTGGCTGTCTTCGCCATCAGCGCCACACTGCTCTCGACCATCGGGGTCGATGTCGTCACCGCCGTCTCGGGTGCCGCAGCCAGCCTTGCGAATGTCGGCCCGGGCCTGGGCGATACGATCGGGCCGGCCGGTACGTTCCAGCCCCTGCCGGATACGGCGAAATGGGTCCTGACGGCCAATATGTTCATCGGCCGCCTGGAAGTCCTGGCAGTGCTGGTATTCCTCAGCCCGCGCTTCTGGCGGGGCTAGCGCGGATCAGCGCTGACCGGCTGCGGCGGCCTCGACGTCTTCGGGCAGGAAGCGCCAGTCGCGATTGCAGTATTCGCAGGTCATGACGATCTGGCCGTCCCTGGTCATGTGCTCGCGGTCGTCCTGCGGGAAACGCGCAATCACCTCCATCAGGCGATCTTCCGTGCAGGAACAGCGGCGTTCGACCGCGGTCGGTTCGAGCAGGCGGACGCCGTCCTCGTTGAAGAGGCGATAGAGCAGCTCGCCCGCAGAGAGGTCCGGGTCCAGCAGTTCGGCATCCTCGACGGTCTCGAACAGGGCGCGGGCATGATCCCAGTCGTCCTCGGCCGAGCCGCGCGTCTCGTCCCCGGCCACCGACTGGAGCAAGGCCCCGCCGCCGCGCCATTGCGACGCCTCGCCCTTGTCCCAGATCTCGCCGACCGCGATGCGGATGCGCGTGGGCATCTGTTCGGACTGGGCGAAATAGGCTTCCGCCGCCGCCGAGAGATTCGGTCCGTCCAGGGCCACGACGCCCTGATAGCGGTCCATCTTGGCGCCCTGGTCTATGGTCATGGCGAAGGCGCCCTTGCCGAGCAATCTGTGCATGATCGCGTCGGCCGGCGGATTGTCCGCCAGTACGGCCTCGACGCGTTCGCGGTCCATCTTGGCAAAGCCGCGCACGCCTTCACCGGTGACGTATTCCGCCACGATGAAGGCGATCGGACCGTCGCCGTTCGCCTGCACGATCAGGCGCCCGTCGAACTTTAGCGAATTGCCGACGAGAGCGGCGACGATCACCGCCTCGCCGAGCAGGCGAGCGACCGGCTCGGGGTAGTCGTGCGCCGACAGGATCTTGTCGAGCGTCGTCCCGAGGCGGCTGATGCGGCCCCGTACCGTACGCCCGTCGACCTGGAATCCGGCGACGATATTGTCGTGTTCTCCGAGTGGATCGCTCACTCAACGCTCCTGGTATCGCGGCAGCGGGCCGTCAGCCCGCCTTCTCGAGCGCGCCGAGCGCCTCGTCTAGAATGTTCACCGCCTCGGCGGCATCCTCGCGCGTGATGATCAGCGGCGGCGCCATGCGGCAGACATTGTCGCCGGCCGCGCCGACGAGGAGATGGCGATCCCGTGCCAGTCCCGCAAGCTTCTTCGGGTCGAAACCTTCAGCCAGCTTCACGCCGACCAGCAGACCCTTGCCACGCACCTCGACGACCTTGTCGCCGTGGCGGTCCATCACGCCCTGCAGCTGCTGGCGCAGATAGTTGGAGACGTCGACGACGTGATCCATGAAGCCTTCGGAGGTCAGCTCGTCGAAGACGACATTGCCGACCGCCATGGCCAGCGGACCGCCGCCATAGGTCGAGCCGTGGGTTCCGACGACCATGCCCTCGGCCGCAGCCTCCGTGGCCAGGCAGGCGCCCATCGGGAAGCCGCCGCCAATGCCCTTTGCGGCCGCCATGATGTCCGGCTCGGCGCCCTCGACCCACTGGTGGGCGAAGAGCTTGCCGGTACGGCCGGCGCCGGACTGGACTTCGTCATAGACCAGCATCAGGCCGTGCTCGTCGCAGATCGCGCGCAGTCCGCGCAGGAAGCTGTCGTCCGGTGCGCGAACGCCGCCCTCGCCCTGCACCGGCTCGACGCAGATCGCCGCCGTTTCTTCGGTAACGGCGTTACGGACCGCATCGAGATCGCCGAACTCGACCTGGTCGAAGCCTTCCATCGCCGGGCCGAAACCCTCGAGATATTTCGGATTGCCGCCGGCATTGATCGCGCCATAGGTGCGGCCGTGGAAAGCGCCGGTGAAGGTGATGATGCGATAGCGCTCGGGATGGCCGTTCACGAAGTGATAGCGGCGCGCCGTCTTCAGCGCGCATTCCATCGCCTCGGCGCCGGAATTGGTGAAGAAGACCCGGTCGGCAAAGGTCGCGTCCGTCAGCTTGTCCGCCAGCTCGATACCCTTGGGCACCTTGAACATGTTGGACAGGTGCCAGAGCTTGCCGGCCTGTTCGGTCAGGGCCGCGACCGCCTTGGGATGGGCGTGACCGAGGCAGTTCACCGCGATGCCGGAGATGAAGTCCAGATAGCTGTCGCCGCCTTCGGTGAAGAGGCGAACGCCCTCACCATGGTCGAAAACGAGATCCGGCGGGGCATAGGTATCCATCATCGGGGCGGGCATCGGTATTCCTCCAGAAATGTTCTTGAAACCGCCCCGTGACCCGGAGCAGCGTCCCTGACTTCCCGTCTAGGCCGACCGGATCAGCTCTTCAAGCGCCAGCCTGAGGCGAGCAGCAGGTAGCACGCCGCCGCCAGCACGAGATTGATCGCAGCGACGGCGATGACACCGATCGTCAGATTGCCGTCGGCCACGCCAATGAAGCCGTAGCGGAAGCCGTCGATCATGTAGAAGAAGGGATTGAAATGGCTGATCAGCTGGATCGTCTCGGGCAGCCGGCTGACCGAGTAGAAGGTGCCCGACAGGAAGGTAAGCGGCGTGATGACGAAGGTCGTCACGGCGGCCATGTGGTCGAACTTCTCCGCCCAGAGCCCGCCGATGACGCCGATCATGCCGAGCATGGCGGCCGCCATGAAGCCGAAATAGAGTACCGCCCACCAATGCTGCGGGGCCACGTCGATGAAGGGGATGAGCGTGACCGCAGTGACCAGCGCGACCAGCAGTCCGCGGGTCATGGCGCCACCGATGAAAGCGATCGCCAGTTCCAGCGCCGAGAGCGGCGGCATCAGGAAATCCACCATATTGCCCTGTACCTTGGACACCAGGATCGAGGAGCCCGAATTGGCGAAGGCATTGTTCAGAAGGCCCATCAGGATCAGGCCGGGCGCGAGGAATTCGGCGAAGGGTACGCCATGCACATCCGGGCGCGCAGAGCCGATCGCCACGGCAAATACGGTCATGTAAAGCAGTGTCGTCGCGACGGGTGCGAGCACCGTCTGCATGACGACCTTGAGGAAACGCCGCACTTCCTTCTTGTACAGTGTCCAGAGGCCCAACCAATTGATTGTGCTAAATTTTCTGGGTCCGTTAAGAGTGGTTAAGTGTCCGTTACTCATATCGAATTACCCTTAATTTCCCGGTAACCATCTTCGTTAACGATTGCCCTGGCAAGCGAGCTTTCCACAGGTAACACCATAACCCGATCTTGTGGCGATGCTCTGCTCGGGTACAATATATGGTGTAATTAAACATGCATTGAGATGCCTCGGCTTTACCATCATCTAGATGTGGTACCGGCGCATCCCAGACGGGAGACAGGGCGATGGCTTGGACTGACGAACGCGTCGAAGAACTCAAGAAACTCTGGTCCGAAGGCCTGAGCGCGAGTCAGATTGCCAAACAGTTGGGTGGTGTGACGCGGAATGCCGTGATTGGCAAGGTCCACCGCCTGGGACTTTCAGGCCGGGCCACGCCTTCGCGTCCGGCACGCCGCACGGTTAAGCCGTCGCGGCCGCGCACCACAACGAACGCCTCAAGCCCGGCCACGGCACGCGCCACGTCTCCGGCCCGTCCGGCTGCGAGCACGCCCGCACCGACGACGGCTCCGGTCGAGCCCGCCGTCCTGCCGTCCGGCGAGTTCGCGACCGTGCTCACCCTGCGCGACAGCATGTGCAAATGGCCGATCGGCGATCCGGCCCAGGCCGAGTTCCGCTTCTGCGGCCGCAAGACCGATGCCGGCCACGCCTATTGCGACGCCCACTCGGACATGGCCTACCAGCCGAGCCAGCGCCGCCGCCGCCGCACCTCGGACGCCAGCGCCGCGCTCGACGCCATCGCCGCGACGCGCCGCTATAATTTCTAGGACTGCAAGAGTGTCCAGCCCCGGCACCCTTACCCATCCATAGCCGGGCCGAGTAGACGACCGCCTCTCCGGAGGCGGTCGTTTTCGTTCCGGCGGTATTCCGGTCGCCTCATTCCCGATTGACGCTCCGGCCGCTCCACCGGACATTGCAGCCAGCCATCGTTTCCGGGGGACCCGACATGAACCAGCAATCCTACACACTCGAGCTCATGCAGATCGTGGGCAATGTGCCGGCGGAAAGCCGCAACAGTTTCATCACCGCCTTCCAGGCTTCCGAGAAAAACCCGGTCGTGCTTTACGGCTTCAACATCTGGCTGGGCTGGCTCGGGATCGACCGCTTCCTCGTCGGGGATGTGGTCGCAGGCATTCTCAAACTCCTCACCGTGGGCGGTTTCGGGATCTGGGTTTTGATCGACTATTTCCTCATCGGCGGACGTGCGAGAGAGAAGAACATCCGCCTCGCCCGCCAGATGGCCGAAAGCTTCAAGCGCCCGTCCATCGACGCAGCGCCTGCCGCCGCGCCGGCGGTGCCGGCCGCCCCGTCCGAGGACTGATCCCGGGCCTCACGCGGGCACAGCAAAGCGCGGCGCCCCTGTCCGGAGCGCCGCGTCTTTCGTTCAAACGTGTATGAGGCTGCCGCTAACCGGCGCTGACATCGAAGGCATAACCCGCCGAGCGGACGGTACGGATCGGATCGCGGTCCTGTTTGTCGTTCAGCGCCTTGCGCAGACGGCCGACATGGACGTCCACCGTGCGCGCTTCGACATAGACGTCCGATCCCCAGACGGCGTCGAGCAGCTGCTCGCGCGAGAAGACGCGGCCGGGATGCTGCATCAGATAGTCCAGGAGCCGGAATTCCGTCGGACCGAGATGGATGTCGCGATCGCCGCGTTTCACGCGGTGCGCCACCCGGTCCATGGTGATATCGCCGGCTTCCATCACATCGTCGGTAAGGCCCGGGCGGATACGGCGGAGCACGGCGCGAATGCGCGCGAAAAGCTCGGTCATGGAGAAGGGTTTGACGACATAGTCGTCGGCGCCCGTGTCGAGACCGCGCACGCGATCAGTTTCCTCGCCACGTGCCGTCAGCATGATGATCGGCACATTCGCCGTTTCCTGGCGGCCGCGGAGACGGCGGCACACCTCGATGCCGGAAACTCTCGGCAGCATCCAGTCGACGAGCACGAGATCCGGCGTCGCCTCCTCGGCCTGCATCAGTGCGTCCTCGCCATCCCCGGCCACAGCGACCTGATAGCCTTCCTTCTCCAGATTGTACTGGAGCAGCGTGGCCAGCGCGTCCTCATCTTCGACAACCAGTACATGCGGTTTCATCTGTGCGGCTCCCTGTCGAAATCTCAGTTCGAGGACGAAGCTTCCACCGTCGCTTCAAGATGCGAGGCGGTGACCATGTAGTGGACGGCTTCGGCAATATTGGTGGCGTGGTCGCCGATACGCTCGAGATTTTTGGCAACGAACAGGATGTGCACGCCCGGCCCCACGAGGTCGGAGTCTTCCGTCATCGCCAGCAGCATGTCGCGAACCAGCGCGTTATAGCGTTCGTCGACCTCGTCGTCGGACCGCCAGACACGGATCGCCGGCTCCACATCGGCACGGGAAAGCGCATCGAGCACTTCGTGCAATTGCTTGAATACCAGCTGGCCGAGGCGCTCCACCTGCTGCGTCAGCGCGAGCGGCGCATATTCGGTCAGGTCCTTGGCGCGATAGGCGATATTCTTGGCCAGATCGCCGACCCGTTCGAGGTCGTTTGCGATCTTCAGTGCGCCGACGGTGAGACGCAGATCGGTGGCCAGAGGCTGCCGCAGGGCGAACAGGCGGATCACGCGCTTCTCGACATCGACCTCGAGCGCATTGACCAGCTTCTCGCGCTGGCGGACATCGGCCGCGATCGAGGCGTCGCGACGGACCACGGCGGCGATGGCCTGCTCCAGCTGGGTCTCCACGAGACCGCCCATGCGGGCGAGCTCATTGGCCAGCTCGTCGAGCTCCTCGCCATAGGCGGTGACGATATGTTCGGTCTTGGAAAGCGCCATTTCTGGCCCTCCTCTTCAGACGATCGCGGCCGCTAGCCGAACCGTCCCGTGATGTAATCCTGCGTGCGCTTGTCACGCGGATTGGTGAAAATCTCTTCGGTCGGCCCCGACTCGACGAGCGAACCCATGTGGAAGAAGGCGGTCTTCTGCGACACGCGCGCGGCCTGCTGCATGGAGTGGGTGACGATGATGATGCAGTAATTCTCGCGGAGCTCGTCGATCAGCTCCTCGATCTTCGCCGTGGCGATCGGATCGAGCGCCGAGCACGGTTCGTCCATGAGGATGACTTCCGGATTGACCGCTATGGCGCGGGCGATGACGAGACGCTGCTGCTGGCCGCCGGACAGGGACGTGCCCGGATGGGTCAGGCGGTCCGAAACCTCTTCCCACAGACCCGCCTTCTTCAGCGAGCGCTCGACGATGCCGTCCAGGTCCTCGCGCGTCGGCGCCAGGCCGTGGATGCGCGGACCGTAGGCGATATTGTCATAGATCGATTTCGGGAACGGGTTCGGCTTCTGGAACACCATGCCCACGCTGGCGCGCAGCACGACCGGATCGACCGACTTGTCGTTGATCTCGCGGCCGTCGATCTTGATCGAACCCTCGACGCGTGCGCCCTCGATCGTGTCGTTCATGCGATTGACGCAACGCAGGAAGGTCGACTTGCCGCAACCGGACGGACCGATGAAGGCGGTCACGCTCCGGTCGGGAATGTCGATCGAGACATGGCCGAGCGCCAGCTTGCCGTCATAGGAGACGTTCACATCGCTCGCGACGACTTTCGGATCCGCTTCCGGCTCGCTTCCGGCCTCGAAGCCGGCGATCTGGTCTTCGGTATCCATCATGAAACTACCATCTCCGTTCGAAACGGCGGCGCAGATAGATGGCCAGGGCATTGAACCCGATCATCAGCGCCAGAAGAATGAGAATGGCGGCTGCGGTGCGGGCCTCGAAGGCGCGCTCGGCCGCATCCGACCACAGGAAAATCTGCACCGGCATCACGGTTGCCGGTTCGGTAAAGCCTTCCAGCCCCAGAGTCGGGGCGTCAGCGATGAAGGCGACCATGCCGATCAGAAGCAGCGGCGCCGTCTCGCCCAGTGCCTGGGCCAGACCGATGATCGAACCGGTCAGGATGCCCGGCGCGGCCAGCGGCAGGACATGGTGGAAGACGGTCTGCGTCTTCGATGCGCCGATCGCGAGTGCCGCCTGGCGGATCGACTGCGGCACCGCCTTGAGTGCGGCGCGCGTGGCGATGATCACCGTCGGCAGCGTCATCAGCGAAAGCACCAGACCGCCGACCAAGGGCGCCGATCGCGGCAGACCGAAGGCGTTGAGGAAGACGGCCAGGCCCAGCAGACCGAAGACGATGGACGGCACGGCGGCAAGATTGTTGATATTCACCTCGATCAGGTCCGTGAAGCGGTTCTTCGGCGCGTATTCCTCAAGATAGAGCGCAGTGAAAACCCCGATCGGCACCGAAAGCAGGATCGTCACGATCATGGTCAGGATCGAGCCGAACAGCGCGCCCTTGACACCGGCCAGCTCCGGCTCCCGGCTGTCGGCATTGGCGAAGAGATAGGTGTTGAAGCCTCTGCTGATCACACCGCGATCGACCAGAACACGCGTCCAGACGATGACCTGGTCGCTCACACGGCGGCGGCTTTCCGGCGTGTCGATCACATAGATCGACCAGTCGCCGGCACTGATCGACGTCGACGCCGTATCGCCGTACATCGCCTCGCCCGTCGCCAGGCCACCATCGGCAGCGATCCCGGACAGTTTGATGGTGACGCCGTCGAAGTCCACGAAAACGCTCGGGAGCGCGTCGGTCAGCTCGATCATGTCCTGCGCGGCAGCCGCTTCCAGCGTTTCCGCCTGGGCTTCGGCGCGGGCTGCAAGTTCGAGCGCACGCTCGGCGTCCTCCGGCGAAAGGCCGTCGGCCCGGCTGCGCTGATCCTCGGCCTGACGGAGGCGCATGCGTGCCTCGGCTCGCAGAACCTCGCGCGCATCCTCGGCGACACTGGCGAAGCCCCGCCCCGCGGATTGCAGCTGCCATCCCGTCTCGCCCTCCGCGATCTGCAGCGTGCCCGTGGTCTCGAGTTCGCGATCCTCGACGAGATCGCCGGTCAGGTAGAGATCGAGATCGTCCGCCAGCGGCATCACGAAGTCATAGCGCGTCCCGACAAGTCCCGGATCCCCGAGGACCTTGTCCATCAGGCGCGTCGAATTGAGAGAGGTATAGAGGCTGAAAAGATTGCGCAGATCGCGGCGGGCGGTGACGTCCGGAAACTGCTCGCGCATGGCGTTCTGCAGCACCCGGCTATAGGAACCGCGGCGCAGCGACGCCTCGCTGCCGTCTCCTTGCGGATCGACGAGGTCTTCCTCGAGCTCGACCGGCAGCGTGATCTGGTTGACCGCGAAGGCGGAAATGCCCTGAGAGAAGATGGAGGTCAGCAGAATGGCCAGAATCCCGACTGCCGTCGCAACGGCCGTCACACCGGCGATACGGAAGCGCCGTTCCGCGCGATAGCGCTTGGCGAGGCGGCGCTCGACCGCGGCGCGGATCGTCGAGGTGTCAGAGCGATCAGTCATACTTTTCCCGGTATCTCTGGACCACGCGCAGGGCGATCACATTCATGATCAGGGTCACGACGAAGAGCACGAGGCCCAGTGCAAAGGCGGACAGCGTCTTGACGCTGTCGAACTCGGTATCCCCGGTCAGAAGGGCGACGATCTGGACGGTCACCGTCGTCACGGATTCAAGCGGGTTGGCCGTGAGATTGGCCCCCTGCCCCGCCGCCATGACGACGATCATGGTCTCGCCGACGGCCCGGCTGACCGCCAGCAGGACAGCCCCGACGATGCCCGGCAGGGCGGCCGGCAGGACAACGCCCGTAATCGTCTCGGACTTGGTGGCCCCCATCGCATAGGCCCCGTCACGCAGGGATTGCGGCACCGCATTGATGACGTCGTCGCTGAGCGAGGAAATGAAGGGAATGATCATGACGCCCATGACCAGACCTGCCGACAGGGCGCTCTGGGTCACGACGTCTTCCACGCCGAGCGCGCCGAAGAGCGCGCGGATGGCCGGCCCGACGACCAGCAGCGCGAAGAAGCCGTAGACGACGGTCGGAATGCCCGCGAGGATTTCCATCAGGGGCTTGGCCGTCGCCCGGAAACGCGGTCCGGCATATTCGGACAGGTAGATCGCCGAGAAGAGCCCGATCGGCACGGCGACCAGCATGGCAATGGCGGTGATCATCGCAGTGCCCGCGAAAAGCGGTACAGCGCCGAAGGCGCCGGACTGGCCGACCTGGTCTTCGCGGATCGCGATCTGCGGGCTCCACTGCAGGCCGAACAGGAATTCCGTGATCGGCACGCTCGAGAAGAAACGCAGGCTTTCGAACAGGAGCGAGAAGACGATGCCGACCGTCGTCAGGATCGCTATCACCGACGACAGGAGCAGCATGGCCGTCACCAGGCGCTCGACCTGGTCGCGGGCCCGGAATTGCGGTTTGACGAAGCTGCGGGTCCGCAACAGGCCCAGAACCGCGAGCGTCAGGGCAAGGCCCGCCGTGATGAAGCGCAGCCGGTTCTCGTGCGTAAGGACCGTCGCCGCCGCGGCCCGGCGCTCGGCGGTGTCCTCGCTCGGCAGCTCGCCCGCCGCCAGGCTTCGGGCATCGGCCAGCAGGAGCTGGCGCCGTTCGCGCGGCGCGAAGGCGAGGTCGAACCCGACCAGCTCGCGGCGCGACACACCGGCCTCGACAGCGTCCGTACGCGTTTCCAACACGATGGCGTCATGGCGGTCGATGACGGCCTGTTCGGCTGCCGTACGCTGATCGAGACGCTCACTTCGCGCCTCGTTCAGCGCTTCCAGCCGCTCAGGGTCACGTCCCTCGCCGCGCGCATTCTGGAGGCGCGCCCGCTCCTCGTCGATCGCGTCGACGGCCTCGACGAGCCGTTCGGCATCGCTCTGCAGAGTGAGGTAATCGGTATCCGTCGCCAGCCGCTCCTCGGCCTGCTCGATCAGGGCAGACGCCTCGCCGGTCAGTTCCGAATAGGTCAGCCGCTCGACGATCTGTCCGCCGAAAACGCCGTAGGCGGCGAGCAGGAGAAAGGCCGGAAGACCCGTCCAGATGGCAATGAAATAGCCGTGATAATTGGGCAGGGAGTGAAGGTCCGCCGTATCGCCGGTCACCGCCGCGATCGCCCGCGACCGGCCGACATAGAATCCGCCCGCGAGCATGACGAGAATGATGAGTGCCACGATAGCGATGACAGACATTCAGCTCAGCCTTTCGGCCCGATCCGGCGGGCGCCTTGCGACTTCGGTTGCGCGATCGGCGGGACCGCTCGGCGGCTCCCGTTTATGACAACTCGGCTACACTTTTGTGACAGCGGGCGCGAAGTCTGCAGGTGCGCCCGAAATACTTTATCAAGCGATTGTTTCTTCGTCGCTTTTTGAGTCAGCTGCTGCGAGCGGCAAAAACACGGAAAAGATCGACCCGGCGCCCGGAGCGCTCTCGACGGCGAAACCGCCCCGATGGCGATTCACGATATGTTTGACGATGGCGAGGCCCAGGCCTGTGCCTTCTTTGGGCCCGCTTTTCTGGCCATCGACCCGGTAGAAACGCTCGGACAGGCGCGACAGGTTTCCGCGCTCGATACCCTGGCCTGTGTCCCGGACCCGCAGGAGCGCATAGCGTTCGCCCGGTTCTGTCGTCGGGGCCGCCAGCGTCAACCGGTTCGCACCCTCGCAGAAAACCGGCCCCGGGCGTTCGGCCGCATCGCGCGTCAGGCCGGTCTGCAGGCTGATGGCGACGTCTGCGCCCTCGGGCGAATACTTGATGGCGTTCTCGACGAGATTCATCACCACTTCGGTCAGCTGATCCCGGTCGCCGGTCGCCTCAGCGGCTTCCGGCATATCCAGGTCGAGCGTGATGGTCCGCTCCTCGAGCTGCGGGCGCAGAAATGCCGCCACATCCTCCACGATCGCAACCAGGTCTGCCCGACCGCCCGGCGGTACGTGTTCGTCCATTTCGACCCGAGACAGGGACAGGAGGTCGTTGATCAGACGCTGCATGCGCTCTGTCTGGTCGACCATGATGCCGAGGAATCGGTCGCGTGCTTCAGGATCGTCCTTGGCGTGTCCGCGAAGCGTCTCGATGAAGCCCGCCAGCGAAGCCAGGGGCGTGCGCAGTTCGTGGCTGGCATTGGCGAGGAAGTCCGCCCGCATCCGGTCAGCACGCTTGATCGAGGTCTCGTCGGTGAGCACCAGCATGGCGCGCGCCGGTTCTCCCGGACCGGCAGCGGCGGCGATCGGCGTCACATGCGCGCGCACATGGCTCTCGACCGGAGCCATGAGCGAATACTCCACGGGCTCGACCGACCGTCCGCGAAGTGCGTTGCCCACGGCCTCGAGCACGCTGGGCTGACGCATGACGGCGGAGAGATAGCCGGTGGCGTCGTCGAGGCCGAGGAATTCCATGGCCGCCGGATTGGCTCGCTCGATCCGCCCGCCCGGCCCGATCAGGAGAATGGCGATCGGCAGACCGTCCAGCATCTGCTTGGCCGTGACCGCGCCATCTTCCGCGGTAACGGGCGCCTCGGCCTCTCCCTCGGGAAGCGCCGGCGGGTTCAGTGTCGTGCTCACGGTGAGATAATAGAAGGTGGACAGCGCCGCCACCGTCGCGATCGCGACGACCGTTTCCAGGAAGCCGAGCTCTCCGAACAGCCAGAACAAGAGCAGCACCATACTGCCAAGTGCGGCCACGGCGGCCGTATCGCGGCGCCGGATGCGAATGGAAGTCTGAACGTCGGACCGGTCCGTTTTCACTGCGTGCTCGTACTATCCGCGATGGGGAGAAACAGCCCACCTAACCAATCGGTAAGTGCCACAAGGCTCCGCGGTGTTCTATCGCATGTTTGCCGGTCGCGCGACGCCACCGGGCCAGTTATCTGTGGGGAATTCGGGACGTGCATCTCGAAAATCGAGAGAGTTTTCATGCCATTCGCTAATGATTTAGTGTTTTTCGATAAATTTATGTTGACTCTCGCTATGCCGCGTCTAGGATGCCCGGACATTGGAAAGCAGGACGTGCGGGGACAACGCATGCGAAAATCTTTGTTAGTCGTTGCGACAGCGCTCGCGACAGCCTCATGCGCCGGCGTCCCGGCGTTCCAGCCCGGCGAGGTCCTCCCCGACACGCCGGCCGGCTGGACGTCCGCTCCGGACATGGTCGGCAGCCAGGCCGAACCGGACTGGGTCGCCGCACTGGAGGACGGTCATCTCACGGCCTTGGTGGACGAGGCGTTCCGCGCCAATCCCAGCCTGGCCCAGTCGCTCGCCCGCTACCGGGCGGCACGGGCCGGCGCGCGGATTGCCGGCGCCGATCGTCTGCCCTCGCTGAACGCGGGTCTGGACTATACCCGGACCGAGCCGAACGGCGGATCGGGCAGCAACAGCTTCGGTCTCGGCCTGTCTTCTTCCTGGGAAGTGGATCTGTGGGGCCGCGTCGCCGACGGCGCCAATGCCGCCAGCCTCGATGCGGAAGCCGCAGCGGGGGATCTGGATGCCTCGCGGCTCTCCATCGCCGGTCTGGTCGCGAAAGGCTGGTTCGCCCTCATCGAAGCTCACCTGCAGACGGATCTTGCGATTCGCGACGTGGAAACGCGCCAGGATGCGCTGAACCTCACCGAGCGCCGTTTTGCGCGCGGCCTGGTCCGCAGCTCGGACGTGCGTACAGCCCGTAGCGCCCTGGCCTCCTCCGAGGCAGCGCTGGCCTCCCGCGAACGCGCCGAAGCCGCCGCAGCCCGCAGCCTTGAAACCCTGCTCGGCCGCTATCCCGGCGGTGCCATGGAACCGGTCGCCGACTTCCCGGAGATCGACGTGCTGGCCGGCATCGGAAGCCCGGAAGACCTGCTGGTCCGACGTCCCGACGTCCGCGCCGCCGAGCGCCGTCTGATCGCCGCCGGCCTGCGCGCCGATGCAGCCCGCAAGGCCCTCTTCCCGAGCCTCTCCCTGAGCGGCGGAAGCGGAACGGGCGGCCCGGACTTCGAAGATGTCCTCGATACCGATAGTCTGGTATCGAGCGTTACGGCTTCACTGTTCGGCCCGATCTTCAATGGCGGCAGCTTGCGCGCCCAACGCGACCAGGCCCAGGCCAATGCCGAACTTCAGGTCGCGTCCTACGTGTCCACGGTTCTGGGCGCCTGGCAGGAGGCAGAGAACGCCATCCATGCCGACGCCCTTCTGAGCCAGCGTGTCGACAGCCTCGAGCGTGCCTATATCGAGGCGGCCGAAGCCGAGGATCTCGTGATCCGGCAGTATTCCAGCGGCGTATCGACGATCTTCGATCTTCTCAACGCCCAGAGCCGACGCATCAGCGCCGAAAGCCAGTATATTTCGGCGCGTCGCGATCGTGCGACAAACCGCGTCGACCTTTATCTCGCCATCGCCGGCGATTTCTCCGCGGCCCAGTCCGCAGACCCGGCCGCGCCTACAGGAGAATAGTCATGCAACTCGTGGGACGTTTCATCATCATCGGCGGCGCCGTGCTTCTTGTCGGCTTCGTCCTGTTCACGATCTTCGCATCGAAACCCGAGCCCCAGCGTGCCAATGCCGCGCCGCGGCCCGTCGCGGTCTTCGTCAGCGAAACGCAGCGCGACACGATCCATCTGACCGTGAACTCGCAAGGCGAGGCCCGGCCGCGCACGCAGATCAATCTGGTGCCGCAGGTGGCCGGTCGCATCACCTATGTGAACCCGGACTTCATCGAAGGCGGCTTCTTCGAGGCCGGCGAAACCCTGATCCAGATCGAGGATGCCGACTACCGCCTCGCCGTGACCCGGGCATCTGCCCAGGTTGCCCAGGCCGAACAGGCCCTGGCGCGCGAACAGGCGGAATCCGAGCTGGCCGCCCGCGAGTGGGAAGAACTGGGCGAAGGCGAAGCCTCCTCCCTGACCCTGCGCGAACCGCAACTGGCAGAAGCCCGCGCCCAGCTGGCCGCGGCCCAGGCCTCGCTGCAATCGGCCCGCCTGGACCTCCAGCGCACCCGCGTCTCCGCGCCCTTCACCGGTCGCGTCCGCTCCAAGAATGCCGATCTCGGCCAGTATGTCGCTCCGGGCGCCAATCTCGGCGAGGTCTTCTCGACCGACACCGTTCTGGTGCGCCTGCCGCTGACCGACCACGAACTCGGTCTGCTGGGCATACCGGTCGCCTTCGAGGCCAATGACGTGACCGACGCCATCCCGGTGACGCTGAGCGCAAGGCTGGCCGGTCAGATGCACTCCTGGCAAGGACACATCACGCGTACCGACAGCGCCATCGATCCGCAGACCCGCGTGCTCTATGCCATCGCCGAAGTCGAGGACCCGTACGGTGCCGCCGCCGAGGGCGGTGCGCCGCTCGCGGTCGGCCTGTTCGTCGATGCCGAAATTCGCGGCCGCGAGGTCGAGGGCGCCTTCATCCTTCCGCGCTCCGCGCTGCGCGGCCAGAACAGCGTCCTGGTCGCCGAGGAAGGCGGCACGCTCTCCGTGCGCACGGTTGAGGTCATCAACTCCACGCCGGACCGCGTCGTCATCTCCGGCGGCGTACGGGGCGGCGAGCTCGTCGTGACCTCGCCGATCCGCGGCGCCAGCGACGGCATGCGCATCCAGACCTTCGGCAATGACGGCGAACTCATGGCCGCCTACTCCGCCACCTATGACGAGTCTCCCGAGGGCGAGGACGCCGAGGACGGCGAAGAAGGCCTCGCCGAAACTGAAACGGAATCCGGCGAATCCGACAGCGAAGCTGTCACGAGCGCCGGCTGATCTGATCGACCGCAAGTAAGGAGGCGGCGATGACCGACCCGAACACGACACACGACGAAGCGCCGCGCAGCGGCATCATCAGCTGGTGGGCCCGCAACTCCGTTGCCGCCAACCTGATCATGATCATCGCCGTATTCGGCGGGTTCTTCGGTTACAAATCGCTCAACCGCGAAGTCTTCCCCAGTGTCGCCATCAACGGCGCCAACATCTCGGTCGCCTGGCCGGGTGCCTCGCCCCAGGAGGTCGAGGAGCAGATCATCGTCCGTATCGAGGAAGCGCTGACCGACATGGATGGCATCGAGACCATCACCTCGACGGCGCGCGAAGGCGGCGGCTCGATCAATGTCGAAGGCAAGCGGAGCGTCGATGTCGGTGAATTCATCGACAACATCAAACTCGAGGTCGACTCGGTCAACAACCTCCCGCAATCGGCCTTCCGGCCGGTCGTTACGCCCTGGCGTTCACAGGACCAGGTCGTCGGCTTCGCCATTCACGGCAATGTCGACCGCCGCGAACTGCAGCAGTTCGGGCGCGAGATTCGCGACGAGGTGGCACAGCTTCCCGGTGCCTCGATCGTCAATGTCTGGGCGACGCGTAACGAAGAGGTCTCGATCGAGGTTTCCGAAGCCAATCTGCGCCGCTACGACCTCACCTTCGACGAGATCGTGCGCGCCGTCCGCGCCAGCTCGCTGAACGCTTCTGCGGGCAGCGTGCGAACCGATCTGGGCGATGTGAACATCACCTCGCGCCAGCTCGCGGATACGGCCCCGGAATTCGAGAACATCATCATCCGCCAGACATCCGACGGCGGCACACTGCGGGTGCGTGACATCGCACAGGTCACGGACGGCTTCGTCGACTTCAACCTGGAAGCCACCTATGACGGCGAGCCGATGGTGCTCGTGGTTGTCGTGACCTCCCCCAATATCGACGTGGTGGAAACCTCGGCAGCCGTGCGCGACTATATCGAGCGCAAGCAGTCGGACGTGCCCGAAGGCGTCACGCTCTCGCTTTGGTGGGACAGTTCGGAAATGTACACGGCGCGGATGGAGACCATCTCCAATTCGGCCCTGTTCGGCGGCATTCTCGTGCTGATCGTGCTCTTCCTCTTCCTGCGCCCCATCGTGGCCTTCTGGGTGACGGTCGGCATTTTCGTCGCCTTCGGCGGTGCCTTCCTGCTGCTGCCGGCGCTCGGCGTCACGCTGAACATGCTGTCGCTCTTCGCCTTCCTGCTGGTGATCGGTATCGTCGTCGACGATGCCATCGTGGTGGGCGAAAACATCTATGACAGGGTTGAACGGGGCGAACCGGGCCTGACGGCTTCGATCGTCGGCACGCAGATGGTCGCCAAACCGGTCATCTTCGCGGTCATCACCACGATCATGATGTTCTCGCCCTGGATGCTGCTCAGCGGGCCGGAAGTGCAGTTCACCCGACAGATCTCGCTCGTCGTGATCGCCGCCCTGGCCTTCTCGCTGATCGAGTCCCTGCTCATCCTGCCAGCGCACCTCTCGCACATGAAGCCGCAGTCCAACAAAGGCCTGTTCGGTCCGCTGATCGCGGTGCAACGCGCCATTGCCGGCACGCTGGTCTGGTTTGCGCGAAATGTTTACCGGCCGGTCGCCAAGGCGGCGATCCTGAACCGCTATGCCACGCTGGTCGTCTTCGTCGGCATCTTCGCGGCCTCGATCGCGCTGATGATGACCAATCGCGTCGGCTCGGTCTTCATGCCGCAGATCGAGAACGACATGATCCAGGTCAATATCCAGCTGGCCGAGGGCACGCCCTGGAACCGGACCGAACAGGTCCGCCAGCAGCTCGACGAGGCGCAGCGCCTGACCCTGGAGCATTACCGTGAGGAATTCCCGGGCGAGATCGACATGCTCCACAACCGGTCGACCCTGGCCACGGACGGTCGCATCCGCGCCTGGATCCGCCTGGCCGATCCGGAAGTGCGTCCGGGCGGTCTGCCGACCTCGACGGTCGCCCAGACGATCCGGGAGTATCTGGGTCCGATACCGGACGCGGAGGAGGTTCGCCTCGACTCCACCATCAATGATGGCGGCAATTCGATGCGCTTCGCCCTTTCCGGCCAGAATCTGGCGGAGTTGCGGGAGGCGGCCGACGATCTGAAGTCCCAGCTTCGCAGCTATGACACGCTCTACGACGTCGTCGACTCCATGCAGACCTCGACCGAGGAGCTCCAGTTCAGCTTGCGCCCGAACGCGCAAGGTCTGGGTCTGACCCTGCAGGACGTCACCCGTCAGGTCCGCCAGGCCTTCTATGGCGAGGAGGTCCAGCGCCTGCCCCGCGAAGGCCAGGACGTGCGCGTCATGGTTCGCTGGGACCAGGAATCGCGCCAGTCGCTCGACTCGCTGCGCGAGGTCCGCATCCGCACCTCGGACGGTCGGGAAGTCCCGCTGTCGACCGTCGCGGAAGCCGAGTTCGCACCGGGCCTGAACCGGATCAACCGCCGCAACGGCATGCGCACCATCACGGTGAGTGCCGAACTGTCGGACCCGGCGGCCCGCGGCGAAATCACGGAGAGCCTGAACGCGGACTATTTCCCGACCTTTGAACAGCGCTTCCCGCACACCTCGCGTGACGAAATCGGCCAGGCCGAGGGCGAACGCGAATTCATGCAGGAAGTCATGGGCCTGCTCCTGCTGGCACTGGTCTCGATGTACCTGCTGCTGGCGGTGGCCTTCAAATCCTACTTCCAGCCCATCGCGATCATGATCGCCATCCCGTTCTCTCTGACCGGGGCGATCTTCGGACACATGCTGTTCGACATGCCGATCGCGCTGTTCTCCTACTTCGGCGTCGGCGCGGCCGCGGGGGTCGTCATCAACGACAACCTCGTCCTGCTCGACTTCGTGAACCGGCTGCGCGCCAACGGCGTGGGTGCCTTCCAGGCCCTGATCGACGCCGGCGTACAGCGCTTCCGCCCGATCCTGCTGACCTCGGTCACCACCTTTCTCGGGATTTTCCCGATGATGGCGGAACGCTCGACCCAGGCGGAATTCCTGAAGCCGATGGTCGTCGCTCTGGGCTTCGCGGTCGTCTTCGCTCTCTTCCTGACCCTGCTTCTGGTACCGGCCATGTACGCCATCGGCGTCGACGTGGCCCGCTTCTTCCGGATGCTGTGGACGGGCAAGAAGCAGCCGCCGCTCGGCGCCCACTACGCGGACACCGATTTCGCGCACGGCGAATATGCGGGTCACCTGAAAGGTTCGCCCGCCGAATAGCCAAACAACGCCCCGCACGCTATGCCGTGCGGGGCGTTTTACGTTTCCGAACTACTCCAGGGGGTTGATCACATGAAAAAGCTATTGATGAGCACGGCCGTGCTGGCCTTGCTCGCAGCCTGCGACCAGGCGTCCGTTCCTGCCGGCAATGAGGCCGACACTACCAGCCACGTCACCACCGCCAGCGCCGATATCGGCGAATGGGGTTTCGACATGGAAGGCATGGACCAGGCGGTCGTGCCGGGCAATGACTTCTACCGCTATGCCAACGGCACCTGGCTGGACAATACCGAGATTCCGGCCGACCGGTCGAACTACGGCATGTTCACCGAGCTTGCCATCGAGGCCGAAGAGCACGTCCAGGACATCATCCTGACGCTCACCGCCGAGGATGCCGAAGACGGCTCCGTCGAGCAGCAGGTCGGCGATCTGTACGGGTCCTGGATGGACACGGAGACGGTCGAACAGCGTGGTCTCGCACCGGCACAGCCCTATCTCGAGGAAATCGCGGCCGCTCAGACGCACGCCGACATCGAAGGGCTCTTCGCCACCATCCATCACCAGTCGCCTTACGGCGTCGGCATTATTCCCGACCCGGCGGACACGACGCGCTACACGGTCTTCGTGGGGCAGGCCGGTCTCGGCCTGCCGGATCGCGACTACTATCTCGAAGAAGACAATGCCCGTTACGTCGAGGCCTATCGTGCGTTCATCACGCAGATCTTCGACCTGGCCGGCATCGAGGGCGGCGCCGAGAAGGCGGACGCCATCATCGCGCTCGAGACGAGCCTCGCCGAGGTTCACTGGAGCCAGGCCGACAGCCGCGACATCAACAAGATCTACAATCCGATGCCGATCGACCAGCTCGACACGCTGGCGCCGCAATTCGACTTCCCGGCGGGCATGGAGCAGCTGGGTCTGGACGGCGTCGCCACCTATCTCGTCGCGCAGCCGAGCGCCATCGAGGGTGCGGCAACGATCTTCGAGGATACTTCGGTGGATACCTGGAAGGATTATATGACCTTCCACTTCCTGCGTTCGAATGCCAGCCGCCTTCCGGCTGCCTTCGACGAAGCCAGTTTCGAACTCTACGGCCGCACGCTGAACGGCACCGAGGAACAACGCCCGCGTGATCGCCGCGGCGTCAATCTCGTCGGCGGACAGCTCGGCGAGGCCGTCGGCCAGGTCTATGTCGAGCGTCACTTCCCGGCCTCCTCAAAGGAAGCCATGGAAGGCCTCGTCGCCAATCTGGTCGCGGCCTTCGAGGAACGCCTGAACAGCCTGGACTGGATGGATGAGGAAACGCGGGCCAATGCGCTGCGCAAACTGTCCACTTTCGAGCCGCGCATCGGCTATCCGGACGAGTGGCGCGACTATTCCGCGCTCGAGGTCCAGTCCGACGACCTGTTCGGGAATATGATGCGTCTCGCCGAATTCAACTGGAACGACCAGGTCGAAGACCTTGCCGGACCGGTCGATCGCGGCGAATGGCCCTATCCGCCGCAGACGGTGAACGCCTCCTACAACCCGCTGATGAACCAGATCACCTTCCCGGCGGGCATCCTGCAGGCGCCCTTCTTTGATCCGAATGCCGACGCGGCGATCAATTACGGCGCCATCGGCGCGGTGATCGGTCACGAAATCGGCCACGGCTTCGACGACCAGGGCCGCCGCTTCGACCATGACGGCTCGATCCGCGACTGGTGGACCGAAGAGACGAATGAGCGTTTCGAGGAGCGCGCCGACCGTCTCGGTGCCCAGTATGATACCTACTCGCCGGTCGAGGGCCGCTTCGTGAACGGCGAGTTCACGATGGGCGAGAATATCGGCGATCTCGGTGGCTTGCAGATGGCCTACACCGCCTATCACCGTTACCTCGACGAGTGCTGCGGCGGCGAGGCGCCGGTCATCGACGGCTTTACCGGCGACCAGCGCTTCTTCCTGGCCTGGGCCCAGGTCTGGCGCCGTCTCTATCGCGAGGACAATCTCATTGCCCGCCTGACGACGGACCCGCACAGCCCGTCCCAGTACCGGACCAATGGCGTCGTCCGCAATCTGGACGCCTGGTACGAGGCCTTCGGGGTGACCGAAGAACACGACCTCTACCTGCCGCCGGAAGAGCGCGTGAAAATCTGGTAGCGCAAACCGCTTCCGAAACCAGAACGGCCCGGCGAAGATCGCCGGGCCGTTTTGCTTTGTGTGGGCGGTCTGGCCCGTCCGGTCGCTGCAATGTGACAAGACGGTCAGTTGCAGTCCAGAATTCTCCCCCTACTGTCTTCGCCCATGTTTATCGGGAAATCCCTGGGGAGTTCATCCATGAAGAAGTATCTGCTCGGAGGCGCATGTCTGGCGCTTCTCGCCGCCTGCAACCCGGCGGCCGAAACGCCTGAAGCCAATGACGCCGCCGCGACCGAGGCCGCTGCCGCCACGGAAATGTCGGGCAGCCCGGCGCTGGGCGACTGGGGCATCCAGACCCAGCATGTCAGCGACACCGTCCATCCGGGCAATGACTTCTTCCGCTATGTGAATGAAGGCTGGCTCGACACAACCGAACTGCCGGCCGGCTTCTCGAGCTTCGGCGCCTTCACCGAACTCTATCTGGAATCGGAAGAACGTATCGAGGGCATCATCCACGAAGCCTCGGCCAGCGAAGCCGAGGCTGGCACGCTGTCCCAGCAGGTCGGCGACCTCTATGCCAGCTTCATGGATACCGAACGCCTCGAAGCGCTCGGCCTCGACCCCGCCCGTCCGGGTCTCGAGCGGATCGCTGCAGCGTCCACCCACCAGGACATCGCAAACCTGATGGGCGCACCGGGCACGGATTCGATCTTCGGCGCCGGCGTCGGTCGCGACCCGGGCAATCCGCAGCGCTACATCGTCTCCGTCGGCCAGTCGGGCCTCGGCCTTCCCGACCGCGACTACTATCTGCGCGACGATGAGCGTTTCCAGCAATATCGCGATGCCTATATCGCCTACATGACCGACGTGTTCGAGATGATCGGCATGGACAATGGCGCCGAGCGTGCGCAGTCCATCCTGGAACTCGAGCGCGCCATCGCCGAGATTCACTGGACTCGGGCGGAAAGCCGCGACCGGGTTGCGACCTACAATCTGATGACCACGGACGAGCTGAACAGCTATGCCGCCGGCTTCCCCTGGGACGCGTTCATGACGTCCCTGGATTTTGGCGACCAGTCGGAAGTCGTCGTTCGCCAGAACACGGCCATCCAGTCCCTCGCCCAGCTCTTCAGCGAAATTCCGGTCGAGACCTGGCAGGACTACCTCGCCTTCCACTGGATGGAGAGCCACCGCAACCAGCTGACGCCGGCCTTCTACGAACGATCCTTTGATTTCTACAATCGCACGCTGAGCGGCACGGAAGAGCCGCGCCCGCGTGAAGACCGGGCCGTCCAGTACGTCAATGGCTCCATGGGCCAGGCCATCGGCCAGATCTATGTCGAGCGCTACTTCCCGCCGGAATACAAGGCCCAGATGGAAGAACTCGTCGGCTATCTCCGTGCCGCCCTGCGCGAGCGGATCGAGACGCTGGAATGGATGGATGACGAGACTCGCGTCGAAGCCTTCGACAAGCTCGAGAAATTCCTGCCGAAGATCGGCTATCCCGACGTCTGGCCGGATTATTCCGATATCGAGATCCGTGCCGACGATCTGTGGGGCAATGCCGAGCGCATCAATGCCTGGTTCCGTGCGGACAGCCGCGAGCGCCTGCGCGGTCCGATCCGCGAGTGGGAATGGTTCATGTCGCCGCAGACGGTGAACGCCTATTACAGCTCCACGGCCAACGAGATCGTCTTCCCGGCGGCCATCCTGCAGGGCCCCTTCTTCGATCCCTTCGCCGACCCGGCCGTCAATTTCGGCGGTATCGGCGCGGTGATCGGTCATGAAATGGGCCATGGCTTCGACGACCAGGGCAGCCAGTCCGACGGCGACGGCGTTCTGCGCAACTGGTGGACCGACTTCTCGCGCGAACAGTTCGACGCACGCACCGACCAGATCGTGGCGCAGTACGAAGCGTTCTCGCCGGTCGAGGGTATGAATGTCGACGGCCGCCTGACCCTGGGCGAGAATATCGGCGATATCGGCGGTCTCTCCATGGCCTACCGGGCCTACCAGATGTACCAGGCCGATCATGGCGAGGCGCAGGACATCGACGGCTTCACCGACGATCAGCGCTTCTTCATGGCCTGGGCCCAGGTCTGGCGGAATGTGCGTACCGAAGACAGCCTGCGCTCGCAGCTGCTCGGCGATCCGCACAGCCCGGCGCAGTACCGGGTCAACGGCGTCGTCCGTAATATGGACGTCTGGTACGACGCCTTCGGCGTGACCGAGGACCACGACCTCTACCTGCCGGAAGAGGATCGCGTCTCTATCTGGTAAGTCTCCGGCTTTCCTGACGAAACGGCCCGGCCCTGCGCCGGGCCGTTTTGCGTTGCGCTCTTGCGAAATGCGAGCGGAACCGGTCTTATCGGCGCAAATCCACCGGGGGAGACATCATGGAAGCCGAAGCCGCACCGCTTGTGACCAATGACGCCATCGTGCTCGGCCTGCTGGCCGTGCTGCTGGGCGGAGTGTTCTGGACCTCGACCTCCGGCCTGCGCTTCTTCAAGGGCTTCTACCGGATCTTTCCGCCGCTCCTGCTCTGCTATTTCCTGCCCTCGCTGCTGAACACGTTCAACATCGTCGATGCGGAAGAATCCAACCTCTACTTCGTCGCTTCGCGCTATCTCCTGCCGGCAGCCCTCGTCCTGCTGACCATGTCGGCCGACCTGCCCGCCACCTTCAAGCTGGGGCCAAGGGCGCTGATCATGTTCCTGACCGGTACGGCCGGCGTGGTCATCGGCGGACCGGTCGCCCTGCTGATCGCCAGCGCCATCTTCCCGGACGTGATCGGCGTGGACGGTCCGGATGCGGTCTGGCGTGGCATGACCACGGTCGCGGGCAGCTGGATCGGCGGCGGCGCCAACCAGGCCGCCATGTACGAGGTCTTCCAGGTCGGCGACGAGATCTTCTCGGCCTGGGTCGCGGTCGACGTTATCGTGGCCAATGTCTGGATGGCCTTCCTGCTCTTCGCCGCCAGCAATAATCGCGCGATCGATGCACGCATCGGCTCCGACACCCGCGCGGTGGACCATTTGCGGGTGAAGTCGGAGGCCTATGAGAGTGAGCACGCACGCATTCCCGAGCTTCGCGATCTCATGTTTATCGCCGCGATCGGATTCGGCTCCGTCGCCCTGGCCCACTTCATGGCCGACCAGCTGGCGCCCTGGTTCAGCGAGATGTCCCCGGCCCTGGCCGACATGGCTCTGGGTTCGGGCTTCTTCTGGCTCGTCCTCGTGGCGACGATCATCGGCGTCGTGCTGTCCTTCACCAAGGCCCGCAAGCTGACCTCTGTCGGCTCGATGAAGACCGGTTCCGTCTTCATCTACATCCTGGTCGCCACGATCGGCATGAATATGGACATCACGGCGATCGCGCGGAATCCGGAATTCTTCCTGATCGGCCTGATCTGGGTCTCGATCCACGCCGCCCTGCTGATCATCATGGCGGTTCTGATCAAGGCGCCGACCTTCTTCCTCGCCGTGGGCAGCCAGGCCAATATCGGCGGCGCGGCCTCCGCGCCGGTCGTGGCCTCGGCCTTCCACCCCTCGCTCGCGCCGGTCGGCGTGCTGCTCGCCATTCTCGGCTATATCCTCGGCACCGCCGCCGCAACGCTGACGGGTGAAATCCTGCGGGTGATCGCCGGCGCATGACGGATTACGTCATTGGTTATGGAAGCCTGCTGAGCGGTTATAGCCGGCGTACCTATTCCGGCATCCAGGAGGGCGTGCTGCCTGTTCGGGCGCATGGCTGGCGGCGCGGCTGGACGGTGCGCTATCCCGACGAGGCCGCCACCTATGCCGGCGTGCGGACGGCGCCGGGGCATGTACTCGACGCCGCTCTCGTACCGACGCTGATCACGCCGGAGCTGAAGCACCGCGAACGCGGCTATGTCTTCACGGAAGTCCCGCGCGGGACGGTCGAACCGGCCCGGCCGGGCGACCGTCTGCCCGAAGGCCGGTTCTGGATCGTGGTCAATCGCGAGCAGGTCCGCGCCGATGCGGAGCATCCCATCCCGCAGAGCTATGTCGATACCTGCCTGGCCGGATGTCTGGAAACCGGTGGCGATGTTCTGGCGAGCGCGTTTATCCGTCATACCGAATTATGGGATGCGCACTGGGTGGACGACCGGGATGCGGAGCAGCCGCTCTATCCGCGGCTCACGCCCGTCGATGCGCAGGAACGCGCGCATATCGACGCCTTGCTGGAGGCGGCCGGCGTGCTGCGCTATCGCCAGCCTGCGGGGCGTTACTAGCTAGACCGCCATGCCGGCGGCCCGATTTTCAGCGCCGGCACCGAACCGCGCAGCGAGTTCGTGCGCCTCGCACAGAGCGGCCGAGCGGAGAGCCCCCGCACTGCAGCACTCGCAATCCACAGCCTTCACACGTCCCTCGCCCGACAACAGCCGCGCCGGGAAGACAGGCGCATCGATGCCCTCTTCCCCGCCCCAGCTCCAGGCACCGGTTTGCGGGTCGCAATCGTAGAGTCCGGCGAAACAGGCCGCATGCTCTGCGAGGAAAGCGACCGCTTCGATCAGATAGTCGATCTCCTCATCGCTCATCAGCCAGTGCAGGCTGACCCGGCACCAGCCCGGTCGCGCGCCGGTCTCACCAGCCAGGACCCGCTCGCGGATCTCCATGCTGGACGCCATGTCGAGCCCCAGAAGCGCATGCCCGTACGGCCCGGCACAGGAACAGCCTGCCCGCGACTGGATGCCGAACAAGTCGTTGAGCAGGACGGTGACCAGGCGCGGCGGCACCAGCGCGCCGTCGGCGCCGCGCAGATTGAAGGAGACGATCCCGATCCGGCGGTCCGGATCGGCGGGACCGAGGATTTCGATCCGCGGATGCGCCTGCCAGGTCCCGAAAGCCCGCAACAGGGCCGCGTGTTCTCGCGCCTCGATCGTGCCATGCCCGATCTCGTCCTGCAGCTGGAGCGCCAGCGCGGCACGCACGAGCTGCGGCAATCCGGGCGTGCCGGCCCGCTCGCGCGCCTCGACATCCTCGATGAAGTCGTGCCCGCCCGGCCAGACATAACGCACCGTGCCGCCGGCGCTCTGGGTCGGAGGCAGATCGGTGCGGTAGAGCGCGCGATCGAAAAGGAGGAGCCCGCAGCTTCCCGGACCGCCGACGAATTTGTGCGGCGAGAAATACACCGCATCGATCCGCGCACCCTCATCGCCCTCCGGGTGCATGTCGATCGGCAGATAGGGCGCGCTGGCCGCGCAATCGAGACAGAAGACGGCCTCATGGGCATGCAGCAGACGCGCCAGGGCCCGTACATCTGTTTTCACGCCGGTGACATTGGATGCGGCGGAAAAGGCACCGATCTTGCGCTTGCCGGCATGGCGCGGATCAGCGAGCGCCTGCTCCAGCGCCGCCATGTCCAGACCGCCGCGCTCGTCGAGCGGGATCGTTACGGTGTCGGCGAGGCTTTCGCGCCAGCTCAGCTCGTTGGAATGATGTTCATAAGGGCCGATGAAGACGACGGTGTCGGCCTCCCGCTCGGCCAGACCGCCGAGCCGGTCGCGCGTCGCCGGCGGAATGGCGAGGCCGAGGATTTCCTGGAGCTTGTGAATAGCCCCGGTCGCGCCGGACGCGCAGGGGATAAGACAGTCTTCGGGACCGGCATTGACCGCAGACTTGATCCGCGCCTCCGCCTCGCGCATCCAGGCATTGCTGGCGCGGCCGGTGGCGCTGTCTTCGGTATGCGGGTTGGCGTAGTCGACCGAGAGGGCGGACATCACAGCCTCGACGGCTTCCACGCTGCGACCGGATGCGGTGTAGTCGGCGTAGAGCAGTGGCTTGCGGCCGAAAGGCGTGTCCAACGTGGCGTCGCTGCCCGACAACCCCTTTCGCAGATCGGCAATGCGCACTTCGTCCGTCTCCATTTCCACCCTGTCTTTTGCCACCTTGGCCAGCCTCCGATTCCCTGAGCGCACAGAAAAGCATCGTTTCGGGAGGGATTTTTCCCAAAATTTGTCGCCTTTGGACTATGCGGTAGTGATTTTCACTACTATGACTCTCAATCATGGATATCGACAGCTATGACGCCCGACTTTTGCGCGCAATCCAGTCCAATTCCGACCGAACCGTGCAGGAACTCGCCGACCTGATCGGGCTCAGCCCGACGCCGACAGCCCGGCGCCTCAAGCGACTGGCCGAAGCCGGGATTATCGACCGGCATGTCGCCCTGCTCGACCCGGAAGCGCTCGGCTTGCAAGCCACGCTCTTCATCGCCGTGCGAACCAGCCAGCACGATGCGGCCTGGCTCGAACGCTTCGCCGAAGGCGTCAAACGCATGCCGGAGGTCGTGGAATTTTACCGGCTGAGCGGCGATATCGACTATCTGATCAAGCTCTGCCTTCCCGATGTGCGCGCCTATGACGAGGTCTACAAAAAGCTGATCGCCATCGCACCGCTCTCCGACGTCAGCGCCAGTTTCGCCATGGAAGCCATCAAGAACACGACCGAGCTTCCCATCCCGGCCCCCCGCTGACCGGGCACGGCTTGAAACGCCCCTCGCGATACGAGAAGCTCCGCGCCAGACGCTCTCCGGCCCTTGCACCGGCCGCCCCGCCCACACACGCGACAAAGACGGCAGCCTCATGACGGATTTCCCCGATGATACGACGCTCCCCCGCAATGCAGCGGTGGAAGGCTATCGCAATGTCGCCGCCATCGTACTGGCCCTGACGGTCATGCAGGCGGCGGTGGGCGCCCTGTCCGTCGTCGGCCCGCTCACACTTCTCGCCCAGGGCGCGTCTTCGCTGAAAATCGGCATCATCGTGACCGGCTATGCACTCGGCTTCCTGCTGGGCGCGCACCTCGCACCGAAGGAGATCCGGCGTATCGGTCATATCCGGGCCGTCGCCGCCTTCGCCGCCGCCGCCTCGATCGCAGCTGCCCTGCTTCACGCCAATGATGCATTGGTCTGGTGGATGCTGATGCAGTTCATCATGGGGATGTGCGTCGCGGGCCTGCTGGCTTCCGGAGAGAGCTGGATCGCCGATGCGGCGCCCAGCGAACACCGGGGCGCCATTCTCGGCTTCTATCTGGTTGCCTCGAAGGTCGGCTTCATGACCGGGCCTTTCCTGGCCGCCTCGGTTCCCCCCGGAGCCGCGACCGGCTTTCTCATTGTCGCCGCACTCTTCACAGCCAGCCTGATACCGGCCTGCGCCACCAATCGCGCCCATCCCCGCATCCCGGAGACAGAGCCCTTCAGCCCGCTACGGGTCTGGCAGATCGCGCCGTCAGCGATCATTGCCGCCTTCACGGCAGGCCTCGTCAACGGTGCCGTGCTTCAGCTCTATGCCGTCTATAGCGGCAGTCTCGGCGGCGCAGGGTCCGCGATGGCGCAGACAGCCGCCATCTTCAACGCGGCCCTGATCGGCGGGTCGGTCCTCGCCCAGTGGCCGGCAGGCATCATTTCCGACCGCATGGACCGGCGCATCGTGATTGCCGCCCTCGCGATCATCAGCGGTGCGGCTGCGCTCGTGCTCGCGCTCTTCTCCGGCATTCTGCCGCAGGGTGCGATTTACGGGATCGCCGCCATCTGGGGCGCCGGCGCTCTTTCCTATTACGGCATTGCGGTCGCACACGCCGCGGACCGCGCTCCGGAAGGCGATGCCACCAGCATGATGTCGGGCATTCTCATGGTCTGGGCGCTCGGCTCCATTATCGGCCCGCTCGGCGCCAGTTCGGTGATGAGCCTGACCGGCCCGTCCGGTCTCTTCCTTTTCGCCGCTGTGGCACTGGCAGGGCTCGCACTCGCCATGATCTATCGCCGCACGGATACGCCGCCCGTTCGGGAGGGCGACAAGTCCGACTTCGAACCAACCTCGGCCACGAGTATCGCCGTCGTCGAACTCACGGAAGTAGCCGGTGAGGAGGCGGAAGCCGGGGCCGAAACGGGAGAGGGTTTCGACGGCGAGTATGATTACGGTTTCGAGCGGCAGTCTCAGGCCCGCTCCTTTCCCTCGGACAAGACGGGCGGCACGACTCCGGAGCACGAGGCCCCGGCCGACGAGGACCCTGACGACGAGGACCCTGATGACGAGGAACCGGGCGGCTACTGGCGCAACTAGCCGCCCTCCGCCGGCTCGGTGGGCTGTTCGGTAAAGCCCGACAGATCGCCGGACGGTGCAGCGTCGCGCTTGATCTCCACCTCGCTCATCGCATAGGCGCCGAGCAGGCGTGCCACGGAGAAAAGTGCGTTCTCGTGCACGCGCTCATAGCCGTGCGAAGCGTCGATCCCGAAGGTGACCAGAGCCGTACGCACATCCGCCCCGCCCTCGATCGCCGAGGCCGCATCGGAACGGTAATAGCGGAACACATCCCGCTGATGCGGGATGGAATGATCGCGGGCGAGGTGAAGAAGCTTGGTGGTCAGATGATAGTCGAAGGGTCCGGTCATATCGGCCATGCCGATCGTCACGCCCGTTTCCTTGGAATTCTGCCCCGGCGCCACGGCACCATTGTCGACGGCCACCATGGAGGCCACGTCATGGGTCAGGATGGATGACGCCCCGACCCCGACCTCCTCGGATATCGAGAACAGGAAAAGCGTGTCCACCGGCGGCGTCACGTCATTGTCGCGAAGCGCTTTCAATGCCGTGAGCATCGCGGCCACGCCGCCCTTGTCGTCGAGATGGCGTGAAACCACGAAACCGTTCTGCAGATATTCCGTGCAGGGGTCGATGGCGACGAAGTCGCCGACAGCAATGCCCAGCGCCTTCGCGTCGACGGCGGCCACGCCAAGGGCGGCAGCCTCGATATCCGTATGCATGGGCGCGTCGATTCGCAGCTCGACCTGGCTCCAGGCGACCGGCTGGGTGTCGATCTCCTTGTTATAGACATGGCCGGAAGCCTTCAGCGGCAGGATGGAGCCGCGATAGCTGCCGTGCTCCGTGAAGATCGTGCAGCGCGCGCCCTCCGCGAAGCGCGCCGACCAGTGCCCGATCGGGACAAGGGAAAGGCGTCCATTGTCCTTGAGATAGGAGACCTGCGCGCCCAGTGTGTCGACATGCGAGATGATGGCGCGCGCCGGCTGTTCGCGCCGGCCGGGAAGTCGCGACCGGATCGCGCCGCGCCGCGTCAGCTCGAATTCGACGCCGAGCCGTTCCAGTTCCTCGCCGCACCAGCGCGCGATCTCGTCCGTATAGCCGCTCGGGCTGGGGATCGCGAGCAGGGTCTTCAGGGTATCGCGAAGATAGTCTTCATCAATTTCAATGCCTTGCATCCTCGTCTCCAGGTCTGGGTACATCGATGCGAATGGTCTGGGGGAAGAGCAGATCGATGAAACGCTCGACCACCGGCTGGGGTTCATGATTGGCGAGGCCGGGACGCTCATTCGCCTCGATGAAGACGAATTCGTCGAGCACCGGCGCCTTGACGATGAAGTCGAGCCCGACGACGGGCATGTCGAGCGCCCGTGCCGCCGCGATCGAGGCTTCCACGATGCGCGGATGCAGGAGATCCGTCACATCGTGCAGCGTCCCGCCCGTATGCAGATTGGCCGTGCGGCGCACTTCGAGCGTCTCCGACGCGTCCAGAACATCGTCCAGGCCATACCCCGCCGCCCGGACACAGCGCTCGGTCTCCGCATCGAGCGGGATCCGGCTCTCCCCGCCGGTTGCGGCTTCGCGACGGCGGCTCAGCCCCTCGATGAGCGCCCTCACCGTCTTCTTGCCGTCACCGGATATTTCCGGTCGCTTGCGAAGAGCACCGGCGACCACCGCCCCGTCGATCACGATGACCCGAAGATCATCGCCGGCGACACAGGTCTCCACCAGCACTTGCGGACAGAAGGCCCGGGCCGTTTCGATTGCGGTCTCGAGGTCCTCGCGAGATCGTATATCGACCGTGACCCCTCGACCCTGCTCGCCGCGTGCGGGCTTGACGACAACCGAGCCGCTGCGCTCGAGTAGACCCAGCGCCGCCTCGAAATCCTCGCCGTCGACCGCCTCGGCCACTTCCAGCCCGATCTCGCGCATCAGGCGGCGCGTCACCGCCTTGTCGTCGCAGCGGCTCATGGCGATCGCGGTCGTCAGTTCTGTGAGCGATTCCCGGCAGACGATCGAGCGCCCGCCGAAGGTGAGCCGGAAAAAGCCGCCTTCCGCGTCCAGCACATCCACGGAGATCCCGCGGCGGCGGGCTTCCTGCACGATAATCTCCGCATAGGGATTGAGGCCCTCCTCCAGCGTGTCGCCGGTAAAGAGCTTCTCATTGATCGGGTTCTTCCGCTTGACGGTAAAGAAGGGCGTCCGCTCGAAGCCGAGACGCTCGTAGAGCCCGATCGCGGACTCGTTGTCATGGATCACCGAGAGGTCGACATAGGCCGACCCGCGCGCGGCATAATGGGCGAGCAGGTGTCGCGTCAGCGCCTCGCCCACCCGGGCATGATTGGCGCGCGGGTCGACGGCGAGGCACCAGAGCGATGCACCATTCTCCGGATCGCTGAAACAGCGGGCATGGTCGACCCCGGTCACCGATCCGATGATCTCTCCGGAGCTCTCGTCGACCGCCACGAAATAGGTCAGGCAACGGCTGTCGCGGCGCTCCCAGAAGAAATCGGGATCGACCGAGACCATGCCGCAGGCCGAATAGATCCGGTTGACGGCATCGGCATCGCTGCGCGTGCAGAGCCGGCGAACCGAGAAGCCGCGCGGCGGATCGCCGGCATCGCGAAAAGTGGACAGGTCGCGCCGGTAGGTGTGCGACGGATCGAGGAAGATGTCCTGCGGCGCCAGGGCCAGCAGGACGTGCGGATCGCGCACATAGAAGGCGATATCCCGCCGACCGGGCCTTTCCGCCAGCAATCGGTCGATCAGCGCCTGCTGATCGGAGAAAGTGTGAGCGAAAACGAGCTGCCCCCAGCCGCAATCCAGGCTGACCTCGGGATCGATTTTCGGCAATTCGGAACCGTCCGCGGCAACGCCTTCATCCCGCGGCAGCAGGGATTGCTCGCGCTTGCGCCGAAGCCGGTAGGACATCGCGCCGGATGCCGTCCGCGTCTTCGTACCTGTGCTCGAACGACTCATGCCGCAGCCTCCAGTGCACCGGCCCGTGCCGGTGCGTCATGTGTCTCCAGCCAAAGCGCCAGCACCCCGATCTGCCAGAGCTTGGATCCGCGCAGCTTGGTGATGTGCGCCTCGGGGTCGCGCAGAAGGGTCTCCACATACTCGTCCCGCACCAGGCCGCGATCGCGGAAGCCCTGAGAGCGGACCGCGTCTGCGACCATGTCGAGGAAATCGCCGCGCAGATATTTCAGGGCCGGCACCGGGAAATAGCCCTTGGGCCGGTCGATGACCTCGTGCGGCAGGATTTCGCGGGCCAGATGTTTGAGCACGCCCTTGCCTTCCTGCTCGAGATGAAGCTCGGCCGGGCAGCGCGCCGCCAGCTCGATGACCTCGTGGTCGAGGAAGGGCACACGCGCCTCCAGCCCCCAGGCCATGGTCATGTTGTCCACCCGCTTTACCGGGTCGTCGACCAGCATGACCTGGGTGTCGAGCCTTAGCGCCTTGTCCAGCGGCGAAGCCGCACCGCCGCGCTCGAAGTGATCGCGTACATATTCGCCCGCATGGTCGGCTCCGAGCCATCCCGGCTGCAGCAGTTCGCCCATCTCTTCGTGCGAGCGGTCGAAAAAGGCGTCGCGATAGGTGGCAAAAGCGTCGTTCGCGCCCGCCATGGGCGGGTACCAGTGATACCCCGCGAACGCCTCGTCGGCGCCCTGACCGGACTGCACCACCTTCACATGCTTGGAGACCTCTTCCGAAAGAAGATAGAAACCCACGCAGTCATGACTGGTCATCGGCTCCGACATGGCCGAGATCGCCCCCGGCAGCGCATCGAGCGCCCGCGACGCCGCAATCTCCATCTTGTGGTGATGCGTGCCGAAACGCTCGGCGATGATGTCGGAGTATTTGAACTCGTCGCCGGCCTCCCCGCCCACGGTCTCGAAACCGATGGAAAAGGTGTTGAGACCGGTCACGCCGGCCTCGGCGAGCAGCGCGACGATCAGCGAACTGTCCAGCCCGCCCGAGAGCAGCACGCCGATGGGCACATCGGCGACCATGCGGCGGCGCACCGCGTCGCGCAGTGCGGTATGGATGCGGTCATGCCATTCGCCCGGCGACAGGGCCGCTTCGCCCGCAGGCAGCGTGTAGTCGCACTGCCAGTAGACGCTCTCGCGGCGCCGACCATCCGGCTCGATCTCCAGCAGGGTCGCCGGCGGCAGCTTGCGCACGCCCTCGAACAGGGTGCGCGGCGACGGGACCACGGCATGAAAGCTGAAATAATGGTGCAGGGCGACCGGGTCGATATTGCGATCGATATCGCCGGCCGCCAGCAGAGCCGGCAGCGACGAGGCGAAGCGCAGCCCGTCCGGACGTTCGGCGAGATAGAGCGGCTTGATGCCCTGCCTATCGCGGCACAGCACGACCCGGCCGCTGTCGCGCTCGGTTATGGCGAAGGCGAACATGCCCTTGAGCCGTTCCGGCAGATCGCGCCCCCAGGCGTGCCAGCCCTTCAGGATCACTTCCGTGTCGCTGGTGGAGAAAAAGCGATATCCCTTCGCCTCGAGCTCCGCGCGCAATTCACGGTGATTGTAGATACAGCCGTTGAAGGCGAGGCTCAGGCCGAGCTCGGAATCGACCATGGGCTGCGCGCCGGCTTCGGACAGATCGATGATCTTCAGCCGCCGGTGCGCGAGGCCGACGCCATCGCGCAAGACAATACCGTTTCCGTCAGGCCCTCGCCGTCGCATCGCCTGACTCATTCGGGCCAGTGCTTCCGGATCGGAAGACGATTGGCTGAACGACAAGTCGCCGGCAATTCCACACATGCGAAACAGACCTCCTGTATTGAAACTGTATTTGAAAGAAAAAAATCACCTGAGAAGCGTTGATCGGAAGTTCATAAGTAATATGGCACCGCAATTCGAAATTCAAGGAAAGCGCAAACCGTGAAATTTGCCGCTCATTCTATTTTATGCGCACACGCGACCCTTGATTCTTTTCCGTATAACACTATCCCTTAGACACGAATTTATTTCTCGGAGACGCATCAGCGTTCGAGATTCTTTAACGATGGAGACAATTTAGCTTTATGAGACACCGTGAACGCCCGCGCAGGGTCGCCGCTTTCGTTGCCGAGTCCGTCAATATCCAGCAGATGCAGAGCGCCACAGAAGCCCTGAACCGGCACAATCGCCGTGCCGTCCTGGTGTCGGATCAACACGCCCTCCTGCGCGGATATAACGGGAATGCTGAAATCAACTTCGCCGTGGCACAGACCACCGAGGAGACCGATCCGGACGCCTATGACGCGCTGATCCTGCTGGACGGCGCCTCCCGCCTGAAGCCGAGCGCCATCGAGCTGAGCCGCCGCTTCGGCGATGCCGGCAAGCCTGTCGTGGCCCTCAGAGGCAGCGCCGATCTGCTCGCCGGCATGGCCGGCACCGACGCACCGGGCGACGAGACCGCGGCCGCCATGATCGACGGCACGCTCTACCAGAGCGGCGACGACGACTGCGACTGGAAGATCCTGGACGCCGTCGGATCCCGCCTTCAGGGCGGCCCGGGCGATGACGCCGCCCCGCAAAAGCGCCGCGCCTGACGCGATCGCGCCTTGAAGACACAAAAAAACCCCGCTCCTTCGAGCGGGGTTTTTCATGGCGCACATAGCCGCCCCGACAGCACCCGTCAGCGCCCGAAGCGGTCGCAGGTGAGGGCTCAACGAATTGCCATGAGATCAAGGAAATGGCGCGCCTTGAAGGAAATTCTTCGAACGCGCTATTTGAAACATTACAGGATTGGGAGCACCAACTCAAACACTCTGAGATAGACTTCAAGGCTATCTCTCAGAAGCCAAAGGGGCCGCAGCTATGAGCGGCCTAGAGAAAGCAGCAAAGCTGGGCGTTAGCGCCCGTTTCAAGACCGCTGCGGCGCAGCAAGACAAATCAAAGCCTGCACCGCCATTCTCCCTCCGTCTGACCGTTGGAGAGCGCGCAAAGCTCGAACACATGGCCAATGGCATGTCGCTCGGCGCGTATATCAGAAAGCGCCTGTTCGGCGATGATGCAGAGCCGCGAAAGTCACGCCAACGCAGGCCAACTGTTGACCGCATAGCTCTAGCAAGAGCGCTGAGCATCTTGGGCAATTCACGGCTCGCCTCCAACCTCAATCAGATTGCAAAAGGCATCAACAACGGGACACTGCCTTTGGGGCCTGATCTTGAAGCTGAGCTGGTAAGCGCTTGCGCTGATATCCAGACCATGCGCGACGAACTGATGAGGGCACTTCGGACGGGCACTGAGGGGCCGTCATGATCCTCAATGGCAATCAACGCGGCGGCGCGAAAGACCTGGCCATTCACCTCATGAAAGAGGAAAACGATCACGTCGAGCTTTATGAACTTCGCGGTTTTGTCGCCGATGACCTGATGGGCGCTTTTGGAGAAGCGCAGGCGATCAGCAAGGGCACGCGCTGCAAACAGTTTTTGTTCTCGCTGAGCCTGAATCCACCCGAAAAGGAATTGGTGGCTGTTGCAGAGTTTGAGGCCGCGATTGATAAGGTCGAGAAAAAGCTCGGACTTGAAGGCCAGCCTCGTGCCATCGTCTTTCATGAAAAGAATGGACGTCGTCATGCTCATGCTGTGTGGAGCCGGATCGATACGATCAACATGAAAGCGATCCAGCTTTCTCATTCTCACAGAAAGCTGCGAGACGTATCCCGCGAAATCTACAGAGAGCATGGTTGGGAGTTGCCGACTGGTCTGATTGATCGCGACGCCCGTGATCCGAAGAATTTCTCGCTCGCCGAATGGCAACAGGCTCGGCGCATTGGGAAGGACCCACGAGCGATCAAATCAGCGCTGCAAGATGCTTGGGCAATTTCCGATTCCAAGTCGGCATTGGTGCAAGCGCTCGAAGAAAGGGGTTTCACCCTCGCCAAGGGCGACCGACGCGGCTTTGTTGTCCTTGATCGCGACTGCGAGATTTATTCACTTCCCAAGTGGCTTGGCATCAAAACGAAGGCCGTTCGCGAAAAGGTCGGGCCTTCTGCCCCTCTGATGAGTGTCGAGGCGGCCAAGGCCGAGATCGCATTGGCCATGACACCGGCGATGCAACGCCTGGAAGCTGAACGGCGCGCCAAGGCGAGATTGGAGCGTGAGGCTCTAAATCAGCAACGGAAAGAGCTTGTCCGCGTGCAACGTGCGGAGAGAAGGGCGCTACAAGAACGTCATCGCAAGCGCAGGACTGCCGAAGCCCAAAGACGACAGGATCGCTATCGTTCTGGGATCGCTGGTGTGTGGGATATTCTTCGTGGGGAAAAGCGTCGGATCAAAAAGCAAAATGAACTTGAGGCTTGGCAGTGTGTGATGCGTGACCGCTCTGAACGAGACGCGCTTATCTTCGAGCATTTGGAGCAGCGCCGCGAGTTGAACCGCGAGCAGAAACAACAGTATCAGCGTCAAGCGGACTTGAAACTCACTCTCACTGATGAGCAACGCAGATATGAGCAAATGCGCAAGCATCTACAACACTCCGCGAAAGCACGATTATCACGGGATCTGGATCGGGAACGGTAATCAGTGCGTCTATGGGAACAAAGCTTGAAGTTCTTTAAGGCGAGTGATCAGCCTTACGGTTGGGATTGAATGATAGCGATTTGTCCAGAGGCATATTTCTCGACGACTGAGAGTGCTTCTTGGCAAGCCAGCTTTAGGTCATCGTCTGTAGGAGCCTCGTCATAGTAGGTTCCATGACAAAGAGAGTTGATCATTATGCTTTTGATACTGAAGCCCTCCTCTCCAGCAAGATAGGACACAAAGACCTCAAGGCTCTCAGATTTGTCAGGCCTGCAAAAACGCCCAACCGCTTCCAGTACAGACCGGATCGCATTGCCGGTGCCGTGATCGGGATTGTTGCCGTTCGCAACCTGGTAGACGTGCGCAAGCTGTTGCTCAAACGGAGCCACATAGCTCCTCAGGTGGGAAATTTTATGTGTGACGCCATCAGTAGAAAGAGAGAAAGTTGCCTCGTCTTTGACAACCTTGTTCGTCCGGGAAATATTGAAGAAATAGCTGCTGTGGGTGAGGATCAGAAGCTCAGGCCGCACGACTTTGTTGCCGTCTATCTTGCCGGGATTGATGGAAATCTCGCCCTTGTCTGAAATGCCAAGGTGCTTAAGCGTCTGCGCGATAGCAAACACAAAATCATACGACATCGAAGTCACCGGGTCGTCAAACACTAGGAAGAGCTTCCTGTAATCGCTGTTCGAGGTCACCTTCCGATGAACGCATGCTATGAAGTAACAGAAGGCGATCGCAGTCTTCTCTCCATCACTTAACGTGCGGTGCGGACCGCGCATCATCTCGTGATCGCCGCGTTTGAGAACGAAATTGTCTTTGTCAAAGACATATTTGTTCGCAAAGAACTCCTTGAGAAGAAGCTCGAAGGTTTCCGCGACACGAACACGAGCGTCGGTAGACGGGCTTGACTTCTCAAGTGCCGTCAATTCGTCCTGCCTGCTTTTGGTGACACCCCTGAGTAACCTCAAGGCTACGACATCCGCCCAGTTGCTGATCGCAAACTCACGATCAAACACCTCGCATGCTTTGCGTTGCAAAGATTTGCGCTCCTCGTCGGATTTTTCGATAGCCCCGTTGAGCTCCGAGACCTTGATGTTGTTTTCTTCTATGATCTTGTTGATGCCAGTGATGCAGGCAGTGAGGTCGACACTTGGTAGCGAGTGCGGGGTGTACAGCGCGCCAGCCTTCTCTTGGATGGCGCTCTTAATAGAGGTGATGACCGTCTGAACCTCCTTGAACTCCAAATCCCCGTCATTGATTTCGGTGTCTTTTCTGGACGGAACAAAGCGCTTAAGCTTGTTCAATCGCGATTTCTGTCTCGCGACCTGCGTTTCGGCATCTTTCAGCTCAGCCTCTTTTTGGTTGAGCTTGGCGAAGAACTTCCGAAGCTCCGCTTTGTGCTTTTCCTCTTCGTCCTCAAAATATGCGATATAGGCATCGATTATGGCCTTCGGACCGGGGGCTGTAATTCCCTGCTCGCAAAGCGGACATGTCGTGCGGTGCTCGTCCTGAATGATTGTTGCACCGGTTTCATAGAAGCCGTGATGGGTATCGATCTTCTTCTTAATCTCTTCGGAGACGCTTGACAGGGAAGTCACTCGTTGGAGCGAGGCTTCCAATAACCCAAGCTCTATATCGTCACTTCTGATCAAGCCCAGAATATCTGGATATATTGGTTCCGCCGGAATCGCTTTGAGGCTGTCCAAATCCTTGAGGATATCTGCAAAGCATTGCTCGGGAGGCTCCGGCTTTTCGGCAAAGCGCTCAAGCAGGCTGTCGAGGCTTAGAGCTTTATATTCCCGGAGCTGTTTGTTGCTGCCCGCTTTCTCGTGAAGCTCAGCTAGTTTTTCCTTATCGTATTTTTCGCGAAGCGCTGAAATAGCAGCCTGCTCTTCTGCAGCGACCTTTTCCAGAGAGTCCTGGGTATCCTTGAGTTTAATGTTCTCGCTATCAACTGAGATCCGATTTTCGATCTCACCATCAATTTCATATTCGCGCTCTCTCAGCTCTTCCTGCACGAAATCTTCGGAAAACACATGAAAGATAGTATCGGTTACGCTAGCAGATACTCTATCGGTTGGCTTTTCGAGGTGCAGGGAACCCAATACATTCGTGCCGCGTGAGAACGAGAAGCTCCCTTTACCATCAGAAGATTCATCTGAAATTAGATTTTTAGCAGCATCAGAAATGTCGCGACCCTGGGCTTCTAAGTCCAAATAGCGCAGCGCGCGCGATAGGAAGGACTTACCGGTTCCATTACGGGCAAATATTAGATTTTGATTGTACTTTGTGAGGTCACCGCTAAGCGCGAATATCGGACCTAAGTAATTTGCTGTTATTGAAAAGGCGGGTTTGGGAAGCGTGGTCATATCTACCGCCTAGAAACTTCATTCGTCTGGACCAAGCCCGCCACGTCAGGAGAGTAAAGATACTCGCTGATCGTACCGTCCTTGAATTTTTCAATCGCTTCGTTGATCACGAAGAGCGGGACCAGGAACCACTCACGCGGCTCAACCGGATTTCCAAAGCGGTCTTTGATGTCAATTTGCAATCTCGCGGGCTCAAAGACGCGGTGCATTAGGCGTTCGAACTTTTTTCGATTGATATTGAATAGCTCGTAAGTCGCGACGACCTCGACGTCGGCCAGAAGATAAGTCGCATCTTTTGCTGCGTTGGCGATGCGCTTCTCAACGCTACCGCCTGTAACGCCGATCTTGTGCAGCACCTCACGATTTTCAGCTACGACCGGATGGCTGGATTTGCTCCTCAGCACGTAAATTGTTCCGCTGGCCAGGTCTTCGTCTTCCTGCTCTCCTCCGAACAAAGGGCCAGCCGAGGGATCGGTGATGCGGCGTCCAGCTTCATCCTTGTGAAGCGCTCGTTGAAGCGACCGCATTAGCATGTTGCTCTCAGTACCGTTGTCGAAAATCACGCGGAGACGCGCATCGGTCATGCCCTGTGGCGTCAAGAATGCCTCGTCCATATGAGCCACGTAGGCTTTCTGACCGCCAACGACAAAGAAGCGTCCAGGCGCAATTTCCGCTTTCCGCTCAAACGGGCGGGTGGTTCTCATTCCGGTATCGAGTTCGTGTTGGACTTGATCGAATAGCGGCTTGAACTTCTCAAAATCCTCGCACTTCTCACGATTGGCAACTTCTTCCGCTGCCCGCTTCTCAGCAGCCGATCGAACATGACGCAATTCGGTGATCGATGCAGTTTCGCTCTCAACGCCCAGTTCGCGGAGAAGGGCATCATCATCAAGTTCTTCTACATCAGGCGAGTCCGCTGACGATGTTCCTGCCACAAGCCCTTGGTGATCGAGCGGTTCGACCAAGGCTCGGCACTCTTCCAGCTTGCGGATACGATCAAGCCGGACGGCATAGAGACGCTCGAAAATATCTCGCTCTTCGCCGTGCTGCGGGACGCGATCATGTTCTTCGACGAAGCGCTGAATTTCTTCAAAGCCCGCGATAATGCGCTCCTCGCGCGGCGTCCGTGTGACCGCTTTCTTAGCTTCGACCTTAACGCCTAACTCGGCTAATAGGGCATCATCTTCTTCTGTGAACTCTTTAGCCATTGGCAGCCTCCGCTTTCATGCGGGCGAGGAAGGCGACGCCTTCGGCCATTTTCTTTTCCCAGGCATCCTGCGAGGTAATCGACGGCAAACGTCCACGTTCCTGCTTGAACTTCAGGGCGCGTTTAGCGAGGTCGCGCGCCTCTTCAGCGGTAAGCTTGACCTGCTTGCCGGACATGATGGCTTTGACCTGTTTCAAGCGATCTTCGTTCATAGTTTTGGAGAGGATGGCATAAGCCTCAGAGAACGGATTGATCCGGTCGATCAGGTCGATATCCAACTCGCGTACGTCGGTAACGTATTTGCGGACGCCTTCGACAAAAGCTGTATTCGCTTTGATTTCGTTGTCGCCGCTTTCATTGGCGGCTTTCTTCGCTTCTTGGGTGAGGTTCAGCGCCGCGATAGCGCGTTGACGCACAGCTTCCTGATCGTCTTCATCCAGCTCGGGGTAGCGATCCTTGATGATCTTACCCATACGCACCTGGGTCAGCTCTTCTGGTACCAACTCCTCATCGAACAAGCCGCGCTCGATAGAGGCTTTATCCTGTACGAATGCGGTGATGACCTCGTTCAGGTCTTCGCGGCAAATTCGTTCAGCCTCTTGTGTCTTTGGTTCTTTCAGACCCTTGATTTCGATCTGGAACTGGCCACTGTTCTCGTTGAAACCGACATTGCATTTATTTGGATCGTAGCCGTCTTCGCCATAGTCGAAATCTGCCTGCGGCCCGGTATTCGGGTTCTTAGGTGTGAAGTTGAAGCGTGGTGCGAGAACTTGCTCCATGAGCAAGCTTGCGGCGATGGCTTTCAGCGTATCGTTCACCGCTTCAGTCACGGCTTCTTCGGAGGCATCAGGCTCGGCGATTAGATTGGTGAAGCGGGCTCGCGTTTTGCCTTCCGCGTCGCGTGTCGCGCGTCCAATGATCTGCACAATCTCGGTGAGGCTCGAACGGTAGCCAACGGTCAGAGCGTGCTCACACCAAATCCAGTCAAAGCCTTCCTTGGCCATGCCCAGGGCGATGATGATATCGACATGATCGCGGTTATTCTTTTGAGCGGGGTCTTTGAGGGCGGCTGAAACCTTGTCGCGCTTGGACGGGTCGTCATCGACCAGGTCGGCGATTTTGAGGATGCGTCCATCTGGGCGCTTCACCAGTTGGAAGCCGGTGGTCGGGTCGGTCCCTTGCCAATCGCCCAGCTCCTCGATGATGTGCTCCACCTCGCGGATTTTGTCTTTTGTGCTCTCGCGGGAGTTCACGCTCGGAATGTGAATGATTGTCTTCTGATCGGGATCAAGCACTTTAAGAATGTCATCGGCGTATGCTCCTGAATAGAAGAAGTAGCCGATATCTAGCGATTTCAGCCACGTGTAGCCATTGAGCTGCTCGTAATAGGTGTAGGTGACCGGCTCGAATTTCACTTCGTCTTCGGGCATCAGAACCGGGTCGGCATCGCCACGGAAATAGGAACCCGTCATCGCGACGATATGAACTTTGTCGCGCGCGATCAGAGCGGCGAGATGCTGGCCAAGCTTGTTGTCGGGATTAGCCGAGACGTGGTGGAACTCATCGACCGCAATCAGGCGGCCATCAAAGGCTTCGATCCCGAACTTATCGACGGCAAAGCGGAAGGTCGCGTGGGTGCAGACCAAAATCTGGTCGGCGCTATCGAGGAAAGCGCTGACGGAATTGACTTTGCCGCCGTCCTCCCCGGGCGCATTGCAAAGATTCCACTTGGGAACGACTGCCCAGTCAGCCCAGAAACCGAATTTCGAAAGCGGCTCGTCGTTGAAGCTTGAACCGATGGATTTCTCTGGCACAACGATGATCGCTTGCTTCACACCCTGATTGTGCAGCTTGTCGAGCGCGACAAACATGAGTGCGCGGCTCTTCCCTGAAGCAGGAGGGGATTTGATCAGGAGGTATTGCTCACCTCGCTTTTCATAGACCTGTTCCTGCATCGGGCGCATGCCCAGCTCATTCGATTTGGTCGAATTGCCATTGGCAGAATATTGAACTGATACTGATGGAACAGATTTTTCTTTCATAAATACCTCAAGTGTTTGTTTTTACGGCAGCACAACCAAGTCGCCACGCGGTCTCAATATCGTTTTCATTTGCGAGATAAAATTCGCCGCCAAGCCATTCTGCATGGCTGGCCAAATGTCGCTTCATGGCGTCCTCACCGAGCACGGCAACGGCATGGTTAGCGCATAAGGGCAAGCCCAACGACTTGCGTGTGCGATCCACCGTCCAGCGAAATGATCCACGTGGCATCGCCTTCTGCAAGGCTTGCCGGCGTAGGTCCGGACTCGCGGACAGGCCGATCTTGATGATTGAACGTGTCTCCCCCTGCCGCCCGAGATAGGCGGAAACATCCCCTGACAGCCTGAGTATGTAGAGATCACGCGGCAGGCTGTGTGAGCCTTGGCTCACTTCATAGCCTTCGCTGGCCGCAGGTCCGGCGCGAACCAGCCCGCGCTGCGGTTCTTCTTCGGATAACGTCTGCGCAGCAACAGGCTGATAAATCTCGACCTCTTCACAGGGGATCGCTCTCAGACGCGCGATGATCTGCGGATCGATGAGAACCTCCCCCATCGCCGCAATATGGCGCGCATGACGCCCCAGATCGGGGAAAATCTCCATCGCGCTTGGCCGATATTCCGGAAGATAGCTGAAGGCGCGCAGCGCGCGGTTCGAATGACGCCATTTAGCTGGTTCCCGACCGTGGTGGATGGGGTGGGTGAATTCATTACGGTCGCCAGTGTCGTGACTGACAAGGTAGAAGCCCGCAATCTTGCCTTTTAGATCAGGGTCCGTGTCGGTCTGATTGCTGGTCACATAACAAACCGTGATGAAGGGGTTGGATAGCTGCGCCATCAGATTGGCGCGGCGCGTTAAGCCGCGATCGCCCGACCAACCAACCGTGCCCCAGGTTTCCGGACTCCATCCCCAGAAAGAAGTGAACAAGACCGAGGTGGCATCGGTCCAGACCTCACTCACATCGGCTCGGCCACGCGCGACGGCCTGGAAATGCGCCTCGAAGGCGTGGACGCTGCCATAGGTTTCGACGACGCGTGTCTGAACCTTGCGCATCATGTCTTGGCCGCGCTCTGGCCACTGGTGGTAGGCGAACATGGCGGTGAAGTCACCGAAAATGCGCTGAGCAATGTCGGATATGACTTTGGCATCACCGCCGGGGCTGTAGGGTCGATCGCTCATGCCGCCCCCTTGGTTTTCGTCATTTTGGTGTAAAGCTCGAACAGCTTTTCGAGCCTCTCAGTGTCATTCTTGAAACGACGCCCAATGTAGATGCGTTCAAGGACTTCATCGTTACGCTCATGCGCAGCACGCAGGTCGTCAGGCATTTTATCGGGATCGTAGAGATCAGCGATGGTGGCAGGCCAATGCGCCTCTCTTGCTACAAGAATACCTTCAGCGCACTGAGACAGGTCTTCCTTGTTTTTCTCGGTCATCTTAGGAACAGGGAACGTGTTCCACCCCATCGTATTAGAGTACCGAAACCGTGTTTCGAGCTTTCCGCAGATGGCTGCAATCCAAACTAGGTGCAATCTGGAGGCCAGTAGAGATAAATTCCAAAGCGGCGCGTCATATATAGCAAACGCTTGATTTGTCGTTCCAATCCGCCCTGGCAGGATGGTCGTTGGCAAATACTCCCGCGTTTCAGATGAAACTTGAGGCGCGAGGATCGTCGTAGCACGAGGAAGATTTCGATCTCGATACTGATGCGGGCGGTCAGCCAACGCGTTGTAGCTGGGGTCTTTGCTGTTCGTCCGAGTTTCCCGAACTTTTTCGATTCGGGCGGCTATCTCAGGTATTGAACGAGCGAACGGCAAATCAATGTCATCGATCCAGATACAATACCGGCACTGGCCTTTGATGAATTCTTGCGCTCCATATAAAGGCAGAATCAGACGATCGGCTTCGGGGTAGGTTTTAATTATTTTATCTTTTTCAGACTGATTTAGTGATAGATGGTTTCCGTCTCCCGGCAAATTTCCATAGTTCATTTTTGAGATTTGGGAGATCGGCCTGCTTTGCGCACTCACAACAACTGAATGTCCTGGAAGTAGATACGGGGATATTTCATCCACTTCTCGCACCGTATCACCGTCAAATAGCTTTTTTGTTCGGCGATTTTTACCCACACCGATTATTACGACAGTAACTCCCGCGTTATTGGCGGCACTGTTCGCCCATTTGAATGATTGATGGGCGAAGTTTATCCGAAGCCCTTTCCCGAATAGATGTGGCCAATAGATTGGTACTTGTGTCCCTTGGGAAACGGAGTTTGTTGTAACAAATGCGAATTCCCCGCTTTGATGGATTACAAAGTCAGAGGCCTTTTCAATCCAACCGAAAACGTAGTCCAGCGAGGCGCTAGACTTTATCCGATCTCCGAGAATTGCCTTAAGATCGCTCTTCTGAAATTTGTCTTGATTTCGCCTTCCGATATACGGTGGGTTTCCACAGATATATGTTTCACCTCCCTCGTTCTCGAAATCGATCTCGGCTTGATCCAATGGCGTTTCGAACAAGTCATCTGAAGAAATTTTCACGCCTGTTCCAGTGGGCGGGCATATGCTCAGCCAATCCAGACGAAGGGCATTGCCGCAGGTGATCCAGTTCATTGCATTCAACGGCAGGAACTCTTTCAAAGCTTCTTGCTGGCCGCGATAAAGAACATCACATTGGAACTCTGCAATAATGAGTGCGAGACGCGCGATTTCTGCCGAGAAGTCTCGTAGTTCGATGCCTCGAAAGTTCGTAAGCGGGATATCCGTTCGACGCTCTTTCTCGCCGCGCCGCTTGTTGATTTCGGCTTCTATCGCCCGCATTTCCTTGTAGGCGATCACAAGGAAATTGCCTGAGCCGCAGGCCGGATCGAAGACACGGATTTTGGCGATCCGGTTTCGAAGATTCAGAAGCTTGCGCGAGTTATCGCCTGCTTCCTCCAGCTTCTCTCGGAGATCATCCAGAAAGAGCGGATTGAGCACCTTCAAAATATTGGGCACGCTTGTGTAATGCATGCCCAAAGCACCGCGTTCTTCATCATCCGCAACGGCCTGAATCATCGATCCAAAGATATCTGGGTTGATCTTCTTCCAATCGAGATTGCCGATATGGAAGAGATAGCGCTGCGCAATCCGGCTGAAACGCGGTACGTCTGTCGAGCCGGAAAACAGGCCACCATTTACGTACGGAAATTTGTCGGCCCAGCGTGGAATCTTGGCCTCGGCGCGCTCTTCAAACTTCGTGTTCATCGCACGGAAAAGCTCGCCAATAACCTCATGCGTGTTTGAGGAATCGCGTTCGCTCATTTGCTCGATAGTGCCGGTGAACAGGTTCTCACCGTCAAAGATATCCGTGTCTTCCGCAAAGAAGCAGAAAATCAGCCGCGCCATGAAGTGGTTCATGTCGTGTCGGCGTTCTTCCGTCCCCCATTCAGGATTGTCTTTCAAAAGCTCGACATAGAGCCGGTTCAGACGACTGGTGGCCTTAATGTCGAAGGCGTTTTCGCGGATTTGCTTGACGGTCGAAATGCCCGCCAGCGAGAGAAAGAAGCCAAAGTGGTCGGGGAAGTCTTTGTAGGCACAGGCGACCGTCTCGCCGCCAATCAGGTCTTCCGCCTCGAACTCGCTTCCATCAGTCGCGAGCACATACTTGGCTTTGGCCTTTGTCGTCGCAGGGCTTTCCTTCAACGCGCGAAGCGTCTCCGTCACCGTGCCAGGATTGCAGACTTTGATATGGATGTTGTTGGTTTGAAGAACGCCGCCCTGATCTGATTTGTTCGACGCACCAGATCGAAGCTTCTTGATCGTGGTGGCTTTGTTGCCAAACGCCTCAAGGAACGCGAACGGGAACTCCTGCGGCTCAAATGGCTGCTCAGCTAGCTCCGAAATAGCTTCTTCAATTTCAACTGCGTTCACGGTCGGACGTATCCTTGTTGTCTTGTTCTTCGTCGTGATCCCGGATGTGCGCGCGCATGTAATCCCGAAGGACTTGCGCCGCTGGGCGATCCTGCGCGCGACAGACTTCTATGAATTTTTCACGGAGGTCTCGTTCCACGCGGATACGGAAACCGGAATCTTTTCCCGACATTTTGAAAGTGTATCCATTGTGGCCACGATTGTGAAGGGCCATTACAACCTTATGTAGAGAATAATGAAGCCCCATTTTTTAAAAAGTGAATTGTAGACAATGAAGGGCGGGCAGCACCGGCCTAGACGGAATGCTGCGTATTGGTCTCAAAATGTGAGGTAGACGGTCTTGCTCTTATTCTGCCCGTCATCGTCGCTCCAAACAATTTCGATTGGTTGCTTCCTCGCGGTCTGCATGTGGACAAATGCGAGCAACTCAACAGAATTATGTCTTTCCATAAATTCCATCGGGAATTTATCTGCCACTTCTCGCTCGGTAATAATGTTGGTGCCCTCTGGGATGCGAATGTCGACGTTGTGTGCGACGGCTTCACCCTGATTCCATACTTTCACACGGTAGCTCGATTTTCCCATTTTTATGAGCTTCGCGCCCATATCAGCTTTGCTGGATGCCTGGAGGTTTTGAAGCTCGCGCGCCAATAGCCGTTCGTTCAGCTCATGCTGGGTCTCGACGAACTTTTTTTGCCGCGCATTACGCAACTCGCCGAGGACCAAGGCCACCAATGAGACGAGGAGGGCCAGACCCGCAATGATGGCGCTAGCGAGACTAGAATAATCAGCTACCGGGCTTTCCATTTGCTCCCCTTGAACATGTCTTTTAATTGCTTTTGGATATCTTTAGTTACTTCGCCGATGACCTCATTCTTGTTGATTTCGATGTTCTCGGCATTCGCTTCGATCAAATCGTCACGAGACATCTCGGTCTTGCATTGCTGGCAAGTAACTGGGATCAATTCGTCCTCGTCATCATACTGGAATTGATCATGTCCACACGTTGGGCAAAGAAGGGATATGCTACGGTTATATTTTTCGGCACTCATTTGAATCTCGTATTCTAGTGATCACACCTAGATATTATACCAAGTCGAGAAATAGAACAAAAGCAAAACATCGATAATGTTCACAGCAATGTTCCAGGGAGCACGGAACCCGTTTGATCGATGGGTGCAGGGAGAGCAGAAATCTCACCTGCGAGTAGTTCAGCGGCGATACGCTGACGGCATCCAAACGGCGCACGGTTGGTCTCGATGAAGTCGTCTCCATGACATGGCCATGGGGGTATCGGGGGAGCTTGGAGGCTCACCTGATCTGCGATCGAACGGCAGGCTGTTCGGACATGGGGAGGTGTCGGAGGGGAGAGGTCATTCTCCGCCTCTGATGAGGGATCAATCGGCGATACGATTGGATGGTGCTGGGTAGGTTCAATACCTGGTCAGCGCCAAGGCTTGGGGTATCCAACAGGGGGCGCAGCAGCCCCTTTGGCAAGGTCGGCGTTGTAGTACAACGCACACCTTGCGCGTCAAAAAACGCGTCCAAATCGGGTGAAAACCGCGAAATACCCGGCTTTACTGCACTTTTGACGATTTCCGTGCTACGTCGATTCCCATCGAGACGTGGAGTGCGATGTGTCTGATAGCTGGGATGAGAAACACGCCCGGAACAAAGGAGCGGCGAAAAATGCCTTCGAAGAGAAGGCTTCGGGCGCCCCAAAAGAGGAGCCGTCGAGCGACCTTTTGAACGCGCTCGAAGGGCTCAATGACCGGCGATCGGGCGTCCCGGATCGCCGGAACTCTGACATTCACCGCATCACACAAGAGTTGGATGATGAGGCTCAAAAGGAAGAAGGAGCCGAACTTCCCGAACTGGAAAAGCCACGTCCCAGACCACCTTCGTTGAGCCTGGGCGGTGAAACTATCCGGCCAGCTCCAAAGTATGCCGCGCCCGAACGCGATGAAGCTGCACGCGATCGTATGCGGGCTCTTTTGCAACGCGGCAAAGAGCAAGATCGAGAACGCGACCGTTAGTGAAAAAATCTGCGGGCATTGGCCGCTAATTTCGCAAAACGGGCGATTGGCTTAACTTTCGATAATAAACGGCACTCACACACGTTGACAGTTTTTCAACGTAAGAGGAGTGCCCAAACGATGGACCCAATAATTTCGTGGTTCCGCTCTCTCTGGGACAGCATTCAAGATTTAGCTGACACAGCGCTTTCCAGAGAGCCAAGTCCAAAGCGGAAGGTTGAGAAGTTTTTGAGGAGCAAGCCGCCCTCAAAATCGTCACCTGAGACGAAATCGAAGGTTAAACCTGATCCCAAACCATTTCTCAAATGGCTTGGCTGGGGCGCGATCGCTGTCTTCGGTGTGGCCGTCACGGTGGCCGTCGTGAGCTTTGGTTTCAGCGGCGAAGAAAGCGGCGGCAATCAAATCCAATATGATGCCTATGGCATGCCAATCGGCGGCGGTGATCTTGGCGCTGCCATGAACCCAATGCGCGGCCTCACGTTAAGCAGCCTCATGGGCGGATTTGTGCTCGGGGTTGGATTGGTCGCAATCCTCGCCTTTTGGCGTTGGGTTGTTCACAAGCATGGATGGGTGGCGCTCGTTGTTCTGTGCGCGTTGCTCGTCCTCATCGGAGACACAAGCGACTCTGCATCGACAACATCCATGGCGTCGATGCTGGCCTTCATCACTGGCTTTAGCGCGGGCATTGCCCTGGCGGCGAAGTTTCTTCTCGTCATCAGACCGCCTACGGAAATACCGGACATCTTCGGCTCCTCACGGTGGGCGACGTTCGATGACATCACAGATGCCGACCTGATTGGTTCAATGGACAAGGGAGACGGTCTTTTCCTCGGCAAAGAGCAAGAGAAAGGCGTCCCGCTCGTCTATCGGGGCGACATGCACGCATTGACGGTCGCGCCGACGCGAACGGGTAAAGGAGCTGCTGCAATCATTCCGAACCTTCTCCGGTCAAAAAGCTCAATTCTCGTCATTGATCCCAAAGGCGAGAATGCGCGGCGCACGGCAGCAAAGCGTGCTGCGATGGGTCACAATATCAAAATTGTAGACCCATGGGGCATTGCTCAAGAAGCTGACAAGTTTGGCCCTGGGGCCGATGCGGGCTTCCATGCCCATTTCAATCCTTTGGACGCTCTTCGTGCAGATGATCCAGACCTTGGATCGGACGCGATGCAACTCGCCGACGCGCTCGTTGTCTCAACTGACAAAGAGCCATTTTGGAGCGATGAGGCCAAAGCGCTGATTGCTGGTTTCATCCTCTATGTCGTCGTTGCTCCTGAAGAAGAGGGCAACCGAACGCTTGGCCGGGTCCGGGATATCCTGTCGCTGCCTCCGGCTGCGGATACGGAAGATGAGAATCTTCCTGGCACGATGGATGAGATTTTGATGCGGATGGCGGTCTCGCCTCATCCGCTGGTGAGCGCCGCCGCTTTCCGCATTGCTCAGAAGGCGGAGAAGGAACGCTCTGGTGTGATCTCCTCGGCGCAATCAAACACGCATTTTCTCGATAGCCCTAAAATCCGTGACAGCCTGGCCAAGTCAGACTTCAAGTTCTCCGATCTTAAAACTGCCGATGCGCCGACGACGATTTATCTGGTGCTGCCTTTGGATCGTCTCTCGACGTTCAATCGCTGGCTTCGGTTGATGATCTCAAGCGCCATGATCGATCTGACACGCACCCCTGCGAAGTCAGATGCTGAGCCGGTGCGCGTGATTTTGGATGAGTTTGCAGCCCTCGAAAGACTGAAGATTATTGAGACAGCCTTCGGGACGATGGCGGGCCTTGGCGTACAGCTTTGGGCGGTTACACAAGACCTGTCTCAGCTCATGCGCCTCTACGGCGATAAGGGCTGGCAGACCTTCGTCAGCAATGCAGGCGTGTTCCAGTATTTTGGAAGCCGCGACTATGAGACGGCGAAATACGCGGAACATTTGACCGGCATGACGACGATGAAAAAGCGTTCCATCAGCTTCGGATCGTCCTCATCGGCAACCACGTCTTACCCAAGTAGCTCGTCCACTACGGGCCATTCGAAAACTATCTCGTATGACGATGTGCAGCGTCCGCTGGCATATGCAGATGAGATGATGACGCTTCACCGCGATTTGCAGATTCTCTTCGTGGAGAACAACTATCCAATCATCGCTCGAAAACACTGGTGGTTTCGTCAAGCGAAGGCCAGCAAGCCTTTGAACCCTTGGGACGCATAGCTTCGCAGCCTTTACGGATATGCGGCGCTGAACCGAACCGATCGACACCCATTGCCTGGAAATTGTGTGGCGGGACAGGCGAGGTGCTCGAACGGTTCGGTCGCCGCAATTACAAACGTAAAGGAGCGACGCGATGTCTCTTCAAATCATTTCAAAGGCGGAAGCTGCCCGCATGCCGATAGCGCAACTTCGAGCGTTGCATCATTTGTTCGCCGAAGAGCTGGCAAATAGCGAATGCGGTTCAGAGTTTGCTCAAGCGATTGCGCACAATCTGCATATCGTCATCAACGAGCTTAGCACTCGAAATCGGCTGAGCAGGTATCCAAGACGCTAGACGTTAGTCGGACGGCCGCTTCAAAGCCAGCCCAAGCTTTCTAGCTTGGGCTATCGACATCTATGATGGAAAATGGTGAAAAGTATTCGCTTTGCAAATGGGGCGTGAAAGGCTGTTGAAGGATGATCTGGCGAATCCCACTCTTTCTAGTTCTAGTAGTCTATGGCGCTTGGTGTGCAGTCACATTTGGCGTAGGCGGCTCTGCCACCAATGGTGAGCAAGAAGCCAGTAGCATATGGCAGATAGTTGCCTTTTTCTTGCTTCTGATTCTAGTCTATAATTTGTACATTGTTCTGACTACTAAAGTTTTAGTCGATGGCTTTGGCCTATCTAACGAATTTTCGAAAACCGGGTCGCACGGAACCATAAATACGGTAACTGGACATGTGAGTGTGCATGATAGGTATGAGAGTGCTCGAAGTTACGTTTTTAAGTTTGTCGCAGGAGCCCAGTGGTTCGGGTTTTTGATTTTGCTTGTTCTTTCGAGTCCGGACATTCAGTTAATCAGTGTGCCTATTGGTGCACCGGGTTTCAGAGAAACCACTGGCGCACTTTTTAACTTCCTCGGGCAAGTTCTTTAGGCGCCTCCTTACTCGCATATATCCGCTTTTGAATTGGGTCGCCCAGCTTACAGCTGGACGATCCATTGACGATTACCAAGTTCCAGTTCGGTAACTTCGCCGCCCAGGCGCATATCGCGGGCAAAGGCTTCGACATCGAAATAGTAGCGAAGGCTTTCCGGTAGCTGGTCAAGAAGCCCGGTGCTCTCGACGTAATCCTCGGCGTATTCGAGAAGCGTGCCTTCAAAGAGCATCACTTCGTCCAGACGATCGATAATCTCTTCCGGCGCGATACATTCGTATCCAGCGAGGTATATGGCGCGCGCGGCCTCGTCTTCGTCGAGGTCTTCAAATTGATCGAACCACAGCGGCAGATTTGCTTGGTTCACGCCGATCGCTTTGAACAGCTCATAATTGTCGCCATCAATGAACTGAATCTCATACTCTTCGACGGGATCGCCGTACTCGTTGCGATGTCGCGATGCTCGCTCGCGGTACTCATCGAGCGTTTCGAAATAGAAGCCCGTCGCTGAAATGTCGTAGGGCGTTGCATGATAAATGTTGGGCATATTGTCCTCCTTTGCTTTGAACGCAGGAGGCTCGGGCGACTGGAATAAAGGCACGCTGCAACTGCCTTCACGGTCACTGGTGCGGAAGGTCGGTTGCAGTGGGCCTGCCAGTCGCCACGGATGCGGTTATCTCAAAGCAGAGGACGGTTTTGCCCAGGCTTCTATGTCTCGGCTGACAGGAGGCGTTCAGGCTTTTCGTAGCGTTTGCTTACATGCCTCGAACATCATCGTCATATGATTGCGCCGGGTCGAACCCAATCGCTTCATAGCTTCATCATCTTCGAGGGCACGGTCGAGTTCAATGTCGCGGAAACGGTCATAGACCAATGCCGTAAGAAACACCGATTTGAAGCTTCCTGTAGGAAGGCCGCGCTGCTCTGTTCTGAGATGCCGAAGTGTGCGGAGCAACATGGGACGCGGCTGGACGAGTGGCAGAAACTCGCACGCTGAACAAAGGCGTCTATTACCGAGAAGGGCTGTTCCTAGGCCATCGAGACTTTCAAACGACTCTCTGATTTCAGACGGACAGTCGAATACGCAAGTGTGAAGGCGCTGCCAAAGCGGATCGTCATCATCAGGCCAGTCAAGCGGTAGGCCGATTTGATGAAATAGCCTGTCAGAGCGAGCAATCATGTCGCGCAGTTTGCGCATGGTTTCAGCGGCTGATCGCTCAGAAATACCGGCTCGCTCACTCGCAATCGGCACAGAAAAGTTTGAGCAAACCGCCCAAAGGAGCGCTTCGACCTGTTCATTGCTCAGTTTTGAGTGGGCGATGTAACGGTTTGCCATAGAAAATATTATTTAATCTCAAAGTGTTAAATGACTCTTCTTCCTCTGATCGGGACAGGTAATTGTCGCATCGCAATAAGCACCGCATTTTGAGTTCGAACATTGCGAAACGGTGCTTTTTTGCCGGATAAGTTATGCACAAAAAGGGCTGAAAGCCCTGAAAATGCTGGACTTTTTGATCCGTATACGGCATAATAAAAATAGAGCCCCCTTCGCGTGCGTGAGACACAAGAAAGGAGTTCAGGATGCCAGACGATCAAAAGAACATCCTGCAATCGTCAACCGTTGACGGTTTCAATCAGGAGGCTCGCAAGGTTCGTTTCGATCCTGAAGCGTACGCTCACCACATTGCACAACTCGACCTCACCGAGACGCAGAAGCTAACGCTCATGCGAACTGTTTGGGACCTGATGGTTCTGTTCGTAGATGCTGGCTTCGGAATCGATGGGCCGACTCTCGCAATGGCTGATAAAGAAAACCAAGAGGCTGAACGCGGGGACAAACCGCGCAAGCAGCTCGAAACGCCGGAGAGCACACCATGATGAATCTAACGAACAAGAAGAGCGAAACCGGCGGAATCGCAGTGATCTACTGCCGTGTGTCGAACGTCAAACAGACGACGCGCGGCGATGGCCTTGGAAGCCAAGAAACACGCTGCCGGGAATATGCTGGCTACAAGGGCTATCGCGTAGAGCAAGTCTTCACAGATGATATGAGCGGCGGCGTAGCTGATCGTCCTGGCATGATGCAGATGCTGGACTGGCTCAAAGAACACCATGCAGAAAATCCGGTTGTTATCATAGATGATGTGTCGCGTCTCGCACGGGGGCTGGACGCGCATATTCGATTGAGAACGGCAATCGGTGGCGCGGGAGGCCGGTTGGAAAGCCCATCGATCGAATTTGGGGAGGACTCAGATTCGGTCCTGGTGGAGAACCTTCTGGCCTCGGTGTCGCAACATCAAAGGCAAAAGAACGCGGAGCAAACCACGAACCGCATGCGCGCTCGGGCCATGAACGGTTACTGGGTGTTTGCAGCGCCTAAAGGCTATCGTTTCGAGCGCTCCAACGAAGGCAAGGTTTTGGTTCGCGATGAGCCTCTCGCCTCAATCGTTCAAGAAGCTCTTGAAGGCTTCGCTTCTGGCCGCTTCGGTACACAAGCGGAGGTGAAGCGCTATCTCGAAGCCCAGCCCCTTTTCCCTAAAGATTTGCCGGGCGGATTTATGCGCAACCAGCGTGTGAACGATCTCCTCACCCAGCCGCTTTATGCCGGTCTGATCTCAATTCCAAAGTGGGGAATTGCGATGCGTGAAGGCCGTCACGAAGCATTGGTCTCTGTCTCGACCTTCGAGAGAATTCAAAAACGCCTGGCAAACCCTGACCGTCAGATCATCCGTAAAGATATGCGGGAAGACTTTCCGCTTCGCGGGGCCGCGTTGTGCGGTGATTGCGATCACCCTCTGACGGCGGCGTGGTCCACGAGCAAGACCGGAACAAAGCATCCGTACTATCTCTGCTATAACCGTGACTGCGAGAGCCACAGAAAGTCTATCAGACGCGATGCGATCGAAGGGGAAGTCGAAGCGGCGCTCGCAAGCGTTACGCCTGCCAAGAGCCTTTTTGAGCTTGCGAGAGCGATGCTGAAAGACCTCTGGGATGGTCGTGTCGATCAAGAACAATCACGTTCGAAAGAAGCCCAGGCGCGTATCAAGGAACTCGACAAAAAGATCGATCAACTCCTCGATCGGATCGTTGATTCAAACTCCTCACGCGTGATCGCGGCGTACGAGGCGAAGATCGAAGGATTCGAAAAAGATAAGCTATTGCTTCGGGAACAGACCAATCGTGTAGGCCAAAAACCGCACACCTTCGAGGAGATGTTCGAACTCGCCTGCCAATTCCTCGCAAACCCCTATGAAATATGGATAAATGGCACTTTGGCGGTGCGCAAATTGGTGCTGAAAATGGTGTTTCCAGCCGGTATTACCTATGATCGAGAAAATGGACTTCGAACCCCAGATTTAGCCTTACCATTCAAGGTGTTAGGCGGTCTCGAAGGTGGCGATTGTAAAATGGCGCACCGGGGAGGATTCGAACCCCCGACCCCCAGATTCGTAGTCTGGTGCTCTATCCAGCTGAGCTACCGGTGCAGGCCGTATGTCCGGGGTCTCAGCCCCGAAGAGGCGCGGAACCTAACCGCGGGTTTGCGGGAAAGCAAGTACCCGAAACGCGTAAAAAACACACCGGATGCAGCACGGGCATTCTCCGCCTCACAGGCGCTAATCCGGCGCCTTATCCGCCGTGTGCGAGCGGGCTGCATGAACGCCGCGCGCGACGGCGCGTGCCAGACAGTCCGCTGCCAGGCTGCCGAGTTCCGCCAGGGCAAGATCGGCGGACGCCTCCGGGAGGTTCCGCCGCGCCGTAGCCAGTGCGAAGACGACATCGCCGTCAAAGGGGGTGTGCACCGGCCGGATAGCGCGGGCGAGACCGTCCTGCGCCATGATGGCCAGGCGCTGGGCCTGCGCCGGGGTGAGCACCGCATCCGTGGCCACGCAGGCGATGGTGGTGTTCTCGCGCGCGCCCGGGTTGATCTTGGCCGCGCCCCAGTCGCCGGGCGGAGCCGACCAGCCGGCGGGCGGGCGGCCGCCCCCGAACTCGCCGTCGATCTCGAAGGGCCAGGCCCAGTAGACGTCGTCATGCCCCGGCAGGGTGACCGAACCGAAACTGTTTACGCTGACCAGCGCCCCCACGGTGAACCCGTCTGCGCTCACCAAACTTGCGCTTCCCGTGCCACCGGCATGCTGTCCGGCGCGGGCGCCATGACCGGCACCGGTGGCGCCTTCCGTGATTTGGCGGGACGCGGCCCCCAGCGCAGCCTGCCCCAGCGCGCGATAGGGCGGCGTCTCGCCCCATGCCTTGTCGCCACCATTCGCAAGATCGTAGAGGATAGCCGACGGCACGACCGGCGAACGCGGCACGCCGGGCATATCCATCAGGGAAAAGCCGCGCCCGGACGCACCGAGACTGGCGGCGACGCCGTCCGCTGCCGCCAGTCCGTAGGACGACCCGCCGGACAGCACCACCGCGTCGACCGCATCGACCAGGGTATGGCTGGCCAGCGCATCGGTTTCCCGCGTTCCCGGACCGCCGCCGCGCACATCGACGGCGCAGACGGCGCGCTCGTCGGGAAGGATGACGGTCACGCCGGTGCCCACCCGCTCGTCCTCGGCCTGGCCGACCTGCAGCCCGGCCACATCGACGAGGCTGTTGCTCTTCCCTGGCGCCGCCATCTATGCCCTCTTATCTATTCGTGCGATCGCGATTGCATCGCGGACAATCATCGCCATCGTAGCGGTCAGTATCGAGGGGGCTAGTTCCATATTGCGTTTTCTGCACACCACCACCTTCCTGGTCACCGGCCTGGTTTCCGGCCTGGTTTCCAGTCTCGCGCTCGCAGCCTGCTCGCCGGCCCCGGCGCCCGATGCTCATAACGAGACTGCACCTGCGACGCCCGCAGAGGCGACGTCAGCCGGACCGGCCATGGTCTCCGCCGCCAATCCCCATGCGGTGGAAGCCGGGCTTGCCGCCCTTCGCAATGGCGGCGATGCCATCGATGCCGCGATCGCCGTGCAGAGCGTGCTCGGCCTCGTGGAGCCGCAGAGCTCCGGCCTCGGGGGCGGCGCCTTCATGCTCTATTACGACGCGCAGGACGGATCGCTGACCGCGTATGACGGCCGGGAGACCGCACCGGCCACCGCGTCGCCGGACCTCTTCCGGGATGCGGACGGTTCCGTATTGAGCTTCTACGACTCCGTTTTCTCGGGCCACTCCGTCGGCGTCCCGGGCGCCGTGGCCATGCTCGCCATGGCGCACGAGGATCATGGCGAACTGCCCTGGGCGAACGGCTTCGATGCCGCCATCGATCTCGCCGAGGACGGTTTCGCGGTCTCGCCGCGCCTGCAGCGCTTCATTGCGGGGGTCGCGCCGCGCACCCCGCTGGATGAATGGCCGGCCTCCCGCGATTATTTCTTCCTCGAGGACGGCAGCCCGCTCCCGGTCGGTCATGTCCTGCAGAACGAAGCCTATGCCGACAGCGCTCGCGCCATCGCGGCGGACTGGCGCAATCTCTATGCAGGTCCGCTCGCCGCAGAGATCGTCGAGGCGGTCCGGGCCGAACCGCGGCCGGGCGGTCTCGCCCTGAGCGATCTGGAAACCTACCAGGCGATCCGGCGCGATGCGCTGTGCCGCCCTTATCGCGAATGGACGGTCTGCGGTGCGCCGCCGCCGGCCTCGGGCGGCGTGACGGTGAACGAGATACTCGGCCTGCTCGAGCCCTATGACATGAGCGAGACCGGACCGGACAGTGTGGAAGGCTGGCGCCGCTTCATCGAGGCCAGCCGCCTCGCCTATGCCGACCGCGACGCCTATATCGCCGATACGGCTTTCGTCAGCGTCCCCGTCGAGGGCCTCCTGGCGGAGGACTACATCACCGCGCGCGCGGCGGGCGTCGATCGCACCACGGCCCTGCCCCGCGTCACGGCCGGCATTCCGGACGGTGTGCAGCAGCCCGGCGCCGACGCAACGCCGAACTCTCCCGGCACCAGCCATTTCGTCATCGTCGACAGCGATGGCGACGTGGTCTCCATGACGACGACGGTGGAGAGCGTCTTCGGCAGCCACCGCATGGCCGGCGGGTTTTTCCTGAACAATCAGCTCACCGATTTCTCGCGCGATCCCGTCGATGCCGAGGGACGGCTCGTGCCCAATGCGCCGGAGGGCGGCAAACGTCCGCGCTCCTCCATGTCGCCAACCATCGTGTTCGATACGGACGGCGAATTCGTGCTGGCGACGGGGTCGCCGGGCGGCTCGTCCATCATCGCCTATACGGCCAAATCCCTGGTCGGCATGCTCGACTGGGGTCTGACGCCGCAGGAGGCGATCGAGCTTCCCAATGTCGTCGCGCGTGGCGATGTGGTGCGGGTCGAGGACGGCATGGCACCGCAGATCGTCAGCGGTCTGGCCGGGCTCGGCTTCACGCTCGACGCCAATCGCGGCGAGAATTCCGGCCTGCATATCGTGCGGCGGATGGAGGACGGCACGCTGATCGGCGGCGCCGATCCGCGGCGCGAGGGCGTGGTCGGCGAGCCCTAGGCCTCGCCGCCGCTCTCCTCTTGCGGCACAGCCGGCAGGGTGATGCGGAAGGTCGTGCCTTCCGCATCGCTGTGCGCGAGTTCGACATCGCCGCCATTGGCCCGGGCCAGTTCGCGGGCGATCGACAGGCCCAGTCCGGTCCCGCCCTTGCGGGCCGAGCCGGTGAAGGGACTGAAGAGATTGGCGCGCGCTTTCGGCGGCAGGCCCGGCCCCGTATCGGCAATCTCGATGTGTACGGCGTCGCCCTCACGCACCGCACCAGCCGTCAGGCGCCGCGGCTCGTCCACGGTCATCATGGCCTGGACGGCATTGCGGCAGAGATTGAACACGATGCGGTGGACATGATCCGGGTCCACCAGCACCACCAGATCCGGCGCGACGGAGTTCTCGCAGACCACGCCGCTGTCCTGCGGCAGAGCGTCATTGGCGACTTCGTCGAGCAACGCCCGGAGCGGGACGGCACGGCGCGTCGGCGGACGCTCCTCTGCCCGCCCGAACTCCAGCGTGGCCTCGCACAGGCGCACGCCCCGGTCCACCGCCCGCACGAGACGCTCGCCCATGCGGCGCACGCGCTCGTCGCTGTCAGCCGCGAGCCGGTCGGAGACGAGCTGGGCGCTGGCCAGCACATTGCGCAGATCATGATTGATCTTGGCCACGGCCCCGCCGAGCGTGGCGAGACGCTCGCGCTGCTGAAGCGCCTGGCGGATTTCCGCCTGCATGCGCGCCAGCTCCTGTTCGGCCTCGCCGATTTCCGTGCGCGAGCCGGAGGGATGGACCATGCGCCCGGGATCGCTCGGATCGGCGCGGAAACGGTTCATTGCCGCCGCAAAGCGGCGCATCGGACGCACGAAGCACAGATAGAGCGCGGCATAGAGGACGATGCCGAGCAGAAAGGCAGCGACGGCGGAGTAAAGCAGGAAGCGGCGCGAGAAGGCCTGCAGCTCCCTGCGCAGGGGGGCCTCGTGCACGATCACGTCGATCAGCTCGTCGGGATAACCCGCCGGCTCGGCCCGGATGCGCAGCAAGCGCCCCGGCGGCGCGAAGAGGACATCGACGGTATCGCGCAGATGGGTCGCCCAGTTCGCCTTGCGCAGATCGCTTTCGACGAAACCCTCCCCGATCGGCCCGCTATAGAGAACGAGCTCGTTCATACCGTCGCGGACGCGCGACACGGCAACCGCGTCGGCGCCCATGAGCAGGGCGCGCACCTCGTCCTCGCCGAGCGCCCCGTCGGGCGCCACATCGGCGGCCAGGGCGGCCAGGTGCGCGGCCTCGGCCCGGTCGGTCATCCATTGCAGGCGGAAGCCGGCGGCGGCCGGGAAGTAGACCAGCGCCACGCCGATCGCGATCACGCCGATGGTCACCATGAGGAGCTGGCCCGGCAGGCTGTCCACCACGGCTCCCACGAGACCGCGCCGCCCCCGCGATGCGCTGGCGGCCGTCTCGGGCGTGTCTGGATCCGGGCGCTGACTCATGACCATTCGGCGCAATAGCCCAGCCTCAGGAGTCCGGCAAGCGCTTCGCGGTCCGCGTCTTCCCGTCCGGCGCCAGCCAGCGGCGCCAGACCAGCGGCGCGAGCGCCAGCGGCAGCACCATCGCCGCGGCCAGCAGGAAAGCCGGATCGAGCAGGGCGCCGAGCCCCGGCGGTCCGGCGGGTTCCAGCAGGGTGGCGAGTCCGGCGCCTATACCGGCATAGAGTACGACCGAGGGGGTCGAGCCGATCAGCGTCCCCGCCACATAGGGCCGGGCTCTCGCCCCGAGCAGGGCGGCGGCCACATTGACGAGGAAGAAGGGCAGCGGCAGGACGCGGAGCAGGATCATCGCCGTGAAGTCGTTGCGCTCGAACAGGGCGGCATAGGCGGTCACCCGCGGCCCGAAACGGTCGCGGGCCCGCTCGCCGGCGATATAGCGGGTCAGCAGGAAGGCATTGAACGCGCCCAGCGTGATCCCGAACAGGGAGACCGGAATGGCCAGCCAGGTCCCGAAGAGAAATCCGGCTCCGATGGTGAACCAGAGCGCCCCGGGCAGGGCGATGGTGACAGTCGCCATGTAGAAGAGGGCATAGGCGATCGCGGCAAGGCCCCGATTCCCGTCGATCCAGAGCGCCAGCTCGCTGCGGCCCGATTGCAGCAGGGCCAGCATGTCGCGCGGGGAGCCCGCCAGGAATAGCAGTGCGAGCATCGCCGCGAGGACGAGCAGCAGCAGAGCCAGCCGGAACACGGCCTGGCGGGATTGCAGGGAAGGGCCTGGCATGCTTTCCTTTCCGTTCGGCCGGCAAAAACGGAGGCCGGGCCTGAGTCTTGTGCGCCAGCCGCCCTTGACGCGACGGCCCAGCTTGCGTATTAGCCGCCGCTCTCGAATTGAACGCCGATGGAGCGCCACCGTGAAACGCACTTTTCAACCGTCCAAGCTCGTCCGCAAGCGTCGGCACGGTTTCCGTGCGCGCATGGCGACGAAATCCGGCCGTCAGGTTCTGGCTCGCCGCCGGGCCAAAGGCCGCAAGCGTCTGTCCGCCTAAGGGCGATGCGCACGACGCCGCCAGCCGTCAAGCGGCTGAAAAAGCGGCGTGAATTCCTGAATGCCGCTAAAGGCCGAAAAGCCGTTCGTGCGGGTGTCGTCGTCCAGTCGACTCCGCGGGACGGCTCTTCGCATTGTGGCGCAGGTTTTACAGCGACCAAGAAGATCGGTAATGCGGTGATCCGCAATCGCTGCAAACGGCGATTGCGCGAAGCTGCTCGGCTGCTACTCCCCCTCCACGGACAGCCCGGTTTTGACTATGTATTCATCGCGCGTGCGGTCACGCCCGATCGGGAGTGGTCGCGACTGCTGGGGGATGTCGAAAGCGCATTGGTGAGCCTTGCCGAAGACGAGGCCCCGGGCAAACGGAAACAGCAAGCCTGAGAGGCCTTTAGTTTTCATGGGCGAAGATCAACGCAATTTATTCATCGCACTCGGCCTGATCCTGGTCATCATGCTGGGCTATCAGTTCTTCGTGCTGGACCCGGCCGCCGACCGCCGCCAGGCCGAGCTGGAAGCCGAACAGGCCGCAGCGGAAAGCACCGAGATCGCCGATCCCGACCTGCCCATGAGCACGGTCGAGGGCAGCGCGCCGACGGTGATCGACCGTGAGGACGCCCTCGCCGAGAATGCCCGGGTCGAGATCGATGCCGTCGTCGACGGCCGCGGCGTGATCGGCAGCCTGTCCCTGACCGGCGCCCGCATCGACGATATCCGCCTCGCCCATCACTCCGAGAGCATTGACGACGATACGCCCGTCGCCGTGCTCAATCCGATCGGCAGCGAGCACGTCTTCTATGCCCGCGACGGCTGGCAGTCCGCCACGCCGGGCTTCGCCGACCTGCCGGGCGGCAATACGCAATGGGAACTGGCCTCGGGCACTGTGCTGACGCCGGAAACCCCGATCATGCTGGTCCACGAGACCGCCTCCGGCCTGCGCTTCGAACGCCTGATCACGGTCGACGAAAATTATCTCTTCACGCTGACCGACACGGTCACCAATACGTCCGGCCGGGAAGTCGAGCTGCAGCGCTACGGCCTTGTGCGTCATGAGGGCCTGCCGGAAGACCCGACCAATAATATCGCGGTCTTCGAAGGCGCCCTCGCCATCGTCGACGGCGCGCTCGTCCAGCGCAAATTCGGCAAGCTCGAAGACGGCAACGGTCTAGAGGAGAGCGGCACGGGCGGCTGGGTCGGCATTACCCAGCGCTACTGGATGGCCGCCGCCATTCCCGACCAGGACCGCGCCTTCACCGCCCGCTTCCGCACCATCGAGCGCGGCGAAACCGATGCCTTCGAGGCCAGCTATGTCGAAACCGCGCAGGCCCTGGCGCCCGGCGCGAGCCTGAGCTCCACCACACGCATCTTCGCCGGCTCGAAGGAGCTGGACGTGCTGCAGGCCGTTCAGAACGATGTCGGCATCGAGCGCTTCGACATGGCCATCAACTGGGGCTGGCTCTGGTTCCTGGCGCGGCCCTTCGTCTGGCTGCTGCACATTCTGGAAGGCGTCACGGGCCAGTTCGGCCTCGCCATTCTCGCCCTCACCCTGATCATCAAGATCCTGATGTTCCCGCTGGCCAACCGCGCCTACGCCTCGATGGCGAAGATGAAGGCTGTGCAGCCGAAAATGCAGGAAATCCGCGAGCGCTATGCGGCCGACCAGCAGAAGCAGCAGCAGGCGCTGATGGAGCTTTACCGCAAGGAGAAGATCAATCCGCTGGCCGGGTGTATCCCGATCCTGCCGCAGATCCCGATCTTCTTCGCGCTCTACCAGACCCTGTTCAACGCCATCGAGATGCGCCACGCGCCCTTCTTCGGCTGGATCCGCGACCTCTCGGCCGCCGACCCGACCTCGATCTGGAATATCTTCGGTCTCCTGCCCTACGACCCGTCCGGCTGGCCGATTCTCGGCGGCGTGCTCGCCATCGGGGCCTGGCCGATCATCATGGGCATTACCATGTGGGCCCAGCAGGCGCTCAACCCGCCGCCGCCCGACCCGATGCAGGCCCGTATCTTCGGCATGCTGCCCATCGTCTTCACCGTGATCCTGGCGCCCTTCGCGGCCGGTCTGGTGATCTACTGGGCCTGGAACAACTTCCTGACCGTGCTCCAGCAATACGTGATCATGCGCCGCAACGGGAACGAGACCCAGCTGGACAAGCTGATCGCGCGCCTGATGAAGCGCGGCGAAGCGGGAGGCGAGTCCTGAGCCAGTCCGACGATGACGCGCTCGACGTGGAAGCAGGGCGGCGGCTGTTCGCCCGGCCCTGCAACTTCCTCATGGGTGCGGTCGGGCTGGACCATTTGCCGCCGCCTGACCGGATCGAGATCGCGTTTGCCGGCCGGTCCAATGTCGGCAAGTCCTCGCTGATCAATGCGCTGACCAATCAGAAGAACCTCGCCCGCGCCTCGGGCGAGCCGGGCCGCACGCGCGAGCTCAACTTCTTCGACCTGGACGACACCGAGCTGCGCATCGTCGACTTGCCGGGCTATGGCTATGCCAAGGCGCCCAAACCGATCGTCGAGAAGTGGACGAAGCTGACGCGAGCCTTCCTGCGCGGCCGGGTCAATCTCAAGCGCGTCTACCTGCTGATCGACAGCCGCCACGGCCTCAAGGACGTGGACCAGAAGATCATGGACGTGTTCGACGAGGCCGCGGTGAGCTACCAGCTCGTCCTGACCAAGGCCGACAAGATCAAGCCTCCGGCCGTGGCCCGCGTGACCGAGGAGACCCTTGCCGCCATCATGCGCCGCCCGGCCGCCTTCCCGCGCGTCGTCGCGACCTCCAGCGCGAAGAAGGACGGCGTCGACGTCCTGCGCGCCGAAATCGCAGCCTTGCTGGCCCAGGGAGCCTGACCCATGCCCGTGCGTTTTCTTGCCCTCTCGGTTCTCGGCCTGACCGCCGCCACGGCGCTCGCCGGCGGCCGGGCGGAGGCGGCGGAGCTGTGCAACGAGACGAGCTATATCCTCGAGGCCGCCACCGGCTGGCCGGTCGAGGGCGGTGTTGCGATCCAGGGCTGGTATCGCGTCCGGCCGGGCGAATGCACCGAGGTCGCCGATGCGGACGATCTCGAGGACGACCAGCCGATCTTCTATTACGCCAAATCCAGCCTCGCCTATCTCGGCGGCGTGCGCGAATGGCGCGGCACCGTGCCGATGTGCGTGGACGAAGCCGATTTCGAGGTCGTCGCCAATACCCGCTGCTCCGCCCTCGGCCTTGCCTCGCGGGAATTCTTCATGCGCGAAGGCGATGAGCGCGAGCGCACCGTCCTCGTCGAACCCGCCGATTACGGCCGCCGCGCCCGCGTCGCAGGCCTGCAGCGGCTGCTCCAGTCGGCCGGCTACAGCGTGACCGGGATCGACGGCTATGACGGCCGCTCGACGCGCCGCGCCGTCTCCAGCTTCCGCGAAGACAATGCGATCGGTGCCACCGTCTCCGACAGCGCCTTGATCGACGCCCTCGAACGCGTCGCCCTGGAACGCAATGCCGCCAGCGGCCTGACCCTGTGCAACGAGGCGGACGGCGATATCGCGGCGGCCGTGGGCTATCGCAGCGACTCGCTCTGGCAGTCGCGCGGCTGGTGGCGCATCCATGCCGGCGAATGCGCCCGCCTGCTCGCCGACCGTCTTGAGGATACCGACGCATTTTACTACGCCGAACGGATCAGCTCGGCCGCTCGCCGCCCCATGCTCGGCGGCGATGAAGGCTTCTGCTATGCTCCGGCCCGCTTCGTAGCGGAGGAGCGCAGTCTGTGCGCCGAGCGCGGCTATGGCGAGGCGGACTTCGTACGCATCCCGGAACCGGAGGATGGCGGCGTTCGCGTCACCCTTCAGGAAGAGGACTTCCGTAGACAGTGATGGCGAGCCAGCGCCCCGATCTCAGCCATATTTCGCACTGGGTCTTCGATCTCGACAATACGCTCTACCCGTCCGACGCGCCGGTCATGACGCAGGTCGATGCGCGCATGACCGAATTCGTCGCGCGCCATCTCGGCCTGCCCCATGACGAGGCCCGCGCCATGCAGAAACACTACTGGCGCACCTACGGCACGACGCTGAACGGGCTGATGGCCAATCACACCGTCGATATGCGCGAATTTCTCGATTTCGTGCACGATATCGACGCCAGCGTGCTCCAGCCCGACACCGCCCTCGCCGAGCGCATCGCCGCCCTGCCCGGCAAACGCCTCGTCTACACGAACGGCTCGCTCGGCCATGCCGAAAACATCATGGCGCGGCTCGGCATCGACCATCTCTTCGACGACATTTTCGACGTCGAGGCCGCCGGCTTCACCCCCAAACCCCACCGTGAAGGCTTCGACCGCTTCACCGCCCGCTTCGCGCTGCCTGTGCCGGAGAGCGTCTTCTTCGAAGACTCAGTCCGCAATCTGAAGACGGCGCACGAGATAGGGTTCACAACGGTGCTGGTTCGGGCCAAGGAAGGCCCACGGGACGAGGAAAGCGCCGCCCCGGACGAGCATCCCGACCACGTTCACTTCGCTGTGGACTGCCTGCCCACCTTTCTGGGGTCCATACGGACCTCAGCCATGCCGGACGACAAATCATGACCGACACCACCCTCATCTCCACGATCGAAAATGCCTGGGACAATCGCGACGCCGTGACCGCCGAAACGACAGGTGAGGTTCGCGATGCCGTGGAGCATGCGATCGGGTTGCTCGACAGTGGCGAGGCGCGGGTGGCCGAGCGTCAGGGCAATGGGGACTGGCAGGTCAATCAATGGCTGAAGAAGGCCGTGCTGCTGGGCTTCCGGCTCAATCCGATGGGGCTGGTGGATGGCGGCGTGGCCGGGTCGAAATGGTGGGACAAGGTGCCTTCCAAGTTCGAGGGCTGGGGCGAGGACGAGTTCAAGGCTGCCGGCTTCCGCGCCGTGCCGCCCTGCGCCGTGCGCCGCGGCTCCTATATCGCGCCGGGCGCGGTGCTGATGCCGAGCTATGTCAATCTCGGCGCTTATGTCGATGAAGGCACCATGGTCGATACCTGGGCGACGGTGGGTTCCTGCGCCCAGATCGGCAAGCGCGTGCACATTTCCGGCGGCGTCGGGATCGGCGGCGTTCTGGAACCGCTGCAGGCGGGCCCGGTCATCATCGAGGACGACGTCTTCATCGGTGCGCGCTCGGAAGTCGCCGAGGGCGTGATCGTGCGCGAGGGCGCCGTGCTCTCCATGGGCGTCTTCCTCGGCCAGTCGACCAAGATCGTCAATCGCGAGACCGGCGAGATCACGCGCGGCGAAGTGCCGGCCTATGCCGTCGTCGTGCCGGGCACCCTGCCCGACCCCAAGGGCGGCCCCTCGCTCGCCTGTGCGGTGATCGTGAAACAGGTCGACGCCCAGACGCGCTCGAAAACCTCGATCAACGACCTCTTGCGCTAGCCGCCCGCGGCCAGCCAGGCCTCGGCGCCCTTCGCGGCGGCGAGGCCGGTGGCGAAGCTGGCCTGCAGGAGATAGCCGCCGGTCGGGGCGTCCCAGTCGAGCATTTCGCCGGCCACGAAGACGCCCGGCAGGGCTTTCAGCATGAGATTATCGTCCACGGCCGCGCGGGTAATGCCGCCGGCGGAGGAGATGGCGCGCTCGAAACCGCGCTGGCCGGTCACGGCAAGATCCAGCGCCTTGATCCGCGCCGCCAGCGCGTCCGGCTCGCGCGGCAGCTCGGCCGCGCCTTCGCGCAGAAGGCCGGCCGCGGCTCCTGAAATCCCGGCCTTGCGCAGCCGGTTGGAAAGGCTCTCGCCCTTGCGGCCGCGCGCCAGTTTCCGGCTCAGCGCCGCAAGCTCGACATTGGGGCGCAGATCGATCGTCATCGTCACCGGCTCGCCGGACGCCAGCGCGGCGCGGACCGGTCCGGAGAGCGCGTAGACCGCGCCGCCCTCCAGCCCGTAGCGCGCGATCATGGCCTCGCCCTTGACCCGCTCCCCGCCGCAGGAGAGCGCGATCGTCTTGAGCGGCGCGCCGGCAAAGCGCTCCGCGAAATGCTCGCTCCAGGCGATCTCGACACCGCAATTGGACGGCGCCATCTCGGCGACCTCGACGCCGTGCGCCTCCAGCACGCTGCGCCAGCCGGCATCGGATCCGAGACGCGGCCAGGAGGCACCGCCGAGGGCGAGCAGGACGGCATCGGCGCGATGCTCCACTGCCTCGCCGCTCTCGCGTTCGAAGCACAGCGCCCCGTCCTCGTTCCAGCCGGTCCAGCAATGGCGCAGATGCAGTCGCACGCCCAGCCCGTCCAGCCGCGCCCGCCAGGCGCGCAGGAGGGGCGAAGCCTTCATCGCTTTCGGGAAGACGCGGCCGGAAGAGCCCACAAAGGTCTCCTGTCCCAGCTCCTCGCACCAGGCGCGCAGCTCGGCGGGCGTGAAATCCTCGATCATCGGCCAGACCCAGCCCGCCGCCTCGCGATAACGCTCGCGGAACACCGCCAGCGGTTCGGAATGGGTGAGGTTGAGCCCGCCGCGCCCGGCCATCAGGAATTTCCGCCCCGGCGTCGGCATGCGCTCGAACACGTCCACCTCATGCCCCGCCCGCGCCAGATGCTCGGCAGCGAAGAGGCCGGCGGGGCCGGCGCCGATGATGGCGATGGTCTTGGAGGAGGATGTGCTCATGCGCTCTTCCTAACCCGCCCTGTCGCCGCCCGTCACTTTCTGCACGCACGACGCCACGCGACGGAACCCCTGCGGCGACGTCTCGGCATGACGATCAGGGGCAGGTGCGGGCAGAGATCGTCCCCCCTTCCCCACACTCGCACTGATGCGCCGCTACCGCGATCCCCTCGAATCTGATCAAAGTGGGAGAAATCCAGCATGAGGGGCGCGCCATGAGCGATGAGATGACCAAGGAAAAGCCGAAGGCTGCCGATCCGGCTGCACCGTACGGATCCGCCGACAACCCGTCCGAGTTCGACGTGCTCAACCGTATGGGCGCGGACGAGCCCTATTTCATCATCCGTGGCGGCGACCCGCTTTCGGACGCCTTGGTCGAGCTGCACGCCTACATCGGCGCAGGCCAGTCCGGTGCGGCGCACGATACGCTGGAGCGCATCCTCGCCCTGACCTCGCAGAACCCGCCGCGCCCGGTCGGGTCGCCGAAATATCGCGAGACCTTCAAGATTTCCGTTTCGATGGAACGCTATCGCGAGACGCACGGCCGCTCGCACTGATCGCGGGAGGCTGCGGGAGATCACTCGTGCCAGTCCAGTCCAAACCGAGCAAGTTCGACCTGAAATGGGCCGGGCCCGGCGATTACGATGCGCTGGGCCAGCTCATGTATGCTGCCGTGCGTCACGGTCCCTCGCGCTATAGCGAGGACCAGCGCCGGGCCTGGGTGCCGGCGCCGCGATCGGGAGACGACTGGCACCGGCGCCTTGCGAACCAGGCCATCATCATCGCCGAACGCGACGGCATCTATGCCGGCTTCATGAGCCTGGAACCGGGCGGCGAAGGCCGCGGCTATCTCGATTTCGCCTATATCCGACCGGCCTATCAGGGCACGGGCCTGTTCCGCCGGCTCTATGCCCGGATCGAGGAGAAGGCCCGCGAGACCGGCCTGACGCGCATCGACGTCCATGCCAGCCTGATGGCCCAGCCCGCCTTTTCGGCGGTCGGGTTCGAGATCGTCCAGCCCGAACAGGTCCGGATCGGCGACCAGGTCTTCGACCGGTTCGCGATGGAGAAACGGCTCGACGCGGGCGAAGACGCCTAGAATTCCGAGCCGTCCTTGCGGCGAAAACAGTCCGGATTGCTGTAGCGGCCCGGCTGGGCCTGCATGTCGATATCGGGATAGAAGGCCGCGTCATTATCGCTGCGCGAACCGACCACGAGGAAGACGCAGTCCTTGTCGCCATTATTCTGCAGATGGTGCGCATTGGGCACGCCGGCAGGGAAGCCGATCACATCGCCCGGACGCACGGTCTGCTCGCCCTCGTCGGTGACGAGGGTCGCCTCGCCTTCCTGCATGATGACCAGCTCGTCCTCATGGCTGTGCCAGTGACGCTGACCGGACCAGCTGCCCGGCGTCAGGCGGACGATATTCACGCCGAACTGGGTGAGCTGGGCTGCGGGAGCAAGCCGCCGCACCATGCGCTTGAGGCATGGCCCGCCATATTCCTCCGGATAACCCGTCCCGCCCGTTTCCTCGACATCTTCCAGCGTAAACTTGATCATGTCTGCATCCTTGTTCTGGCGTGCCCGGGCGAAGCGACTATGTTGCCAGTATGACCGTGCAGACCGACCTCTCCAATCCCCTCCCGCTGGCCCAGGCGCTCATTCGCCGGCCCTCGATCACACCGGCCGATGCCGGCGCGCTCGGCGTGCTGGAGGATGCCCTGACCTCGATGGGGTTCGATTGCCGCCATTACCCGTTCGGCGAGGTCGACAATCTCTATGCGCGGCTGGGCAGGGGCTCGCCCTGTTTCATGTTCGCCGGCCATACGGATGTCGTGCCGCCGGGTGCGGAAGCGGAGTGGAAGAGCGGGCCCTTCGATGCGGAGACCCGGGACGGCGTGCTCTGGGGCCGCGGCGCCGCCGACATGAAAGGCGCCATCGCCGCCATGGTCGCCTCTGTGCACCGCCATCTCGACGCCAACGGCAAACCGGACGGATCGATCGCCTTCCTGATCACGGGTGACGAGGAAGGCCCGGCCATCAACGGCACGAAGCGCGTGCTGGAAGCCATTGCGGAAGAAGGCGAGCGCTTCGATCACTGCCTGGTCGGCGAGCCGACCAATCCGAACGCGCTGGGCGATACGATCAAGTCGGGCCGCCGCGGCAGCCTCAATTGCGAGGTCACCGTGACCGGACGTCAGGGTCATGTCGCCTATCCGGAACGCGCGGAGAACCCGATCCCGCGCCTGCTCGGCCTGCTCGACCGGCTGCTGGCGCGCACGCTGGACGAGGGCGCGCCGCATTTCCAGCCGTCCAATCTGGAAGTCACCTCGGTGGATGTCGGCAATCCGACCACGAATGTGATCCCCGCCGAGGCCAGGGCACGCTTCAATATCCGCTTCAATATCAAGCACGAGGGCGCAGACCTGGAACGCTGGATCCGCGACGAGGCGGCCAAGGCTGCGCTCGGTTTCGACGGCAAGGTGGAAACCGACATCCATGTCACGGGCGAGGCCTTCCTGACGCCGGCCGGCGAGTTCACCACGCTTCTTCAGGACTGTATCGAGGCAGAGACCGGGCGCCGCCCGGCCCTGACCACGGGCGGCGGGACGAGCGATGCGCGCTTCATCCAGGCCTATGGCCCCGTAGCGGAATTCGGCCTCGTCGGCGCCACCATGCACCAAGTGAACGAGCGCGTTCCCGTTTCCGATATCGAAAGCCTGACACGGATATATACCCGCATCCTCGAGCGCTATTTCGCGAGCCCGATTACATGATCCGACTGATCGCCGAAGCCTGGCTCGCCATTCAATCGAGCTGGAAACTGCTGACCTTCAAGCCCGGTTGGGAAAGCGGGTTCGATATTTCCGTCGGTGGCTTCTGGCGATCCTTCACGGCCTCGCTCTTCGCGCTGCCCATGGTCGCCTTCATGCTGGTTTCCTCGAACCAGCTCGGCAATCCGATGCCGGACGGCTATCGCTATCTGGCCTATTTCGCGACCTGGATGGCTTTCCCGCTTGCCGCGTTCGCCGCGGCGCGGGTCGTTGGAGCGCCCCGGCGCTTCGTGCACTGGGTCGTTGTCCACAACTGGGCGATCCTGCTGCTCTACGCCATCCAGGCCTTTGCCTGGGCGTTACGTACCGCCGGGCTGATCGATACGGCCATGCTCGGCATGTTCTTCATATTCTACGAGTATTTCCGGGTACTCGTGCACTGGCGGATCGCCTATTGCGTGCTGGGCGTGCCGACCATCACTTCGGCACTCGCCGCGGCGGTGCCGATCCTGTTGTCCGAGATCACCGTGCAGCTGGTCCTGGGTCTCTACGACGTACCGGCTCCGGCCGGATAATCCACCGCCACCAGATAGAGCCCGTCCGGCGGGGCGACCGGACCGCAGCGGCTACGGTCGGCGGCGTCGAGTGCGGCCTTGAAATCCCGCGCCGACCATTTGCCCACGCCAACCTCGACCAGCGATCCGACCATGGAGCGAACCTGGCGGTGCAGGAAGGAAAGCGCCGAACAGGTCAGCTGCACCTCCTCGCCATAACGCGAGACGGAAATCTCATCGAGCGTCTTCACCGGGCTTTCCGCCTGACACTGGGCGTCACGGAACGTCGTGAAATCATGCTGGCCGAGAAGTGCCTGGGCGGCATGGTGCATGGCCTCGGCATCGAGCTTGCGCGGCACCCGCCAGACCTGGCCGCGATCGAGCGTCAGCGGAGCGCGGCGGTCGATCATGCGATAGAGATAATGCCGCCTGCTTGCGGAGAAGCGGGCGTGGAAATCGTCGCTCACGCGCTCGGCCTCGATAATGGCGACCGGGTGCGGTTTGAGATGGTAATTGATCGCGTCGCGCACCTTGTCGGCGGCGAGGTCCTTGGTCAGGTCGAGATGGGCCACCTGCCCCAGCGCGTGAACGCCGCTATCGGTCCGGCCGGCGCCATAGACGAGCACAGGCGCGCCATCGAGCTTTTGTGCGGCCTTTTCCAGCGCTTCCTGGACCGAAGGCGCATTGTCCTGACGCTGCCAGCCCGAGAAGGGCCCGCCATCATATTCGATCGTGATCCTGTAGCGGGGCATCAGCCCAGCACCGTCCCGGCAGGCAGTTTATTGCCGCGCAGGAAGTCCCCGGCCGACATGGCGCCCTTGCCTGACCGCTGCAGACGCTCGAGACGCAGGGCGCCCTCGCCGCAGGCGATGGTCAGCGCATCATCGAGCACCGTGCCCGGCGCACCGGAGCCCTCGGCTTCGCTCGCCATCAGGACTTTCACGCGGACCGGCTCTTTCTCGCCCGCCATCTCGAACCAGGCGCCCGGGAAGGGCGCGAGACCGCGCACATGCAGGGCGAGTTCGCGCGCGGACCGCGTCCAGTCGATGCGCGCCTCCCCGGACGAAATCTTCTTCGCGTAGGTCACGCCCTCTTCGGACTGCGGCACGGCCTCGAGCGAGCCGCGTTCCAGCGCGGACAGCGCGCGCGGCCACATCAGAGCGCCGGTCTCCATCAGCCGGTCGTGCAGGCTGGCCGCGGTGTCCGTTTCGGCGATGCGCACGGTTTCGGACAGCAGGATCGGGCCGGTATCGAGCCCGGCTTCCATCTGCTGGATCTGTACGCCGGTTACGTCATCGCCCGCCATGATGGCGCGCTGGATCGGCGCGGCCCCGCGCCAGCGCGGCAGCAGGGAAGCATGCAGGTTGAGACAACCCATGCGCGGCGCATCGAGCGCCTCCTGCGGCAGGATCTGGCCATAGGCGACCACCGCCGCGAGATCGAGATCGAGCGAGGCGAATTCGGCGATCACCTCGGGATCGCGGAAGCTCTCCGGCGTCGAGACGGGAATGCCCAGCACCTCGGCCAGCTGATGGACCGGCGTCTTCTGTTCGGCCTGCCCTCGCCCGCGACGGCGCGGCGGCTGGGTATAGACGCGCGCCACCTCATGTCCGGCGGCTGCGATCTCGGCGAGGGAGCGCGCCGCGAAATCCGGCGTGCCCATGAAAGCGAGGCGTAAGGTCATGGCGCGGGTTAGAGCGTCGCCGCGCCCCTTTCGTCAAGCCTCCTCAGCCTTCGGTGTCATCCATCTCTCCGGTCGCATCCTCGAAGCCCCAGGGCGGCGGCGGGGCGTCGACGGGCTCGGTCAGGTCGAACTCGGCCTCGAAATGCCGGTTCGGACGATCGAGCGCATAGGTGAAGCTGGTATCGGTGATGGTCACGGACCAGACATTCTCGACAGAATCGGGATTGCCCTCGGCGAGGAAGAGGGCCCTGGAGAAATCGTCCGCCGGGAATTCGGCACGGCCATCGGCCGGCGGCGTCGCGGTCGTGCCGCCATACCAGGTGAGAATATCTTCGGTACCGTCTTCATGCCGGTGATCGTGCTTGAGCTCGAGCCCCTCGCCCTGGCGCGTGAACACCCAGGTGCGCGAGCGATTCTCGCCGACATGGAGCGGGACACGAATTTCCGTGTCCGAGCATTCGCGCACATGCATGGTCAGAACCTCGGAAGCCCAGTCGGCATCGCGCGGATCATCGCTGACCACACGCCCCTCGAAAGCCTGACCGCACAGGGCCTCCAGCTGAGCGAAGAAATCCGGCGTCTCCTCGACGGACGGCGAACAGGCGGCGCAAACGGCCAGTGCGGCCGACACGGAAAGCAGGCGTGCATGCATGATCAGTCTCCCCAGTCTTTCCCGGGAGCCTGCCCCATCCCTTCCCGATTGGAAACAATCCTTTTCGCGTTCACCTGTCGTTTCGGCGGACAGGACGCCCTATCTTCCTGGTCAAGCAAAGGCCGCAAGGCCGTTCAGGACAAGGAGCACGTCATTATGACTGCGACCGATACCCTCACCCGCGCCCGCCGTATCACCAAGGTGTCGCGCGGCCTGCCGACCTCGGACGGGGCCGGCGTCAAACTCACCCGGATGCTGGGACATCGGGGCCTGATGGATCTCGATCCCTTCCTCATGCTCGACCAGATCCGCTCGGACGACAGTGCGGACTATATGGCGGGCTTCCCGAACCATCCGCATCGCGGCTTCGAAACCGTCACCATCATGATCGACGGCAAGATGCGTCATGGCGACAACAAGGGGCATTCCGGCGTCATCGAGGGCGGCGGCATCCAGTGGATGACGGCCGGTCGCGGCATCGTCCACTCCGAACTGCCCGAGCAGGAAGACGGCCAGCTCTGGGGCTTCCAGCTCTGGGTCAATCTGCCGGCCGAACTGAAGATGACCGATCCGGGCTATCAGGAGTTCGCGAAGGACGAGATTCCGGTTGAGGAACGCGAGGGCGTCCGCCTGCGCGTTCTGGCCGGCACCAGCTCGACCGGCGTGACCGGACCGGCGAAGAGCGTGTCCATCCAGCCCACGCTGATGGATATCACGCTTGAGCCGGACGCCACGCTTGAGGAGGCGATCCCGGAGGATCACACCGCCTTTATTGCGGTCTACAAGGGCATGGTGTCCTCGGGCGAAGGCCGGGTCAGCGATCCCGATCTGGGCGTGCTGGAAGACGGCGACCGGATCGAGCTGAAAGCCGGCCCGGAAGGCGCGAGCCTGCTGCTCGTCGCCGGCAAGCCGATCGGCGAACCGGTCGCCCGCTACGGTCCCTTCGTCATGAATACCGAAGCCGAGCTTCACCAGGCTGTGCGCGATTTCCAGGCCGGGCGTTTCTGACGCGAAGCCAGCGACTGCGGCGCCGGCCCGCGCCCAACCCCAAACCCCGAACGATACCCTCGCGGGTGGTCGGGCCGGGAGCGCGGGCCGGCCACGGACTTTCAAAACAGACGTTTCCGATCAAGGGAGTAAGCGATGGGTCTTCTCATCGACGGCCATTGGCATGACCAATGGTATGATACCGGCGCCAATAAGGGCCGTTTCGAACGCTCGGTCGCGCAATTGCGCAACTGGGTCACGCCGGACGGTTCACCCGGGCCGACGGGCCGCGGCGGGTTCAAGGCCGAACCGGGCCGCTATCACCTCTATGTCTCCTATGCCTGCCCCTGGGCCCATCGCACACTCATCTACCGCGCGCTGAAAGGCCTGACGGAGATGATCGACGTCTCCGCCGTACACTGGCTGATGGCGGAGAATGGCTGGACCTTCGCGGCGGACAAGGACGGCCTTGTCGGCGACAGGCTTATGGACAAGGCCTTCATGTACCAGGTCTATCTCGCTTCGGAGCCGGACTATTCCGGGCGTGTCACCGTGCCGGTGCTCTGGGACAAGCAGACCGGGCGCATCGTCTCGAACGAGAGTTCCGAGATCATCCGCATGTTCAATTCCGCCTTCGACAATGTCGGAGCGACGCCGGGCGACTATTATCCCGAGGGCAAGCGGGCCGAAATCGATGCGCTGAACGCGCTCATCTACGAAACGGTCAATAACGGCGTCTACCGCTCCGGTTTCGCGACCACGCAGGACGCCTATGAGGAGGCGGTTTTCCCGCTTTTCGAGAGCCTGGACTGGCTGGAGGATATCCTGGCCGGGCAGCGCTTCCTGACCGGCGACGCGCCGGTCGAGGCCGACTGGCGGCTGCTGCCGACCCTGCTGCGCTTCGATCTCGTCTATCACGGGCATTTCAAGTGCAATCTGAAACGCCTGACCGAATACCCCAATCTGTGGGCGTATACGCGCGATCTCTATCAATGGCCGGGCGTGAAGGAGACGTGCAATTTCGAGCACGCCAAGGCGCACTATTACGCCAGCCACGACACGATCAATCCGACCCGGATCGTTCCGGCCGGTCCCGTTCTCGATTTCGACGCCCCGCACGGACGGAACACAATGTCGTAATCCCACTGCCGCAGGCCGCGGACTTCGCCTATCGTCCTGTATTCCTCCAAGCCGACAGGACGAAAGGCAAAGCATGGACGTTCTGCACGACATCCTCGACACGCTGGACCTCAAGGGCGTGGTGTATTTCCGAACGCATTTCTCGGCGCCCTGGGCAACCACCGTGCCCGATTTCCAACAAGCGGCCCGCTTCCATCTCGTCGTGCAGGGGCAATGTCATCTCAGCGTTCCGGGCGGCAGCGAAGTCCTTCTGGGGCCCGGGGACCTGGCGCTCGTTCCGGGCGGGCGGGCGCATATTCTCGCCGACCGGTTCAGCGACACGGCGCCCCCGCTCGAAACCGTGCTCAGCGAGGCCGGGTATGACGGCAAGGGCGTTCTGGTTCTCGGCGAAGGGGACAGCCGCGCCGCCACGCAGATGATCTGCGGGCATCTTTCCTTTCGCCCCGACGCCCGGCATCCGCTGCTCGATGCCCTGCCTGACCTGATCCATGTCAGTGCCTCCGACCGGGTCGATCTTCCCATTCTGGACGAAGTCCTGCGCCTGATCGCCCGCCGCATCTTTTCGGAAGGCGCCGGAGCGACGGCGGCCGTGACGCGCATGAGCGAGATCGTTTTCATCGAAGTCCTGCGCCAGGCTATCGCGGCCAGACCCGGCCGGGCCCATTTGCTCAGCGCGTTCAATGACCGCCATATCGGCAAGGCGCTGGCGCTGATGCATGCGGAGCCGGCGCGGCGCTGGACGGTGGATGAACTCGCACAGGCCGTCGGCATGTCGCGCAGCCGCTTCTCCGACCGCTTCGCCGAGCTGACCGGCCAGAGCCCGATGGCCTATCTCGCCGACTGGCGCCTGCAGAAGGCGCTCGCCCTGCTCGGCGATGCCCGCTGTTCGATCCAGGAAGTCGCGAACGAGACGGGTTATCTGTCTCCGGCCGCCTTTACGCGGGCGTTTGCGGGAAAATTCGGCCAGCCGCCCACTGCGTATCGGCGCTCGCTTCAGGCAATTTGATGCAGATCGTCCCAATCGCTTGCCGGATACGCCCAAACATTCCGGGTCGAATTGATTGATCGTATGATCCTGCGCATCTGATCCCCAGCCGGCACAAGCCGGTGCAAACAATGGAGATCAGATCGTGATGAAGAAAACGGCCCTCGCCGCGACCCTCACCCTTTTCGCAAGTCTGGCGGCAGCCCCTGCCTTCGCCGAGGACGAGTACAATGTGTCCACGGGACTGACCGCGGCCGGAACGCCGCTCGGCCTGCACGGCGTCGACCCTGTCGCCTTTCTCGATATCGGCAACCGGATCGAAGGCCGGGCCGAACATGCCGCCGTGCATGACGGCGTGACCTATTATTTCGCGACGGCGGCCAATCGGGCTGCCTTCGAAGCATCTCCGGCACGCTACCTGCCGCAGAATGGCGGCTTCTGCACCTATGGCGTCTCCGTCGGCAAGAAGTTCGACGGCGACCCGCAATACGCGGCCGTCATCGACGACCGCCTCTATGTCTTCCTGAGCGAAGAAATCTTCCATGCCTTCCTGGCCGATCGCGAGACGACGATCTCCCGGGCGGCCGATAACTGGCCGCGCATCCGCGAAACGCCGGCCGAAGACCTCTAACTCCCGCGTCCCGGGGCCGGCCCGCCAGGCCGGTCCCGGGGACGCCCCTTCCCGACCGCGACCGGCGCTGAACACATACCGCGCCGCCGACACTTTCAGGAGCAGGCATGCAAACCGCCTACATCATCCTCGCCCTCAGCGGCGTTCTGACCGTCCTGCTATGGACGCCCTATATCCTCGCCCGGCTCTTCGTCTGGGGATTGCCGACCTTCCTGCACAACTATCCCGCAGGCTTCCCGGTCGAGCAGCCGGCACCGCCGCTCTGGGCCGAACGGGCCCGCCGGGCCCATCTCAACATGGTGGAGACACTCCCCGCCTTCGTGGCGGTGACACTCGCCGCCATCCATCTGGCGGAGGGAACGGAATTCCGGTCTCTGGCCCTGTGGACGCAGATCTTCCTGGCCGCGCGCCTGGTCCATGCTCCAGTCTATATCCTGGGCATCCCCTATCTGCGCACACCGGTCTACCTGGTGTCCTGGGCCGCTATTCTGATGATCGGATATCTGGCGCTCTAGCCGTCGCGCGAGGGCGTGGTCGTACCGGAGGTCAGGCCGCGTCGCGTTCCTTGGCCTTTTCCAGCTTCTTCACCTTCTGCACGGCGCGCTGACGCTTCAGCCGCGAGAGATAGTCGATGAAGAGAATGCCCTCGAGATGGTCCATCTCGTGCTGGATGCAGACCGCGAACATGCCCTCCGCGACCTCCTCGCATTCCTTGCCGTCATAATCGAGATAATTGATCCTGATGCGGTCCGGACGTTCCACCTCGTCATAGACGGAGGGAACGGACAGGCAGCCCTCTTCATAGGGCTGAAGCGTGTCGGACGGGTCGGTCAGAACCGGATTGACGAAATAGCGCGGCTGCGGCTCCTCGTCGGGCTTGGCGAGGTCCATAACGATGACGCGCTTGGGCACGCCGACCTGGATCGCCGCCAGGCCGATCCCGTCGGCCGCGTACATCGTCTCGAGCATGTCGTCCATCAGGGCGCGGAGCTCATCATCAACCTTTTCAACAGGTTGAGAGACCTCTTTGAGGCGCGGATCCGGGACGGTGAGTATATCGCGAATAGCCATGACGTCTAAATAAGTCCGGAAGCTTTACGGATCAAGAATCGAGGGCGTCTGCAGCCTCCAGCGCGGGCAGGTCGTCATCACCGTCCGCACCCGCCGCTTCGAGATATTCCGCAGGCAGGGATTTGCGGGCCTTGGCGCCGAGTTTCTTGAGCTTTTCGGTCTGGCCGACGAGATTGCCGCGGCCCTCGACCAGCTTGGAGCGGGCCGAGGACCAGGCGTCCTTGGCGCCGTCGATGCGCTTGCCCACCGTTTCCAGATCCGAGACGAACCCCTCGAACTTGTCGTAGAGCGCGCCCGCCCGGTCGGCGATATCGATCGCATTGCGGTTCTGCCGGTCGATCATCCAGAGATTTCCGACCGTGCGCATGGCCATCATCAGCGTGGTGGGCGTCGCGATCATCACATTGCGGTCCCAGGCATAGCCGGAGAGTTCCGGATCGTTCTGCAGCGCGAGCGAGGCCGCGCCCTCGAGCGGGATGAACATGAGGGTGAAATCGACGCCCTCGTACAGGCTCGCATAATCCTTCTCGCCCAGCGTCTTGATATGCGTACGCACCGAGGCAATGTGCTGTTTCAGCGCCGCGGTGCGCATCTCCTCGTCCTCGGCATTCACGCAGCGCTCGAACGCGGTGAGCGAGACCTTGGAGTCGATCACCAGGCGATGCCCGCCCGGCATGTCGACGATGACGTCCGGACGCAGTAGCGCACCCTCGGCATTGCGCTCGCTCGCCTGGGTATGGAAGTGCTCGCCCTCGTAAAGTCCCGCGCGTTCGAGAATGGTCGCCAGTACCATCTCGCCCCAATCGCCCTGAACCTTCGACGAGGCGCGCAACGCATTGGCGAGGTTCTTGGCATCCTCGGACATTTGCGAGGCGTCCTTGCGGACGGTTTCCATCAATTGCTTGATCTCGCCGGCATGCCCCGAGCGCTCCTTGGCATCGGTCTCCACCTTGGTGCGGAATTCGGTGAGCTGTTCGCGAAGCGGGTTGAGCAGGGTCTTGAGGCTTTCCGAGCTCTGCTTGTTCAGCGCCTCGCCGCTGGTCTTGAGAATTTCGCTGGCGGTCAGTTTGAACTGCTCGGTCAGGCGTTCGCGCGCTTTCTCCAGCTCCTCCAGCTTTTCGGCATGATGGCGTTCCGCCGCATCGAGCCGCGTCTTCAGGCTGGCATGGTCGCGGGCGAGCCCGGCATGCTCCTCGCGCAGCGCCTCGAACTGCTCGCGGACGCGGTCGCGCTCCTCGGCCGCCGCTTCCAGGCGCGCCAGATTCTCGCGTGCCGCAGCTGCCTCGGACGCCTTCGCCTCGGCCTTCTCGCGCCAGTCGTCGCGCTCGGCCCGCAGCGTCTCCACCTCTCCGGCGGAGAAGCCGTCGCCGGCAGCAGGACGGCGCAGGACAAGCACGGCGAGCAGGGCCAGGATGAGGACAAGGCCGCCGAGCAGGAGCCAGGTTTCAAGACCGATGGACGTCAGGGGCATGATTCAGGTTCGCTTTCTGTTCGGTCGCATAGTGAGCGAGTCGCCGCGTGCGGGCCAGCGCCCGCCTGTCGCGGCCGGTGAATTCCGAGCCTCGCACCCGCACCGGACAGAAATGGTCACCCCGATCGGCCGCCATCGGCCCTTCCCGCCGGGAGACGGCCCGTAATTTGCTTTTCCCCCGTTACGGGAAACGGGAGAGCGGCCATGCGCACGCAGATCGTATCAATCGAGGACATGTCGGCGCACGAGATCGTGCAATGGAACGCCTGGGCGTCCCGCGATGGGGAGCTGACGAGCCCCTATCTGCGCTTCGAGTTTACCGAGACCGTGGCCCGCGCGCGCCGCGACGTCCGCATCGCCGTCTTCGAGGACGATCAGGGGCTGGCCGGTTTCTTTCCCCATCACCGCCCGCATGGCGGCGTCGTCCGCCCGGTCGGGGCTCCGATGAGCGATTATCAGGGCGCGATCGCCCGCGAGCCCGGCCTGCTCGATCCGAAACTTGTCGCCCGCGCCACGGGAGCCTCGGCCTTCGTCTACGAGAACTGGCTGGGTACAGGCGATACGCCCGCCGCCGGAACGCGCAGCCGCGAGGACAGCCAGATCGTCGATCTCGCCGCCGGGCCGGAGGGCTATTTCGAGGCGCAGCGCGGGCTCCACCGCGATCATTTCCGCAAGACCGCGCGGCGCCTGCGCGCGGCCGAGCGCGATCACGGCCCGGTCCGCGTCGTGCTGGGCGACCCGAAGGGCGAGGCTTTCAACCGCCTGTCCGGCTGGAAGCAGGCGCAATATCGCGCCACGGGCAAGCTGAACGTGCTTGGCATCGACTGGGTGCGCCACGTGCTGACCGATCTGCGCAAGCGCGAGGGCCAGGACTTTTCCGGACTGACCGCCTCGCTCTGGTTCGGCGACCGGCTTGCCGCCGCCGAATTCGGCCTGGTGGCCGGCGATGTCTATCACTCCTGGTTCCCGGCCTACGACCCGGATCTGGCAAAATACTCGCCGGGGCTCCTGCTGCTACACGGCCTGTTCGAACAGGCGCCCGAGCGCGGCCTGACGCGGATCGATCTCGGCAAGGGCGGAGATCATTACAAGAAATACTACGCCAACCGCTCCGTCCCGCTCGATCAGGGCCGGGTCCTCTCGCCCGGACTGGCGGCGCTGGGTGTCGCCGGCTGGGACCTGGCGGAGCGCGCGGCGGGCGTGCTGCCGGGCCGTCTCGCCCATCTTCCCGCGCGTCTCAGGAACCGCTGGTCGCAAGTCAGCGCCTTCGAACCGCGCATGGGTCCGCGCCTGACCAGTCTTGCAATGTCGATTTCCCTGTAGGCCGGCTCTTCTCTCTCGTCCGTCCGCGCCCTAACATCGGCGGGTCTGTTCGGGAGTGATCCGATGCGTGCAATTGCCGGAAGTCTCGTTATGGCCTGCCTCGGCGGACTAGGGGCAACGGCCTCACCGGTCCTTGCCCAGCAGGCGATCCACGAGACCGAGCAGGCCGATTTCCGCGTCGTCACGGTGGCGGGAGGCCTCGAACACCCCTGGTCCATGGCTTTCCTGCCTGGCGGCGACATGCTCGTCAGCGAACGCGAGGGCCGTCTTCGCTATATCGAGGACGGCGTTCTGCGCGACGCACCCGTCGCTGGCATCCCGGACGTGTTTTCCGTCGAACAGGGCGGTCTGCTCGGCATAGAGCTGCACCCCGAATTCGAGACCAACCGCCTCGTCTATCTCGCCTTCGCCGAGGGCCAGTCCTCCAGCAACCGGACCGCGCTCGCCCGCGGACGGCTGAGCGAGGACGGGACGGCGCTGGAAGGCGTCGAGATGCTGTTCCGGGTCAGTCCGGACAAGGATCGCGGCTATCATTTCGGCGGCCGCATCGCTTTCCTGCCCGACGGGACTCTCCTGCTCTCTCTGGGCGATGGCGGTCTCTTCCGCAATGAGGCGCAGGATCTGGGCAATCATCTGGGCACGATCGTGCGTCTCAACGAGGACGGCACGGTGCCCTTCGACAATCCCTTCGTCAGCGCACGCGGCGCACAGCCGGAAATCTGGAGCTATGGCCACCGCAATGTGCAGGGCCTCAGCATCAATCCGCAGACCGGCTCGGTCTGGGCGCTCGAACACGGCCCGCGCGGCGGCGACGAGATCAACATCATCACTGCCGGTGACAATTACGGCTGGCCGGTTATCAGCTATGGCGTCAATTACGACGGCACGCCGGTCTCTGCTGACACGCATCACGAAGGCATGGAGCAGCCGATCTGGTTCTGGGATCCGTCCGTCTCGCCCTCCGGTCTCGCCTTCTACGCGGGCGACGGATTTCCGGATTGGCAGGGCGATGCCTTCATCGGCGCGCTGAGCGGGACCATGTTGATCCGCTTCGAGACCGACGGCGACCGGATCCAGTCCGAAGAAGCCCTGCTCGAACGGCTGGGCGAGCGCATTCGCGATGTCGCAGCCGGTCCGGACGGCTTCCTCTACCTGCTCACCGATGCGGATGATGGACGCCTGATCCGGCTCGAACCCGTCATTCCCTGACGGGCCGTGCCTAGCCGCGAATATCCGTGAGCGGCCGCCCCTCGGCGAGATTTCGCAGAAGATAGACGACCGGCGTATCGAACGCGGCCACCAGGACCTTGATCAGGACCTGGCCCAACACCAGGCTGGCGATCGCGGTCCAGCTCACCAGACCGCCGAAAGCGACGGTGATGAACATGGTCGAGTTGAGAATCTGCGAGACAATGGTGGAGACGTTGTTGCGCAGCCAGAGACGGTTCTTGCCGGCATCCTTCACCCGCATGTGGTGAAAGATCAGAACGTCGGCAAGCGCGCTGACGCCGAAGGCGACCATGCCAGCGAAATTCGTGCGCAGGCCCGAGCCGAGCACATCGATAAAGGCGGCCTGACGCTCGGGCGTCCAGTTCGGCCCCGGCGTCACGAAGCCGGCGATATCTTCCAGATGCATGGCATAGACGATCAGGACGACCATGACGAAGCGCATGATGAGACCCGCGATCACCACGCTCAGCGCATGGCCGCGCCCCCAGACCTCGCTGATCACGTCGGTCGCCAGATAGGTCAGCCCGAAAGCCAGTGTCCCGGCCGGCACAAGCACGCTCAGACCGAAAAAGCTGAATTCGTGGATTTTCACGGCGGTGATCGCGGCGAGCACGAGCGACACCATGAAAAGGCCGGTGCAGAAGAACAGGACGAGCGTCTTGCGGGTTACCCGGTCGGTCGGAATGTCCTCCGGCACGTCCACCATGCATCGCCCCTTGAATAGCCTAGGGTGACGCTAGGGTAATTCGCGAAAAGGGGGAAGTCAGACGCTCGACCGGCTCCGGAAGGCCGCGGCCAGCGTGCCGTCGTCGAGATAGTCGAGCTCGCCTCCGACCGGCACGCCGCGGGCAAGCGAGGTGATCGTCACGCCGGCATCGGCCAGCTTGTCGGCGAGATAGTGCGCCGTGGTCTGGCCGTCGACCGTGGCGTTGAGCGCGAGCACGATCTCGCTCACTTCCGGACGCGAGGCGCGCTCGACCAGCTTGGCGATATTGAGATCTTCCGGACGGATACCATCCAGAGCCGAGAGCACGCCGCCGAGGACGTGATAGCGGCCCTTGAAGGCCCCGGCCCGCTCCAGCGCCCAGAGATCGCCCACGCTTTCTACGACGCAGATCGCATTTTCCAGCCGGCCCGGTGCCGCACAGACGGCGCAGGGGTCACTGACGTCCATATTGCCGCATTCCGAACAGGCGCTGATCTTGTCGGCCGCGTCGGCCAGGGCATCGGCCAGCGGGCGCATGACGGCGTCGCGCTTGGTCAGCAGGGTCAGCGCAGCCCGACGGGCCGAGCGCGGTCCCAGTCCCGGCAGCTTGGCCAGGAGGGTGATCAGGCGTTCGATTTCAGGGCCGGCGGAAGCGGTACGCATGGCTGTCCTAGAAGGGCATGTTCATGCCGGGCGGCAGATCGATACCGCCGGCTGCGTCCTTGAGGATTTCCTGCTGGCGCTCTTCGGCCTTGCGGCGCGCATCTCCATGCGCGGCGACCAGAAGGTCCTCGAGGATTTCCGGCTCTTCCGGGTCCATCAGACTCTTGTCGACAGAGACGCCCTTCATGTCGCCCTTGGCGGTCAGCGTCACCTGGACAAGACCGGCACCCGCTTCGCCCACGACTTCCGTCTCGGCGAGCTTTTCCTGCGCTTCGGCCATCTTCTGCTGCATGGCCTGCGCCTGTTTCATCAGGCCCATCAGGTCCTTCATGCGCGTCTCTCCGTATTCTCGTCATCCTTGCGCGCAGCGGGTCGGTCCGTGTCGCGGACCGCGACAATCTCCGCACCCGGGAAGAGACGCAAGGCCTCGCTGACAGCCGGGTCCTGCCGGGCATTCTCGAGCCGTTCCCGCTTTTCGCGCTGACGGCGTTCGAACCAGGTCTCCCCACCCTTCAGATCGGGGTCGGCGAGGATCGCCCAGCGATCGCCGGTCCATTCCTGCAGCCGCCTTGCGAGACGCTGGGAGAGGTCGGATGGCGCGCCCTCGACCGGCTGGAAGGAGAAGGAGCAGGGCTTGTAGACGACCGGACGCACAAAGCGTTCGATATCCGACTGAAGGGCTATGTCGCGCTTTTCCCGCAGGAGAGCGATCAACGCCTCGAACGTTGCGGGACCGTGAAAGCCATCGGGGATATCCGCGTTACCCTGTGAGGTCTCGACAGGCGGTGCGGGGCGGGGATCTGCCTGCGGCGTCTGGCCTGCGGGCTCCATATCCACGGGCGTTTCGGAGGCCGGCCCGGACGCCGGCGCTGCGGCCGGCTCAGGCTTTCCCGGCGCCTCCACGGGGGCCTGTCCTGGCGTCGCTTCAGTGGCTGGTGCTGTCGGCATGGCGGCCAGGATGCGAGCGGCCTCTTCCGGCGGGGGCATGGTCGCCGCCGCAGCCAGACGCAGGAGCGTCATCTCCGCGGCCGGCAGCGGGTCCGGCGCATTGCGCACATCGTCCAGCCCGGTGAGCAGGATTTTCCAGAGCCGGGTCAACTGCCCCAGACTCTGGGCTTCCGACAGCGCCACGATCCGCGCAACGGTATCGGCTGCCTCGCCGAGATCGGCATCGGGACCGGCCGCCTTCACGCGCGATGTGGCGTGGACATAGTCCAGCAGGTCCCGCGTGATCACCACAGGATCGCCGCCGGCATCATAGAGCGAGGCCAGCTCGTCGAGCGCCTCGGCGGTGCGGCCTGCGAGCGCATGCTCCAGCAGGTCCAGCACCCGCGCCCGGTCGGCCAGGCCCAGCATGTCGCGGATCTGCGGCGCGCTGACGGGGCCATCTGCGTCACTGCCCTGGACGATGGCCTGATCGAGCAGGGAGAGCGCATCGCGCACGGAACCCTCCGCGGCGCGCGCGATCAGGGACAGCCCCTCGCGCTCCACGGACGCGTTTTCCTTGCCGCAGATGTTTTCCAGATGGTCGGTGAGGACCTCGCGGTCGATCCGCTTGAGATCGAAACGCTGACAACGGGACAGCACGGTCACGGGAACCTTGCGGATTTCCGTCGTCGCGAAGATGAACTTGGCGTGCTCGGGCGGTTCCTCGAGCGTCTTCAGGAGCGCATTGAAGGCCGAGGTCGACAGCATGTGGACCTCGTCGATGATGTAGACCTTGTAGCGCGCGGAGACCGGCGCATAGCGCACACCGTCGAGGATTTCGCGGATATCGTTGACGCCGGTCCGCGAGGCGGCGTCCATCTCCATCACGTCGACATGGGCCGAGCGCGCGATCGCATCGCAATGCCGGCCGCGCTGCCCCAGATCCATGGACGGCGCGTCGATCTCGTCGGTGTCGAAGTTGAGCGCACGTGCGATCAGGCGGGCCGTCGTCGTCTTGCCGACGCCGCGCACACCGGTGAGCATGTAGGCATGGGCGATCCGGCCGGCCGCAAAGGCATTGGTCAGGGTCCGCACCATGGCGTCCTGGCCGATCAGGTCTTCGAACGTGTCCGGGCGGTATTTGCGCGCCAAGACCTGATAGCCCGGATCGTCGGCCGGAAGATCGAGGCCCGGCATGAGGGCTTCCGTCGCTCCTGCGTCTTCATTGGGGAGCGGCGTATCGTCCATGAGGGCTCTTCGGGTTGCTCGGGCACGCAGCGTGAGGTGGAAGGCCGGACAGCGACCCGAGCGGAAACTCGTTACGGCTGCTTCCTTCCGGACCTGACCGGGTTGGCGAGGCACTCGTCCACAGCCGACCTTCCGCCTTCATATATCGCGTGCCGGGACGCCCGACGCAAGACGCGGCATCATTGCGTCTGCTGTATTTTGCCTTCGCCGAGACGGGCCGCCGCATCGAGAAACGCGGCATGGTCGTCGAGGGCACCGATCAACGCGTCGTCGCCGCCGCTCTCCATCAGCACGTCGCGCCAGTAGCGCGTGATCCGGGACTGGGTTTCCAGCCAGTCCCTTACGGCCATTCCGGCATGATGGGCGAGGCCGGCGGGCGCGGGTTCGGATGCGGGCTTGAATGACATGGCAACTCCTCCTGGGACCGGATTATTTGCGACTCATTCTCAAATGCAAGTTCATTCTTCAATCCTGCCCGCCGCGCGGACCTGTGTCGCAAGGGCGCATGCCCCACCGCGGCGGCGCCTGCTAAAGTCTGTGCCTGCGGGCTGCTATTCCCGCAATGTCAAAGGGATAGGCCCGTGACCGAAATGAGCCTCACCTTCCTGGGCGCTGCCGGTACCGTGACCGGGTCGCGTCATCTGATCGAGTCGGAGGATACGCGCATCCTGCTCGATTGCGGACTGTTCCAGGGTCGTCGCGACATCCGGACGCGCAACTGGGGCAAGTTCGGCGTTTCGCCGCGCAATATCGATGCGGTCGCCCTTTCCCACGCTCATCTCGATCATTCCGGCTATATCCCCCGCCTGATCCGCGACGGCTATGGCGGCGAGATCTACTGCACCCCGCCGACGGAGGATCTGTGCGAGATCCTGCTGACCGATAGCGGCTATCTGCAGGAGCGCGATGCGGAATACGCCAACCGGAAACGCTTCAGCCGGCACCACCCTGCGCGGCCGCTCTACACCGAGCAGGATGCGAAGGATGCCATGTCGTCTTTCAGGCCGGTCGAGTTCGGCACACCGCACCCCATGCCCGGCGGTGCTGAGCTGACCTGCCGTCAAGCCGGCCACATTCTGGGCGCCGCCACCCTGCAGCTGGACTGGAATGGCCGCCGCATTCTCTTCTCCGGCGATCTGGGCCGCTATGGCGACCCGATCATGCCCGACCCGGAGCCTGCCGGCGACGCCGACTATCTCCTGCTGGAGACCACCTATGGCGACCGGCTGCACGGTCAGCGCAATGCCTGCGACCTGCTCGAGCAGGTCATCGAGCGCACGGTGCGGCGCGGCGGCACGGTGATCATCCCGTCCTTCGCCGTCGGCCGGGCGCAATTGCTGATCTACTATCTCTGGCGTCTGAAGACGGCCGGCAAGCTACGCTCGGTCGGCGTCCATCTGGACAGCCCGATGGCGATCGACGCCTCGGACCTGTTGCGCCGTCATTTCGACGAGCACCGGCTCAGCGTCGAGGATGCCCGCGAGATGGGCGGGATCGTGGAGTATGTGCGCGATGCCGAGCGTTCCAAGCAATTGACCAGCGACCCCATGCCCAAGGTCATCATCGCCGCCTCGGGCATGGTTACGGGTGGACGGGTCCAGCACCACCTCAAGACCTATGCGCCCGATGCCCGCAACACGGTCCTCTTCTCCGGATTCCAGGCCCCCGGCACGCCAGGCGCCGCCATTCTCGCCGGCGCCGACGAAATCCGGATTCACGGTCGCACCATTCCCATCGAGGCCGAGATCGCCGATCTGCCCATGTTGTCCGCCCATGCCGATGCGGACGGGCTGATGGCCTGGCTGGGCACGTTCAGCCGGCCGCCGCGCCGGACCTTCCTCGTGCACGGCGAGCCTGCAGCAGCCCGGGCCATGCGCGACCGGATCGAGGAGACGCTCGGCTGGACCTGCGATATTCCCGGACACGGCGAGCAATTCGAGCTCTAGTCATCCCGGCCCGGGAGCACTTCACCGACCGCTTGCTGGCCCTTCGTCAAAGTGCGAGTCTGACACGCCTGCCAGTGCTAGCTGCCGCGGAATTTCCCCATGAACGACCGTACTCTGCTCGCCGATACCCATCCCCTCGTTTTCGCCGGCTCGCCGCTGGATCGCGGCGACCGGCTGCGCCGCGACGAGGACCGCGTCCAGGCGCTGATGGAGGGCGATGAAGGCTGGTGGATGGCGCTCCAGTCCGGCGATCCGCTGCTGCAGCCGGACGGCAATCTGTTCTGGTTCCGGCGTGCGGAGATCGAGGATCTCGACCTCTCGCCGACCCGCGTCTTCCTCGGACATTACAAGGGGTCACCCTGTTTCGCCGCCGGGCTGCTGCCGAACACCATGCCGCCTCCGGGCGTCGTCACCGCGGATGCGCGCGGGGCGGCCATGGGCCTGTCGCACGACGAAGCCGCCATTTTCAGCTACGGCAAATCCCTGCTCGCCTGGCATGCGCGCCACGGCTTCTGCGCGGTGTGCGGCCATGCCACCGAGGTCAAGTCCGGCGGCACGCGGCGCGTCTGCCCCGGCTGTCAGGCCGAGCATTTCCCCCGCGTCGATCCGGTCGTGATCATGCTGGCCACCCAGGGCGACAAATGCCTGCTCGGCCGCCAGGCCTCCTGGCCGCCGACGATGTGGTCAGCGCTCGCCGGCTTCGTGGAACCGTCCGAGACGCTTGAGGAAGCCTGTGCCCGGGAGCTCGAGGAGGAGGCCGGTATCAAGGTCGATATCGCCGGCACGCGCTATGTCATGGCCCAGCCCTGGCCTTTCCCTTCATCGCTCATGATCGGCATGGTCGCTCCCACGCTGGAAGCCACGATCGAGATCGACACGCACGAGCTGGAACAGGCCCGCTGGTTCAGCCGCGAAGACGTCCGGCGCATGCTGGCCGGCACGCATGCGGACAGCGCCCTGCCCGATTCCATCGCGATCGCCCGCCGCCTCGCCGAACTCTGGGTCGACGGGAAGATCTGACGCCCGCTGGCGCGGCGACGTGTTCGTCCAGGCGAAGTTGCAGGCGCGCAAAAGAAAAGGGCTGCGCCATGGCGCAGCCCTTCTCCGGACGGTTATCCGCGATGCGGATGCCTAGCCACCGAAGCGGCGAACATAGGACACACCGTACACGTCGGCTTCGGCACCGGCATCGTAATCAAAGCGGGTGTAGTCGAAGCGCACGCCGTTGACGCCGTCGAAGAAGTATTCGCCGCCGACGCCATAGGCCCAGCCGTCTTCATCTTCGCTGACGGAGAAACCGGCGGCGCTGGCATCGACCTGCGCGGTCGTGTAGCCGGCGCGGATGAAGACATTGCCGTTGTCGGTGGAGTACGGGCGGAAGACGCCGAACAGGCCGGCGGCATAGTCGAGGCTGACATCGCCGGTGACGGCACCGACGGTCACGCTCTCATCGCCGAGGCCAATATTCACCTGGCCTTCGACACCGAAATATTCGCTGAAATCATAGCCGCCGCGGAAGACGACCGTATCGAGATCGACACCGTCGAAATCGATACGCTCATAGCCCGCACCAAGCGTGTACTTGCCCTCTTCCTGCGCCTGGGCGCCGGCGGTGAGAGCGAGAACGGAAAGGGAGGCAACCAGAGCCGTACGGATCATTTTTCTACCTTACATTGTTGTAATGTCAAACGCGCCCTATGCGCGCTTCGCTAAGGCAGATGGCCCTCGAATGAGCCCGATTCAAGGCAGTATCTGGGCGCGACTGCCAAATCGCAGCCCCGTCGCCGCAGGTGTGATTTTTGCGCCACGCCTCATGGCATGACGGGACCAGACGGGTGAGCCCGGACGCCGATTTCACGTGCGGCGCGATTACGCATGCATTCTAGAGCGCTCCGCTGTTGCCTGTACGCGCGGCGCGTGCCAAACACTGGCCCGATCTTCGACTGGCTTGAATTTGGGGGCGTCTATGGGCGATCTCTTCTGGAACAAAATCTTCGGCGTTCTGATCGGTGCGGTCCTCGTCGTCCTGCTGATCACCGAACTGGGTCACATGCTCGTCCCGTCGCACGCGGCCGAGGAGCTGACCGCCGAGAATACTGCCTATCCGGTGGACTGGGCAGCGATCGAATCCGGCGCCGGTGCCACCGTCGTCGAGGAAGAGCCGGTCGACTTCGCCGTCCTGCTCGCAGCCGCCGATGCCGGCAATGGCGAGCGTGTCGCGCGCCGCTGTGCCGCATGCCACACCTTCGAGGAAGGTGGCGCGAACGGCGTCGGCCCGAACCTCTGGGGCGTCGTCGGCGCCACCATCGCGAGCCACGACGGCTTCAACTACTCCGCAGCCCTGCAAGGTCTGGGCGGCGAGTGGACCTATGACGCGCTCAACCACTTCATCGAGAGCCCGAACAGCTATGCGCCGGGCACGGCGATGTCCTTCCGCGGCCTGAGCGACGAGGAAGCCCGTGCCGACCTGGTCGCCTATCTGCGCAGCCTGTCGGCCAACCCGCTGCCGCTTCCCGAGCCGCCGGCTCCGGAAGAGACGATGGAAGAGGCTTCCGGCGAGACGATGGACGACGCTGCAGCCATGGCCGATGAAGCCGCCACGGTTCCGGCGACGGAAATCGAGGAAGAGGCTCCGGCCGAGGCGCTCGAGGACGACACCGACCAGGAATAATGGCCGGTCCGCGCGGGCCCGCGTCAGACACGGAAAACCCCGGATCGCCGATCCGGGGTTTTTTCTTGTCTGATGACCGGTGAAGCTTGCTGCGGTCAGACCGGCCGGACGATGGTGCGCACCGGATTCTCGGCCTCGCGGATGCGTCGCTCAGCCTCCACGAAAGGCTCCAGCGTCACGTCCATGAAACCCGCATTGGCGTGCAGGAAGAATTCGCTATCGGTCATAATGCCGACATGGCCGGGCCAGAACACGATATCGCCGCGCACGCGTTCGGGGTCGTCGGTCACGGTACGCCAGGCCTTCTGGAGGAAGGCTTCCTGCTGGTCCGCATCGCGCGGGCAATCGATGCCGGACGCACACAGCGCCATCTGCACGAGACCGGAACAGTCCAGCCCCAGACTCTCCTTGCCGCCCCACAGATAGGGCGCGGCGAGATAGGCCTCTGCCACGGCGACGAAATCCGGCGCGGTCTCGTCTGCCGGTGCCGTATGCGCCTCGATCACCCAGCCGAGCCCCTGCGCCTCGACGAACCGCCCCTCCCGGCGGCCGGCTGCGAAGCCGGCATTCAGGCTGAGCAGATGGTTGGGAGCCGCCTTGATATCGGGCCTGGAGAAAGCATAGGTGCGCAGGGCGGTAACGCGGCGGTCGACCGGCAGGATTTCGCGGTCGAAACCGGCCAGCTCGACCCAGCCGACATAGCCGTCCGCCCGCGACCAGCCCCAGCCCCAGCCATCGCGCTCATCGAGCACGGCGAAGACCTCGCCGGCGAGCACCTGGTCGTCCATGGCACCGTCCGGCGCCGGAGAGCGGCGGATCGGCGCGGCGGAGATGCGGGCCTGCCAGTCGACGGGCTCCACGAAGCGCTCGGCCTCTACGCGCCCCTTGAGGTGCGAAGCCGCAAGATCGGACCGGGCGGGCGTGAGGCGGGGATCCAGTTCGGACATTGGCGGGTTTCCTCGGCTCTCTGGGCGACGGTTTCGCCGTAATCGTACAGAAACACGGCCCCTTTGACAGTCCGGTGGACCGAGACCTCACGCTTGTCGGCCTTGTCCCGCTTGCGCCGGACCAGGCCCTGACGCTCCAGCACGTCCAGGGCCCGCGTCACGGCAGGCTTGGGCAGGTCGAGCGAACGGGCCAGATCGCGCACGGCATGAGGCCCGGGCTTCATGAAGACCGAGAGCAGGAGAGCGAACTGGCGCGCCGTCAGATCCGCAGTCGCGCCTCGCACCGCATCGGTGGAGACGAGCCGCATCATCTCAAGCGATGTCATCGCCTGCGACGCCATCAAAGCCTACTCCCGTCATAACCTTCGCGCCAGCGGGCGGGCGCCCGGGCGAAGGCTAATTCTGGAAGCGCTCCTTGAGCATTTGGTAAACGGCCCGCGCCGCATGCATGTCGCCGCCCTTGGGACGTCCGGGACGCGCCTTCGGATTCCAGGCAAAAATGTCGAAATGGGCCCAGGTCGCATCGCCGACGAAGCGGCGCAGGAAAAGGGCCGCCGTGATCGAGCCGGCCATGGGCATGGTGGTCGAATTCACAAGATCGGAAATCTCGCCGTCGATATCGGTCTCGTATCCCTTCCAGAGCGGCATGCGCCAGACCGGGTCCTCGACCTTGAGGCCAGCTGCGGAAATGTCCGCGGCGAGCATGTCGTCATCGGTGTAGAAGGGCGCAACCTCCGGCCCCAGCGCGACGCGGGCCGCCCCGGTCAGCGTCGCGAAGTCGAGCAGGAGATCGACATCGTGCTCGGTCGCCCTGGCGAGCGCATCGGCCAGGACGAGACGGCCTTCCGCATCGGTATTGTCGACCTCTACGGTCAGACCCTTGCGCGAGGGCAGTACGTCGCCGGGACGGAAGGCACCGGCCCCGATCGCGTTCTCCACCGCAGGAACCAGCAGGTGCAGACGCACGGGCAGACGGGCCGCCATCACCATGCGGGCCAGACCCATCGCATTGGCCGAGCCGCCCATATCCTTCTTCATCAGGCGCATGAACTGAGCCGCCTTGATGTCGAGACCGCCACTGTCGAAGCACACGCCCTTGCCGACGATCGCCAGGCGGGGATGGTTTTCATCGCCCCATTCCAGCTCCAGCAGGCGCGGCGCCTCTCCCGCCGCGCGGCCGACGGCATGGATCATCGGATAGTTCTGGGCCAGAAGGTCGTCGCCGCGCACCACGCTGATCTGGGCGCCGAACTGGTCTGCCAGTTCGCGGAAGGCGTTTTCAAGCCCCTCCGGACCCATCTTGTCCGCCGGCGTATTGACGAGATCGCGGGTCAGGGCGACCGACCCGGAAATGATGCGCGCCTCCTCGGCGTCGGCATCCTCCGGCAGAACCAGCTGCGCCGGCTCGCGCTCGGCCGCTTTGAACAGGGTGAAGTCGTAACCGCCCAGGGCCCAGGCCGTCGCCGCCACCGTCGGGTCGATCGTCCGGGGAAGATGCGTCCACTGCCAGGCGCCCGCCGGCAAGGCCTTGGCGCCGGCACCGAGTGCGAAGGCGTCCTCGCCACCCCCGACCCCCATCAACGCATCGGCCTCCCCGCCCGCGGGAAGGAGCACGACCTGACCGGGCTTTCCGGCAAATCCTGCAGCCAGGGAGCGATGCTCCCCGGGCAGGCTCGAAACCACCGAATCGGCCTCTCCGCTCATGACCAGCCGGACCGTTCGGGCATCTTGGGCGGAAGTCAGAAGGGTCGTCATGGCAGCATCCTCTTTCGCGTCGCCTCGAGAAGGGCGGTGAATTAACTCATTCTTGACCGCAATTGCGCAGATTCAAGCCGACCCGACAGTAACCCGGTGGCAAGCATGCGCTCCATTTTCATCGCCGCTCCGATTTCGGCCCTCCTTCTGGCCGCCTGCGCGACTACGGCGCCGACGGAGGAAGAGCAGGCCGTCATCGACCAGATGAACGACAATACGATCGTTCCGGCCTCCGCCGCCGAGCGTGAGGCGATTCGCAGCCAGGACCTGCTGTCACAGGCCGCCTTCTGGGCCGAAGCCTATGATCTCAACCCGTCGGATCTGGAAGCCGCGGTGGAGCTTTCCATCGCGCTGCGCCGGCTAGGCAATCATAGCCGCGCCGCCGATATCGCGCGCCAGACTCTCGCCCTGCATCCGGACAATACCGATCTCCTGCTGGCCTACGGCATGGCCGCAGCCGCCTCGGGCCGCGGCGCGTCCGCGATCGAACCGCTGCAGCGCGCCCGCCAGCTTAATCCGTCCGACTGGCAGACGGCCAATGCACTGGGCATCGCGCTCGAGCAGGCCGGCCAGACCGACGCCGCCCGCACGGCCTTCCGCGATGCGCTGAACCTGGAACCGGGCCAGCCGTCGGTCCTGTCCAATCTCGCCCTGTCCTATGTGGCCGCCGGAGAGCCTGCGACGGCCGAGCGCATGCTGCGCGAAGCCATGATCCGCCCGGGTGCCGATCCGGCCGTGCGCCAGAACCTCGCCCTCGTCATCGCCCTCCAGGGCCGTTTCGACGAAGCGGAAAACATCGCCCGCATCGATGTCACCGAAGAGATGGCCGAAGCCAACATGGCCTATATCCGCGCCATGCTGACCACGCGCCGCCGCTACGACGCCGTGACGGCGGACTAGGCGCACCTACCCTTCCAGATAGGTTGCCTCCCATTCCACCGGGAAATTCACCGAGCGTGCGATGAAGCAATGGCGGTGGATTTCGGCGTGGATGGCGTCGGCCTTCGCCGCATCGCTGCCGGGCGCGAGGGTGATTGTGGGGCGCAGGGTGAGCTTCACGAAACGGCCGGTCCCGTCCGGCTCGCTCTCGCCGGTGCCGACGGGCTCGTCGCTATAGCCGTGCACAACGATGCCGGCATTGCTGGCGAGGTGGAGATACCAGAGCATGTGGCAGGCCGAGACCGCCGAGACGAGCAGGTCTTCAGGATTGTGCAGACCGGGGTCGCCGCCGAGCATGGGATCGTTGGAGCAGTGCACGACCGGCTTGCCGGGCGTCTCGATGCTCCAGGTGCGGTCGTAGCCCTTGTAGCGCCGCGTGCCCTCGCCGCGATCGCCGGTCCAGACCACTTTCGTGATAAAATCATGCTCATGCGCCATCGGCACCTCCCAGTCTGAGGCGCCTGTATCGGCATGTTCGCGATTCCAGGAAAGAGTGGAGGCTCGGCCCTATTCCTCGTCCGCTTCCGGCGGAGGGGGCGGCGGTGGTGGTGGCGGCGGAGGCGGCGGCGCGGCCTCCAGGTCTTCCACCTTCTTGAGCGGGAAGTCCTTGCGCAGGAGCGGCGTCACCAGGGTGTGGTCGAAACGGAAATCCTCGACCAGATCGCGCAGCTCCGCCGGCGCGCGCCCGTCCTTGGACAATTCGGCGCCGCGATAGAGGGCGTAGAGACGCAGATAATTCTTGTCGTCCTGGGACAGCGAAGTGTCGTCCAGACGCGAGCAGACGGCGATCAGGCGCTGCATGCCGTTCTTACGCCTGCCGGATTTCAGGTCGATCATCGCGCTGGCGAGGCCAACCTTCCAGCCCATATCGGCGTAATGGGTCTTGGGAGCTTCGTTGAGCCGGCGGCGGGCCTCGTCGGCATCGTCGCGGTCAAGCGCTTCCATCGCCTCGCCGACGGCGAGATCGGCAGCGCGGATCTCTTCGCGCAGCTTTTCCCCTGACTTGCGACGGGAAAACATGGAGTCGGTCCACCTGTTCAGCATGCAACGCGTTATTCAAGTAACGCGCCAGAACGGATTCGTCACATGCTATTGATGCTGATGATGGCCGGGCCGAGGATGACGACGAACAGGACGGGCAGGAAGAAGACGATCATCGGCACGGTCAGCTTGGCCGGCAGCGAGGCCGCTTTCTTCTCGGCCGCGGCCAGGCGCATGTCCCGGTTTTCCTTGGCCATGACGCGCAGTGCCTGTCCCAGAGGGGTACCGTAGCGCTCGGCCTGGATCAGCGAGGTACACACCGCCTTGACGCCGGGGTGATTGGTCCGCTTGGCCAGGTTTTCATAGGCCACGCGCCGGTCCTGGAGATAGGACAGCTCCGCCGTGGTCAGCGAGAGTTCCTCGGCCAGTTCCACCGATTGCGACCCCACCTCGTTGGAAACCTTGTGGAAGGCGGCTTCGATCGACATGCCCGATTCCACACAGATCAGCAGCAGGTCGAGCGCATCCGGGAAGGCGCCCATGATCGATTGCTGACGCTTGGAGGCGAGGTTCTGCAGATAGAGGTTCGGCGCGTAATATCCCAGAAGGCCGAGGCCGAAGGAGAAACAGATCCGCGTGATCGTCGGCAGGCCGAAATCATTGACGTAGAAGACGTAGAACAGCGCCCCCGCGAAGAGGATGATCGGCGAGAGCAGGCGGAAGAAGTAGAAGGTCACCGTCGGACGCTGGCCGCGCAGGCCGGCCTGCTGCAGCTTGTCCTGCAGGGCGGGGTCCTCGAACGCCTTCTGCAGGTTCAGCGAGTCCACGACCTGACGCATCAGGCCCTTGGCCTCGACCTCGCGGATCGAGCCCCGGCCCTTGGCGGCCGCCTCGTGCTCCATCGCCTCGCGGCTCTTGCGCTTGAGCTCTTCGCGGCGGTTCTGGACGCCCTTGATCCGCTTGTCGAGCTTGTCGCCGCTGAAAGCGGGCGAGGTCAGCGTGACGATGGTCGCGAAGACGAGCACCGCCGAGACCAGCGCAATCAGGGATTCCGGGTCGGTCAGGAAATCGCGTACTTCGGTAAAGCCGATGCCGAACATGAAGGCCTCAGATCTTGAAGTTGATCATGCCGCGCATGACGAAAATACCGATCGCCATCCAGGTCACCCCGCCCAGCAGCATCAGCTGCCCCGTCGGGTGGGTGAACATCTGGCTCATATAGGAGGGCGTGGTGGCGTAGACGATGCCGAGCACGCCCGGCGGCAGCGAGCCGATGATGGCGGCCGAGGACTTTGCCTCGGACGACAGGGCGCTGATCTTCTCGCGCATCATCTTGCGCGAACGCAGCACGATGGAGAGATTGCCCAGCGTCTCGGCCAGGTTACCGCCGGTCTTCTGCTGGATGACCAGAACCGTGCGGAAGAAGTTCAGCTCGGGCAGCGGCATGCGCTCGCACATGCGGTCGAGACCGTCCGCCAGCTCGACGCCGACCGCGATACCCTCGACCAGCTTGGCGAATTCGGTCCGCACCGGATCCGGGCTTTCCGTGGCGATGATCTTGAGACACTCGTTGAGCGGCAGGCCGGACTTCACGCCCCGCGTGATCACGTCCAGCGAGTTGGCGAATTCCGCCGTGAACTGCTTCTGCCGGCGCCCGCGCAGGAAGCCGAGCCACCAGCGCGGCAGGCCGAGGCCACCGATCACACCGATTGCCAGTGTCACGAGCATGTTCTGTCCGGTCAGGAAAGCGATCAGCACGCCCGCAATGCCGATACCGGCGGAGACCATCCAGAAGGTCGTCGGCGTGAAGCTCATGCCGGCCTGCTGGATCTGCGCCTTCAGCGTGACGGATTTCTTTTTCTTGTCCTTCTGGCGCGCCTCGATGTCCTTGAGGGATTCCTGGACCTGACGCTTGCGCTGGGCCGCCTGGTCGAGCGCAGTATTGGCACGGCGCCCGCGGCCGCCGTTTTCGCCGCGACCACCCACCGCGCGCTGGACGCGCTTGCGATTGGCCCCGTCGCCGGCAGCGCCTACCGCCACCCAGCCGACACCGCCGACCGCCACGAAGGCTGCGGCTGCGGCAAGAATGAATGCGAGATCACCATTCATGGTCAGGCCTCCGAGGCGTCGAGTGCGTGGGCGAGCTCGCGCTCCATGCCGAAGTAGCGGGCACGATCCCAGAATTTCGGACGGGCGATACCGGTGGAGACGTGACGGCCCTCGATCTTGCCGTCCGCATCCTCGCCCTGCATTTCGTAGAGGAAGAGGTCCTGGGTGACGATGACCTCGCCTTCCATGCCGACCACTTCCGTGATGTGAGTGATTTTCCGCGAACCGTCGCGCAGGCGCGCGGCCTGGATGATCACGTCGATCGATCCGACGATCATCTCGCGGATCGTCGTGGCCGGCAGGTTGTAGCCGCCCATGGTGATCATGGATTCGATACGCGACATGGCTTCGCGCGGCGAGTTGGCGTGCAGCGTACCCATCGAGCCGTCGTGACCGGTGTTCATGGCCTGCAGGAGGTCGAACGCCTCCGGGCCACGCACCTCGCCGACGATGATCCGTTCCGGGCGCATACGCAGACAGTTCTTGACCAGGTCCCGCATCGTCACCTGACCCTGGCCTTCCAGGTTCGGCGGACGGGTTTCCAGACGCACCACGTGCGGCTGCTGGAGCTGCAGTTCCGCGGCGTCCTCACAGGTCACCACGCGCTCGTCTTCCTCGATGAAGCCGGTCATGCAGTTCAGCAGGGTCGTCTTGCCCGAACCGGTACCGCCGGAGATCAGAACGTTACAGCGGCTGGCCCCGATAATGGAGAGAACCTTGGCGCCTTCCGGCGTGACGGAGCCGAACTCCACCAGGTTCTGCATGGTCAGCTTGTCTTTCTTGAACTTACGAATGGTCAGCGTGGGACCGTCCAGCGCCAGCGGCGGTGCGATCACGTTGACACGCGAGCCGTCCATCAGGCGGGCGTCACAGATCGGCGAGCTCTCGTCGACGCGGCGGCCGACCTGGCTCACGATGCGCTGACAGATATTCATCAGCTGGCCGTTGTCGCGGAAGCGGATATTCGTCTTCTCGACCTTGCCGTTGACTTCGATGAAGACGTCGTCGGCACCGTTGACCATGATATCGGCGATGTCGTCGCGCGCGAGCAATGGCTCGAGCGGGCCGAAACCGAGAACGTCGTTGCAGATGTCCTGGAGCAGTTGTTCCTGCTCGGCGATCGACATGGCGACGTTCTTGATCGAGATGATCTCGGTGACGATGTCACGGATCTCCTCGGCGGCGGTGTCCTGGTCCAGGCGCGCCAGCTGCCCCAGATCGATGGTGTCGATCAGGGCGTTAAAGATCGTCGTCTTGATCGCATAGTATTCTTCCGAGCGATTGCCCGGATCGGCCACCCTGCCCGTCTTCCGGTCGGCAGGCTTTTGCTGCAGGCGATCGGCAGCGCTCGGTTTCGCAGCAACAGGAGCGGCTGCAGGCTTGGGTGCCGGTTTCGGCGCGGCCGGCTTGGCCGGGGCTTCGGCAGAGGCAGGCGGACGCTGGCGCTCGGCGCCAGCGTCGGAACGAGCCTCGGGCTTGGGCGCCGCGGGGGGCGGCGCCGGCCTGGCGGGTCTTGCCGTGGGTCCTCCGGCCCGTTTGCCGAACATCGCCTACTAGCCTCCGAACATCTTCGAGAAGAAGGACCGCTTGCGCGTGACCGCCGGAGCCCGGCCGGTCACCGCGCCGGCGAGGTGCGCGAAGCCCTCTGCCGCCTTGGACTTGGGATCGAGCTCGGTGATCATCTGGCCGTTATTGGCCGCCTTGCCGAACAGCATCGGCTCGAAGGGCAGGACCAGGGCCGGCTGCACACCCAGCGCATCGGCGAAATCCTTGACCGGGATTTCCGGGCGCTTCGGCATGCCGGCCATGTTGATCACGACTTTCGGCGGCTCGTCGTTCGGGCGCGCCGTGGCGACGAGGTCGAACAGGTTCTTGGCATTGCGCAGCGAAGCGAGATCCGGCGTCACAGTGACCACGACCTGGTCGGCCGTCAGCAGGGTCTGGCGGACCCAGGGCGACCAGGTGTGCGGCAGGTCGAGGGCCACGAAAGGCGCCTGACGCTGAACCTTCTCGATCACGGTCTGATAGTCCGTCGGCGCGAAGTCCCAGTCCTTGTCGAGCGTGGCCGGGGCCGAAAACAGGCTCAGGCGGTCCGTGCAGCGGACCAGGAGACGGTCCAGCAGCGCATCGTCGAGACGATCCGGCTCGACCAGGGCGTCGCCCAGCGTCTGGGCCGGGTCCTGGTTGAAGTCCAGGCCGGCCGTGCCGAAGGACAGGTCGAGATCGACCAGAACCGCATCGGACTGGATGCCCTCGGTCATCGCCCAGGCGCAGTTGTGCGCGATGGTCGAGGACCCGACGCCGCCCTTGGCGCCGACGAAGGCGATGGATTTTCCTGCAAAAGGCTGGTCCGGATCGAGGAAGAGTTCGGAAATGGTCCGGATCAGGTGCAGCGGCGACATCGGCGGCACCATGTACTCGCTGACGCCGCGCTTCATCAGCTCGCGATAGAGCGCGATATCGTTGGCAGCGCCGACGATGATGACCTTGGTGTCCGCATCGCACACGCCGGCCAGCTCTTCGAGCTGGTCGAACAGGGTACGGCCGCGCATGCCGCTCTCGATGATCAGCAGGTTCGGTGTGGAGGCGTCGTAATAGCGTTCGATCGCAGCCGGCAGACCGCCCATATCGACGCTCACCGTGGCCTTGGCGAGACGGCGGTCTTCTGCCGCGCTCTGCACCAGGGCGCCGGTTTCCGGACGCTCGCAGAAGGCCGCAACCGTGATGCGCGGGACCGGCTGGTCCGGCACGTCGCTGTCGACCTCGCCGTAGAGCGCCTCGCTGCCGTGCACGGAAGCGAGTTCCTCCTGCAGCTCGGCGAAGAGCGGATTGGTGATCTCGCCGTCCTCGGCCTCCTCGACATAGCCGGTCTCTTCGAGCTCGGCCTCGTCGGAGAAGGGATCGGAGTCATGAGCCTCGACCGTCTCGTCCACATAGTCGGCCGCGTCAGCCGCTTCGGCCGCGTTGCTTTCGGCCGCCTCGGCACCGAAGGGCGACTGGTTCATCGGCGTATCCGTGAACTCGGTATCGTCCTCGCCGGCGAATTCGGTATCGTCCGCCACGGCCTCGCCCAGCATGAGGCGCTCGACATCGTCGGCGTCCAGGAAGGGATCGTCGTTTTCCAGCAGCGGATCCTGCTTCAGAGCACGGTTTGCGTCAGCCATAATCGCTCCTTTCACCCCTAGTCGTTCGACACATTGGACACGGCGCCACTCTCGTGATCGCTGCGCTCGCTGGCGGTAGATTCACCGCTGCGATAGAGCTCGATCACCGTCTGGCGGCGTCCTGCATCGGGGGTTTCCATCGTTCTTGGCGCGATCAGATCGCGCGGATCGGCAACCGTGGCGGCCAGGTTGGCAGCCAGCGTGCAGCCGAAATTGCTGTGCCGGTTATTCCCCGGATTGCGGGCCAGATTGTCCCAGTTTCCGCATTCCGGTGCGACGGCGGCATAGCGCGTGAAGCTGAACACCAGCGCGCCCTGCTCACGGCCGCGCGCGTCATAGGCGCCGCCGGTGATGTTCCGCCAGTCGATACCGCGGTCGTAGAAGAAATTGCGGGCTTCGGCGATCGCACCGATCGCGGCGTCCTCGTTGCCGGCGCCCTGCGGATAGCTGATCACGAGCGGGCCGTGACCGCGGGCCTTGTATTCGGCCGCGACAGCGGCAAGCACGCCTTCCTGGGCCCAGGTCAGGCCGTTATCGCGCGGATCGACCGCGAATTCGGCGCGGTAGGTTTCCGCGACGGCGCTGGCCTGCGGCAGGGCCGCCTGCTCGGGTCCCGTCGTGGCGCACGCGGACAGCGCAGCCAGGCAGGTCAGTCCGGCGATTGCGCCGAGAATCTTTTTCTGTGCCACCATATCCACCTCCACTACTCGAACAGGAAGCCGACCGGACCCGACCAGCCACGGTCGCCCGTGTCCGAACCGGGCACCGAATAGGCGCGGTTGATGCGGTTGAAGAGCAGGGCCGACGCTTCATTCGCGTTCTGGTACCCGTCCACCGGCGTTTGCAGGTCGTTCGGATTGGCCGGATCGACCAGGTAAGGCGTGACCAGAACCACCAGTTCGGTTTCCTGGTTCTCGAAATCGCGCGAGCGGAACAGCGAACCCAGCACAGGCAGGTTCTGCACGCCCGGAACGCCGTCGAGATTCTGGCGCGTCTCTTCCTGGATCAGGCCGGCCAGGACCAGGCTGCCGCCGGAGGGCAGTTCGACCGTGGTCTCGGCGCGATTTACGTTCAGCGCGGGAACCGTCAGGCCGGGCACCGTGCCGATGACATTGCCTTCATCGTCGGTGACCTGGTTGGACCCGAAGGTCAGCGAACCCTGGCTGGTCAGTTCTGACACCTCGGTCGAGATGCGCAGGCTGATACGGCCTTCCGACAGCACGACCGGGGTGAAGCCGAGGCCGACGCCGAAGGGCTTGTACTCGATGATGATGTTGCCGTCGCGGTCGCGGCCGGTGGGAACCGGGAATTCGCCACCCGCGAGGAAATTGGCGCTTTCGCCCGTGATCGCGGTCAGGTTCGGCTCGGCCAGCGTGCGGACCAGGCCGACGCGTTCCATCGCCTGCAGCAGGGTGGTCACGTCGGTGATGCCGTTCGGACCATTGCCGCTGACCCAGTCGACCGCCGCGCTGGTACCGCCCAGAAAGCGGCCCACCCGCGAGAAGGCCGGCTCGGTGGCCACGGCGAAGTCGAACTCGCCGGAGGCGCCGGAGGCGGACAGGTTGACGCCCAGCTGACGGACGATGGTGCGCTGCATCTCGACGATGCGGACCTTGAGCATGACCTGCTCGCGCGCCTCGATATTCAGCATGGACAGGATGTGATCGGGATCGTCGACCCAGCGCTGCGCGATGCGCAGGGCAGCGTCGGCATCGGCCGCGCTCGGCACGGAGCCGGACAGCACGATGTGATCATTCATGGCTTCGGCCCGCACCCGAGCATTCGGCAGGAAGCGGTCGAAGCTCTCCTGCAGCGGCGAGAGATCGCGCTCGACGCGCAGATCGAGATCCAGGATGAGCTGGCCGTCCGCGTCGAAGAAGAAGGCATTCGTCTGGCCGATGCCCATGCCCATGATGTAGGCGCGGCGCGGCGTGCGGACGACGGCATCGACGACTTCGGTATTGGTCACCAGAACGTCGGCGACATCGACCGGCAGGTGAATGACGGCCGCCTTGTCGAGCGGCAGATCGAGGCTTTCCGAGACCGGACCATTGCCCGGTTCGCGGATATAGACCTGCATCGTGTTGCCACGTTCGGTTCCCGGCGCCTGGGCCGCCGCGGACGCGGCGACGACGGGCGTCGACAACGCGCAGGCTGCGAGAATGATAAGGCTGCGGATCATGTCGACTTTCCTCACTCGTCTCCGGCCATTGCGACCTGGCGGGCGCGGCCATAGCGGATCAGGGTTACGGACTGGGAACGGCGGTCGCCGTCATAGCTCGGAGCCGGGGCAGCCGGGACGGGATCGCCGCCGGAGACCAGGACCGGACCATTGTCGGCGCCGGCATCGGTCAGGCTGCGCAGGACCAGGTGGATATCGCCGCGCGCGACGGCCAGGGAGACCGCACGGGCCTGTTCCGGCGTCAGTTCGAGCGTGGCGGTTTCGCCGATCACGGTCTCGCCCTCATCGTCCTCGTCATTGGAGCTGCCGAAGGTCTGGTCGATGGCCAGGACGCGGGCATTCTCGACGATGGTGTGGGCGACGTAATTGCGGCGCGAGGAGCGGCCTTCGGTTTCTTCCTCGAAGGAGACGATCACGTCGACGCGGTCGTTCGGCAGGATGAAACCGCCGGCGCCCGTTTCGGCCGAGATCGGCACGGCCACGGCGCGCATGCCCGGCGTGAGCACGGCGGCCATGAAGCCGGCATCGCCCGGCTGGACGAGACGGCGGCCGGTGACGGGCTCGCCCTGGCTGATCGGGGCACGGACGAGGGAGCCCGCGAAGGCCTCCATGTCCTGGCCGCGCCCTTCCACGACATAACCCGGCGAGACGGCCTCGTCGGGCCAGGCCTGCCAGTAGAAATCACTGCCGCTGACACGGTCGCCGATGGCGAGGTCGCGGCGGGCGGCAAGAACGCGAACGGCGGGACGCTGCTCCTGGACCTGTACGGTCTGGGGGCCGTCATTGCCGTTCATCGACTGTCTGACGAAAAAGGCCACCGCGATCGCAGCGATTGCGGCAGCGGCGAGGATGGCGATACGGACCGCGTTCATGGGACGCTTCAAACCTCTCAGGCGCACGAATACGCTAGAGAGGAGACGCTTAATTCCTCAAAGTGGCGTTAATTATACTTGGAGAATGCGGACTAAACGGATTTTTCTACTGAATTTCCGACGACCCGCAATTCGAGTGGTGTCAGGCTACCACATAGAAATGCGTGTTCGGCAGAACCCAGAGCACGCCGGCGGCCAGAGCGACTCCATAGGGAATCGGGGCGCCTTTCGAGAACAGCGTCTCGCCGCGCAGGAATGACGGCGTCCGGAAGTCCGGATGATGGCGCCGGATCAGGGCTGCGGCATGCGGTGCCGAATACCGCACGATCAGCAGGACCAGGGCGAAGACGCCGCCGGCGAGAACCAGAGCGAAAAGATAGGCCAGCGTCACGGGCCAGGCGAACCAGAGCGAGGCCGCCGCGAAGAGTTTCGCATCGCCGCCACCGAGCGTGCCGGTCGCAAAGAGCGCAAATCCCAGGACGAAGGCCAGAACGCCGCTGAGCAGATGCAGTCCGGCCAGCTCCCAGCCCATGCCCGAGAGCAAGGCGGCGACCGGAAAGAGTATCGCGACCGCTACGCAGAGCCAGTTGGGAATCGTAAAGCGCGTCACGTCCCAGGCTGCAGCGAGGAGCATGAGCCCGATAAAAAACAGCAGGACGATGTGCAGAAAGATCGCGACCAAGACGCCGCCTCCGGGAAAGGTTCGAATTTAACTATAAATCGAAACACTTAATAGGGCGTTGGCGAATACTTGAGCGACAGCATTACGGCGCAAGGTGACGCCCGAACGAAAAAGGGCCGCTCCCCGGGGAGCGGCCCTTCCGTATTCTACAGATTGGCGGACGCTTAGAGCGAGCCGGCAACCGTGTTGAAGTTGTCGCTGACGCCCGTACCGAGGGCCGTCACGGCACCGATGATCACAACGGCGATGAGGGCGGCAATGAGGCCGTACTCGATCGCGGTAGCGCCGGATTCGTCTTTGAAGAAGCGAGAAATCATTTTCATTTTTAAACTCCCGTGTAGGTACCCAACCATCAGGAGCCGATCCGTCCCGACCTCTCCTGAGTGACACCCACTAAACACGAGAAGAATTGCGGCGGAGTAAAAATTCTTGGCTAACAAACTCTTTAAACGCCCCTTTCTCCGCTATAGTTAATTTTCCGAGAACGAACCAAGTCAAAAGCAAAAAGAAATTAAATCTCGACCGTTTAGAAAAGATTCAGACGCGCGCGCGATGATGGCCTCCAGTTTCAGTCGACCGGGTGGGAGTGCCCTCATGATTAAACGCATCGCCGTCGCATTCACCTTGGCCATGGCCAGCATTAGCCCGGCCCTCGCCCATGATCTGAGCGTGCCCGTCGAGCATGCGGAAGTCGTCCGCCTGCCGGGTGAAGCCTCCGCGGTCGTCGTCGGCAATCCCTCCATCGCGGACGCCATGGTCCATGACGGCCGTACCCTGGTCGTGACCGGCCGCCTGCAGGGCCGCACCAATGTGATCGCTCTCGATCGGGTCGGCCGCGTCATCTATTCGCGCGAGATCGTCGTGTCCAATCCGGTCGAAGGCCAGGTCGCCATGTTCCGCGGCGCCGACCGCTTCACGCTGAGCTGCGGCGATATCTGCGAGGAAATCCCGCGCGCCGGCGACCAGCAGGAGCGCACCGAAAGCCTCACCGACCAGCAGCGCGGCCGCCTGTCGACCGTCGACATGGCCATGTCGGGCGACGGCGAACCGGGCCAGTAGAACACGCCAGCAAGACACGGGGCGGGCGGGTCGCATCGGCCCGCCCGAACTCTTTCCGGGGGCAGCTTACATGTCACGCACTTCAATCGCGTCCCGCCTGACTCGCGTCTCGCGCCGTTTCGGCCGCGACCGCAAGGGCGCGACGGCGGTCGAATTCGCGATGATCGCCGCCCCCTTCTTCTTTCTTCTCTTCGCGATGATCGAGGTCGCGGCCGTCTTCTTCACCGGCACCGTGCTGGAAAATGCCGTGCTGGAAGCCGCGCGCGAAATCCGCACGGGCCAGGCCCAGGCCGGCGGCATGACCCGGACCGGCTTCCGGACAGAAATCTGCGACCGGATCGAAATCGTCGGCGATTGCGACCGCGTCGAGATCGACGTGCAGGTGTTCGAGAATTTCAACGCGGTGAACCAGCCCAGCCCGGTCGGGCAGGACGGATCGATGGATACGGCCGGCTTCGGCTGGGACCCGGGCACAGCGGGCGACATCGTTCTGGTGCGCGTCTTCTATCGCTGGAACCTGCTGACGCCGAATTTCGGCGGCGGACTGTCCAATATGGAAAACAATCAGCGCCTGATCACCGCAGCCACCGTCTTTCGCAACGAGCCTTTCGATGATTAGCGCGGCCCGTCAGCTATTCCGGCGCTTCCGGCGCGATCGCCGCGGCGTGTCCGCAGTCGAGTTCGCCCTCATCGCCCCCTTCATGATCCTGCTCTATCTGGGCGGAGTCGAGGTCAGCCTCGCCCTCTCCGTGGATCGCAAGATCACCAGCACGGCCAGCGCCATCGCGGACCTGGTCGCCCAGGACGATGTCGTCAGCGATGGCGAGATGGCCGACATTCTCAATGCCGGCAATGTCATCGTCGCCCCCTTCGACTCCACCCCGCTGGAGATCCGCGTGACCAGCGTGCTGATGCGCGGAGACGGACAGGTCGAGGTCCAGTGGAGCGATGCCCGGGGCATGACGCCCTATTCCGAGGGCGCCTCGGTGAACATTCCGGACGGGGTACTGATCCCCAATCGCTCGGTCATCATGGTCGAGGTGGACTACCGCTACGAGACGCTCTTCAACCAGCTGGGCGTCTCGCAGCTCGACATCAGCGAAGTCTTCTATCTGCGCCCGCGGCGCTCGATCATGGTCGCCCGGATCTAGTCGAGACCGGCCGCCACGGCGACAATCAGCGGATGGGCGGGATCGAGTGCCCGCCCGTCGATGTCCGCGACCGGCACCACGCCCATGAGTGCATTCGTCACGAAGGCCGCATCCGCCACGTCGAGCGCGTCGCGGCCATAGGTCCCGGTCTCGACCGCATTCCCCTCAACCAGCTCGGCCCTGACCGTTCCCGGCAGCACGGCGCAATCCAGCGAAGGCGTGAACAGGGCGCCGCCGGAAACCCAGAACAGATTGGCGCAATCTCCGCCGGAGACATGGCCGTCCGTATCCAGCAACAGCGCCATGTCAGCCCCGGCTTCGGCCGCCTCGCGCCGGGCCGCGACATTGTCGGCATAGCTCAAAGTCTTGTGACGCGCCGCGAAGCTGGACGCAGAGCGCCTGATTATCGACGTCGAAAGGCGCAGCGGTGCGTCAGGCACTTTTCGCCCGGCGGCGCTCAGCAGGATCGACACCGCACCGTCGGACCGGACCAACCCGCGCGGTCCGCCGCGCGCCGCGACCGTCAGGCGCAGAGCCGCATCGTCCAGCCCGTTGCGCAGGGCCGCTTCCATGCACAAGGCCTGCAGCGTCGCGTCGTCCATCCGGAAATCGAGCCCCAGCGCCGCGCAGCCTGCGCGAAGCCGCGCAAGATGCCGCGGAAGACGCAGCGGGATGCCGTCGCGCACGCGGATCGTCTCGAACACGCCGTCGCCGAGCAGGGCATTGCGCGCATTGACGGGCCAGCCCGCGGCACCGGCTTCGCCCCACTGTCCGTCCATCCAGACCTGCTCGCTCATTCGCCGTCTCCGCACAGGGCCCGCTGCAGGGCGGACGCTTTGGTCAGGGTCTCCTCATACTCCGATTGCGGATCGGAGTCGGCCACGATACCGCCGCCCGAGCGCACGCTGGCGCGCCAGCCATTGCCCGCACGGCGCAGGGCTGCGGTCCGGATCATGACATTCATGTCCATATCGCCTTCGGCCGAGATCCACCCCAGCGCGCCGCAATAGGGACCGCGCGGTTCCTCCTCGAGTTCGGAGATGATCTCCATGGCCCGCACCTTGGGCGCGCCGGTGATCGAGCCAGGCGGGAAACAGGCGGCGAGCAGGTCGAATACGTCGCGCCCCTCGCCCATCTCGCCTTCCACCACAGAAACCAGGTGATGGACATTGGCATAGCTCTCGACACCGCACAGGAGCGGCACGTGCACCGAGCCGGGACGGCAGACCCTCCCGATATCATTGCGCATCAGATCGACGATCATGAGATTTTCGGCGCGGTCCTTGGCGCTCGTCTCCAGCTCGCGGGCCAGCGCTGCATCGCGCGCCGGGTCGGTCGCGCGCGGGCGCGTGCCCTTGATCGGACGCGCCTCGACCTTGCCGCTCTTCAGCTCGACGAATCGCTCGGGCGAATTGGTCATCACGACATGATCGTCGTCCAGTACGAGATAGGCCGCATGCGGCGCCGGGCTGGCCTCGCACAGACGACGGAAGACGTCGTATGGCGCATCGCCATCGCCCAGCTCCGCGTCGAAGGCCTGGGAGAGATTGACCTGGAAGACATCGCCCGCATGGACGTAATCGCGTGCCTTGCGGGCCGCTTCGAGATAACGCACCTGCGACCAGCGAGGCCGCCAGTCCGCGTCCGCGCCGGCGGGCCGGACCTCTCCCCTGTTCGCATCGCCCAGCTGCGCCTCGAGGGCCTCGATGGAGGCGGCATCGCGGCCCCTTACGATCATCGTGCCGGCCGCGCGGTCGAACTCGACCCAGGCGGGATAATGCGCAAAGGCGAGCGGCGGCCAGCGCGGGTCGAGATGCGGCAGGCGCTCGAAAGCCTCGGCAAGATCGTAACCGAACAGGCCGGCATAGAGCCCCGGCGCTTCGCGCCAGGCTGTGGCGAGCGCATCGAAAGCATCACGATCCCCGCCCCGAAAAACACGGTCCGGCTGCGCGAAGATTCGCGCGCGACCATTGCGGCCGTCATGCAGGAGAAGCGCATTCTCCGTTCCGGCAAGCGGTGCGAAGACCCCCAGCGGGTCGCGCCAGGCGTATCGGTGTTCGACCAGTGTCATGTCGGTGTCCGGCGCTCGGGTCAGCGTTCGAGCCAGCGGTCGCGAAGCGCGGCCCGCTCGGCCTCGCTGATACCCAGTATCTCGGTCACATAACGGTCGGTTCCGCCCATCGTCTCGAAGGCCAGGGCGAGGTAATCGGCATCGACACCGAGGAAGATACGCATCATCTCTGCCGGCATGGCCTTGCCGTGCTGGGCGCGGGTGCGCTCCTGGATGACCGGAATGATGGCGTCGAAGTCTACTGCGGTGTTGGTCAGGAGATAATCCTCGAAGATCGTGTCCCGGTCGACGCCGAGTTCGTCGAGCACCAGGGCGCAGAAAATGCCCGTGCGGTCCTTGCCCGCCGCGCAATGCACGACGAAACCCGCATCCGCATCGCCGGTCGCCAGCGCCTTGTAGCTTTCCCGGTAGACCTCCTGATTGCAGGTCTCCATCGGGATGCGGCGATAGGCGGAGAGCATGTAGTCGCGCACGGCCTCGGGCGAATGATCGTCCTGACGCAGGAATTTCAGATGCGGCGGCTCGCTCTCATTGCCCAGATCGGACGCGATGACCCGCACGCCCATATCCGCCGGCCAGACGAAGGGCTCGTTCTCGCGCTCGCGCGGCTTTCGAAGATCGGCGACGACCTTGATGCCCAGATCGCGCAGCAGCGCCTGATCGGTCTCGCTGGCCCGCCCGAAATGGCCGGACCGGTAAAGACCGGAGCGCACGCGCGCGCCTTCCCTGCCCGTATAGCCGTGAAAATTGCGGAAGTTATGGACGCCTTCGAGCGGTGTATGCCGTGTCATGCCTTGGAGGTACGCAATCGGCAGGCCGGCGGCAAGGTCCCGCGCATCGAATTCGTGCGCGGGACGCCTCGCGATCAGCGGAACGGCGGCTCGTCGAAGCTGCGCAGCTTCCTCGAGTGCAGGGCCGCGCCCTCATCCTTCTTGAGGATCTCGATCGTCTCGATCCCCGCAGCGAGGTGTTCGGACACCGATCTCTGATAGAAGAGATTGGCCGCTCCGGGCAGTTTCAGCTCGCCGTGCAGCGGCTTGTCAGAGACGCAGAGCAGCGTGCCGTAGGGCACCCGCAGGCGCAGGCCGTTGGCGGCGATGGTCGCCGATTCCATATCCACGGCAATGGCACGCGACTGGTTGATGCGGCGGGCCTGGGCGGCATAGCGCAGTTCCCAGTTCCGGTCCGCATAAGTCGCGACCGTGCCGGTTCGCAGGCGCGCCTTGAGCGTTTCGCCGGTATCGCCGGACACGCTCGAAACCGCCTCTTCCAGCGCGATCTGGATCTCCGCGATCGGCGGGATCGGGACCTCCAGCGGCAGGTCCTCGTCCAGCACCGCGTCATAGCGCAGATAGGCGTGGGCGAGGACATAGTCTCCGAGCCGCTGCGAGTGACGCAGACCGCCGCAATGGCCGATCATCAGCCAGCATTGCGGACGCAGCACGGCGAGATGGTCCGTGATCGTCTTGGCATTGGACGGGCCGACACCGATATTGACCAGGGTGATACCGCGTCCGCCCGGCGCCTTGAGGTGATAGGCCGGCATCTGGAAACGCCGCCAGGGCGCCCCCTCGACAAGGGCATGCGCGTTCGGCGTCGAGGCATCCACGGTGACGTTTCCGGCCGCGGAGAAGCTCTCGTAGTGATTGTCCTCCTTCAGCTGGCGGATGGCCCAGGCCGTGAAGGCGTCGACATAGCGGTGATAATTGGTGAAGAGGATAAACTGCTGCGTATCCTCGTAGGGCGTGCCGGTATAGTGGCGCAGCCGCTGCAGCGAATAATCGACCCGCGGCGCCTCGAACAGGGAGAGCGGCTTGATCGCGCCCGGTTCGGACGGGCTCAGCCCGTTGGGCAGATTATCATTGACGCGCGAGAGGTCGGCATAGGGAAAGTGGCGGACGAGCTCGGCCGGCGTGGCCGCATTCATGTCCAGTTCCTCGGCCCCGTCCAGCACGTAGGAGAAGGGTATTTCCGTATCCGATGGACCGGTCTCGATGGTGATCTCATAGCCTTCCGAGAGCAGGGTGAGCTGCTCGATCAGATAATCCCGGAACAGGGCCGGATGCGTGATCGTGGAGGTGTAGAGGCCGGTATCGGTAAACTTGCCGAAGGCGCGGCTGACCGGCGGAGGCGGACCGTCCGGCGTATAGGTCACCCGGAGCTCGGGATAGACGAAGGCACCGGACTTCCTGTCTTCGGCAGATGGCGGCGGTCCGCCATCAAGGAAGGATTTCAAAGCGTTCTGCAGACGTTCAACGGACAAGCGATAGAGCGCATCGAGCTGTTCCACCGCTTCAGCGGGCGTTCCCGCGATCTTGTATTCTTTCATCGCGCGTCTCTTGCCCGATTTCGCGGCAGGGATAAAGCGCAAACTGGCAAAATGTCCGACATTCCGGCTTTGCCGAAATGCATCATTGGCCTTCCCGCCCGGAGCCTGTAAGGACGCGCCTTGCCCTGCAGGCGCAGCATATTCCTGCAGACAGAGTTTGGAGACCCGCCATGGAAAACACGCAAAACCGGATCGTTCTGAAATTCGGCGGCACCAGCGTCAAATCGCTGGCGGACTGGCGTGTCATCTCCAAACGGATCGCCGAACTGCGCGCCGCGGGTAAACAGGTCTTCGTCGTGCACTCGGCCATGGCGACCATTTCCGATCTGCTCGACAGCCTGGTCGACAAGGCCGTCGCTGGTGAAGGCGAGGTCGAGTTGGAGGCGATCCGCGAGCGTCACATGGCGCTCGCCGCCGAGCTGGAGGTGGACGGCGATGCCCTGCTCGCGCCCTTCCTCGAGGAACTCACCCGCCTGCGCGCCGGACTGGCGCTGACCGGCGATGCCAGCCCGCGTCTGAAGGCGCGGATCATGGCCCAGGGCGAACTGATGTCGACCACGCTCGGCCAGGCCTGGCTGGCGGCGACCGGTGTCGAATCCGCCTGGCTGGATGCCCGCGACTTTCTCTCAGCAAGCCCGGCGAGCGGTGCGCGCGGCTATCTCTCGGTCGATTGCCAGCACACGCGCGACGACGCTCTTCTGGCGCATCTGGAAAGCCTGCCGCCGGTCGTCATCACCCAGGGCTTCATCGCCCGGCGTGAGGACGGAGATACCGCCCTGCTCGGTCGTGGCGGGTCGGACACCTCCGCCTCCTATTTCGCCGCCAAGCTGGGCGCAGAGCGGATCGAGATCTGGACCGATGTGCCCGGCTTCTTCTCCGCCGATCCGCGCCTGACGGGTGCCGCGCGGCAAATCCGCTCGCTGAGCTATGAAGAGGCCCAGGAGATCGCCTCCATGGGCGCCGGCGTTCTGCATCCGCGTGCCGTGGCGCCCGTGCGCCAGGCCGGTATCGAGATGCACGTCCTGTGCACGCACAAGCCGGACATGGCGGGCACGAAAATCTCCGCCACCCCGTCCGAGGACGCACCGCGTCTCAAGGCCGTCTCGGTGAAATACGGCGTGCGGCTGATCACGCTGGAGACCGACGGCATGTGGCGGGCCTCCGGCTTCCTGGCCAATGCCTTCCAGCCCTTCTCGAGGCATGGCGTCTCGATCGATCTTGTTTCCACGTCGGAGACCTCGGTCACCGTCTCGCTGGACGACGATCCGGGCCTGACCCCGGACGTGCTCGGCGCGCTGGAGGAAGATCTCGGCGCCATCGCCCGGGTCACCATCATCGAAAATTGCGCCGCGGTCTCGCTGGTCGGGCGCGGCGTTCGCGCCCTCCTCGCCCAGCTCGGCCCGGCCATGGAGGCTTTCGCGCATTATCCCGTGCGCCTGGTCTCCCAGGCCGCCAACGATCTCAATCTCACCGTCGTCGTCGACGGCGAACAGGGCACGCCGCTCTGCCGCCGTCTGCACGACCAGCTCATCCAGCCCAAGCCGCTGGACCGGACTTTCGGACCGAGCTGGCAGGAGATCGCCGAGGACATCACCACAACGCCGCCGGCCGGCACCGGCACATGGTGGCGCGCCAAGCGGCAGGCCCTGCTGGACCTCTGCCCCTCCGACAGTGCGGTCTATGTCTACGATCTCGAGACGGTGAAGGCGCGCGCCTCGGCGATCGCCGGCCTGAAACATCTCGATCGCGGCTGGTACGCCATGAAGGCGAACAACAACCCGGACGTCATCCGCACGGCTGTCGCCGCCGGTCTGGGCGTGGAATGCGTTTCCATCGCCGAGGTGAAGACCGCCATGCAGGCCGCGCCGGAGCTGACGCCGGACCGCGTCCTCTTCACGCCGAATTTCGCGCCGAAGGCCGAATACGCCGAGGCGCTGGAGATGGGCGTCCACCTCACGCTCGACGGCCTGCACCCGCTGCGCCACTGGCCGGAAGTCTTCGCGGGCCGCAAGATCACGCTGCGCGTGAACCCCCAGCGCCCGGAAGGACATCACAAGCATGTCCGCACGGCCGGTCCGGAAGCCAAGTTCGGCCTTCATGCCGACGAGCTTGAAGAGGCCAAGACGCTCGCCGCCAAGGCCGGGGCGACCATCAACGGGCTGCACGTGCACTCCGGCTCGGGCATTTCCGATCCGGACCACTGGCGCCGCGTGGGTCTCTTCCTGGTCGAGACCGCCCGCTCCATGCCCGATGTCGAAATCCTCGATCTGGGCGGCGGTCTGGGCGTCGACGAGGCCTCCGGCCCGCGCCGCATCGACACCGACGCGCTCGATGCCGTGCTTGCCGACCTCAAGACGGCGCATCCGGAATACAAACTCTGGCTGGAGCCGGGCCGTTTCATCGTCGCCGAAGCAGGCGTGCTGCTGGCCCGCGTCACCCAGACCAAGCACACGCCGGATGCGCGCTTCATCGGCATCAATACCGGCATGAACTCGCTCATCCGCCCGGCCCTCTACGGCGCCCGGCACGAGATCGTGAACCTGACCCGGCTCGACGAGGAGCCCAGCTGGATCGCCGACATTGTCGGCCCCATCTGCGAAACCGCCGACCGCCTCGGCGCCCAGCGCCTGATGCCGGCAACCCAGGAAGGCGACATCATCCTCATCGCCAATGGCGGCGCCTATGGCCGCGTCATGGCGAGCCGGTACAATCTGCGGGAGCCTGCGGGGGAGACTGTGGTTTGATCACTCCTCGGCGGACCGGCGGCATCTCCACTGCCGGTCCTGCTGCAGGCGCGCATAGGGTCCGGCAAGCCCCAGCCCTTCGACCACGCCGTCATCGAGACAAAGCGCCCGGTTCGAACGTTGCCAGTAGACGGCCTCGACCGGGTCCTGTCCTTCGACCGGCACAACAAGCAGAATGCCGACGCCTTCGGGGCCCGGGATCAGCTGACCTGTCGCCACGATAATCGCCTCCGAAAAGACCGTCCGCGCATCTCCCGCAAGACGCTCGACATCGCTCAGCCGGACAGTCATGTGACATCCTAGGACAATCTTATCGTCTCCGGCCGACCGCCTGGTCCGCTCGCAATCGGCCTCGAGATATTCGACCAGCCGCACCTCGTAGATGGCGAACCCCTCGCCTGCATCCGCTACAGCCGCCCCCGGCCCCGCCATCGCCCAGGCGCAAACCAGGACGAGACGCGCAAACAGATACGAGATCGCCCGTTCCATTGATCCCAATCCCATCCCGCCATATTTGGATCGGGCAGGCTCGCGGTCAAGCGAAAGGGGGGCGAGTTCCGGCTCGCCATGGCGAGGCGGTACAATCTGCGGGAGCCCGCGGGGGAGACTGTGGTGTAGGGCAATCGGGGCGTGTATACCGAATGCACGCCCCGCCCTCTACGAGCAGTCACAATGCCGGATACGCCAACGCAGACGCTCGAATTCGTCAGCGACATCCCAAACGCCGGGGAGGGATACGTTCTCGTCAAACCCTGCGTATCGGCAGAAGGCTGCGGGCTCTTCCTATTCGTTGAAGCGGAAGAGCCCTCTGACACAGCGCCCCGAAAGGTGACGGATTCCTCCTACGCCATACCGATCATGAACACGCCACGACGCTGGAAACTGATCAGCTCTGATGGTGAACGGCAGGAAACGACCGATCTGGGGTCGCATCAGCTTGCCTATCCGGAGATCGACCTGTTTCCGGACGGGCGCGTGCTCCTGGCCTCAACACGTTGCGGGCACAACCCAGAAGAAGGGAACGACCTGAATGGCGTGGTAGTGTCGCCGGGAACTGGACAGCAGCACGCCTTCTCAATGGGCGACGGAATTGAAGACTGCATGATCGACAATGCCGGAAATATCTGGGCGTCCTATTTCGACGAAGGTATTTACGGACCTGATGGCCCCGCCAATCACGGGCTGGCCTGCTTCAACTCGGAAGGCAGGCTTGTTTGGGCGCACGAGCAGAGCCGAGCAAGCGCGATCATTGATGACTGCTACGCTCTTAATGTCGCGCACGACGCGACATATTTCTATTTTTACAGCGCCTATCATCTCGGACGCGTAGCTTCCGATGGATCCGTTTCTACGCTCGAAACCGGCTTGAGAGGGTGTCACCACTTCGCGATCAACGCGAAGCATGTCATCTTTTCCAGCGCTTACGGCGACCCGAAAAACACCTTCTATTGCCTTGATCGGCTGGGCTTCAAATTAGGGAAAGCACAGCCAATCTCTCTCTTCCGACCGGACGGTGCGCCAGCCGAGACAGGGAAGTTTATCGGCCGCGACGACTGCATCCACTATTTCGACGACACTGGCTGGTACCGAGCTACTGTCGAACAGATTTGCGGCGCTTAGATAAACAGCCATCCGGCTGGACTTCCCCCTGCGGCGTCATCCCGGCAAGCCAATTATGGATGATTGCGCGCTCGCGCAGTTGCCACTCGAGGACCGCCCCTACTCTGCCATCGCCGCAGCCACCCTCTCCCGCGCATCCGCCTTCTTCTCGGCCCGGTGCATGAACCAGGTCGGGATGAGGGCGGCGAGGAAGACGAGGGTGACGACGAGGAAGCCGTCGCGGAAGGCGGCGCTGCTGGCCTGGATGGCCAGCGTACGCGACAGGAACTGACCGGCGGCGGGCATGAGCTGCGTGTCGGGCAGGCCGGCGGCATGCAGGCGGGACGCGATCTCGGCAAGCAAAGACTGGGTGGCCGGATTGTCGGCGGACTGGGTCGCGGCGAAGGCGTCGGCATGGAGCATGGTGCGGCGCTCCATCATGACGGCGAGCAGGTTCACCCCGAAGGCGCCGCCGAGCTGGCGGATGAAATTCATCGCGCCAGAACCCTGGCCGAGGAGCTCGGGCGGCAGGACCCGCAGCGAACCGGCCGAGATCGCCGGGAAAAGCAGGCCCAGCCCGACGCGGGAGATCGCGGTCCAGCCGGCCAGTGTCCAGAACGCCGTGTTGATATCGACTGCGGCCGAGAGCCAGGACGACCAGGCGAAAAGCAGAAGGCCGAGCGCGATCATGAGGGTCGGCGGCACGGCATCGGTCAGGCGGCCCGCGATCGGGAAGGTCAGCACCATGGCAAAGCCGGCCGGCATCAGCAGAAGGCCGGCCTGGGTCGGGGTGAGCCCCTGGATGGTCTGCACGAAGAGCGGCAGGAGATAGGTCGAACCGAACAGGCCCGCCCCCATGATGAAGCCGACCACACTGGCGGAGAGGAAGCGCGGATTGGCGAAGACGCGAAGATCCAGCATGGGGCGCTTGCTGCGTATCTCCCAGACGATGAAAGCCAGAAACGCGATCATCGCGACGACGAGCTGGAAAAGGATCGGATCGGAATTCCAGCCCAGGCGCTGGCCATTGGTGAGCGCGTTGAGCAGGGTCGCCAGGAAGAGCGCGACGAGGGCGAAACCCGTCCAGTCGAAGCCGGGACGCGGCCCGGTCTCCGCGCGGGGCGGGAGGAAAATATTGGCGAGCACCATGCCGCCCGCCGCGAAGGGCAGTCCGAGATAGAAGACCCAGCGCCAGTCGAAGGCGTCGATCAGGATACCGCCCACCCAGGGCCCCAGCGCCGGTGCCAGAACCACGCCGAGCCCGAACACGCCCATTGAGGCGCCGCGGCGTTCCGGCGGGAAGACCTGATAGAGCAGGATCATGGCCAGAGGCTGGACGACCCCGGCCGCCGCCCCCTGGATCACGCGGGCCAGCGTCAGCACCCCGTCATCGGGGGCCAGGCCGCCCAGTACCGAGCCGAAGGAGAAAAGTCCCAGCGCGGCGAGCATGGTAAGGCGCAGGCCGAAGGCGCGATTGGCCCAGTCGGCGACCAGCATGGTCGCGGTCATGGCGGCCAGGAAGCCGGTGGAGAGCCATTGCGCCTGCACGGCGCTGATCCCGAACGTGCCCATCACCGAGGGGATGGCCACATTGACGATAGTGGTCGAGAGCACGACCGAAATGGTCGCCAGCATCACCGTACCGGTCGCCAGCCAGCGATAGGCCGGGCCGTAGCGCGCAAAGAGGGTGTCAATCGGCGACATCGACGCTCAGTTCCACCATCATGCCCGGGCGCAGCCGGGCCTCGCCCGGATCGAAGGCGATCCGGATCGGAAGGCGCTGGGTGACCTTGGTAAAATTGCCGGACGGGTTGGGACTGGGCAGGAGGGCGAACTGGCTGGTCGCAGCGCCGCCGAGCCGCTCCACCGTGCCGGTAAAGCGCTGACCGGGATAGGCGTCGACGGTAAAGGTCGCCGTGGCGCCGAGCGCGATCTTGCGGAAATCGGTCTCGCGAACATTGGCGTCCACCCAGACCTCGTCCGAGCGGTGATAGATCAGCATGCGCGTTCCCGGCGTGACGTATTCGCCCGGATCGACGAAGACGGCATCGACGACGCCGTCGAAGGCGGCCGGGACCTGACGCCGCTCCAGATCGATCCGGCGCTGGGCGAGCCGGGCTTCGAGCCCGGCCTGTTCGGCGGCGAGCGTGGCGATCTGCCGTTCGATGACGGAGATTTCCGCCGCCTCCGCTTCGATCACGGCGAGATTGGCTCGCGCGGTTTCGACGGAGGCGGCGGCAGCCCGGGTCTGGGACCGGGCCGTATCGAGAGCGATGCTGGCCGCATCGAGATCCTGGGCCGAGGCGACCCGGCGTTCGGCCAGCGCGCTGATACGGTCGAAGCGTGTGCGGGCGTCCTGCTCGCCCGAGCGCGAGGAAGCGAGATTGGCCTCGGCGGCAGCGATCTGCGCGCGCGCGGCCTCGAGCCGGCTGTCCGTACGGGCGCGGATCATGTCCTGCTGGGCGCGCAATTGCTCCCGGCGCGCGGCCACGCCGTCGATTTCGGAGCGGATGCCGGCGACGATGAGCTCGGCCTGTTCGGCATCGATGGCGATCATGACGGTACCGGCAGCGACGTCCGTCCCGCCATTGACCGAAACGTCCGTGACCTGACCGCTGACCTCGGACGAGACCGTGATCATGCTCGCCGCGATGCGGGCGTCGGTTATGACCACGTGCGACCAGCGGCTGGTCAGCCAGTGTGCCCCCAGAGCGAGCGTCGCCAGCACGACCACGCCGATCACGGCCAGCCGCTGCCAGCGAGAACGCGCGGCAGCCGCCCATTCGGCAGCCACTTCGGACGCGCTCTGGCTGCGCTTCGGCGCCACGCTGCCCTGGCTGGTCTCGGGGTTATCCCCCATGACGCCCCCCTGCTCCGGCCTCGTCTTCGCGCAGATTCTCCAGCCGGTCGGCGACCTGTTTCATGACGCGCTGGGTGGTCAGGATGTCCGCCTCGGGAATGCCCGCGAGCACGGCCTGGCGGGTCTCGATGCCGATCCCGCGCATCTGTTCCAGCATGGGTTCGGCCGCCCGGGTGACATGGACACGCTTGGCGCGGCGATCCCGCGCGCAGGCCTTGCGCTCGATCAGGCCCTGCTTTTCCAGCCCGTCGAGAATGCGCACCAGGGTCGGCCCCTCAATGCCCAGCGCGAGCGCGAGATCGCTCTGCATGATGTCGGGGGCCTTCTTGATTTCCAGCAGGGCCAGCCAGCGCGACTGCGTCAGGCCGAGCGACTTGAAACGCGCATTGAGATGCGTGCGCCAGCGTCGCGCCACGCGCGCCATCTCATCGGCGAAACCGGTCGTGTCCATCCTCGGCACCTATTAATTAGCGTGCTAATTAATAGCTCAATACAGGTTCATCGGCCCCGGAACAAGGAATCTGGACTGGCGCGGGCACTTCCATTAAAGTCTCCAGTAACTGGAAACTGGCTCGCACAGGAGTGAGCCCTGATGAATATCGGAACCGCCGCGAAATCCGCCGATCTACCTGTGAAAACAGTGCGCTACTATGCCGACATCGGGCTGGTCGACGCACCCTTCCGGAGCGAGGCCGGCTATCGAACCTATGACGAACAGGCCGTGCGCAAGCTCGCCTTCGTCAAGCATGCCCGCGATTTCGGTTTCTCGATCGAGGAATGCCGGGACCTGCTGAGCCTCTATGAGGACCGCGACCGTTCGAGCGCCGATGTGCGCCGTATCGCCAAGGCCCATCTCGCCGAGATCGAGGAAAAGCAGAAACAGCTCGCCGCCCTGCGCGACGAACTCGCCCATCTCGTGAAAGCCTGCCGCGGCGACGACCGCCCCGATTGCCCGATCCTGGATCGTCTCGGCTAGACCGACTTATCCCCGCCCCTGACGGCGCGTTTATGATGGGATCACGCTTCGGACAGGCCGGTGCACAGGCGGTTTGGAGCGGGTGGCGCTGATGCGGGCACGATCGGCCCGCGTCCTAATCGCTTCACCGGGTTGCAGACGATCCCTCGGGACCGACGACATTATCCAATACAGACTTCCCCGGCGGATCGTCTGCGATGCCCGGAATGGGGCTCGACACTCCGACGCGAGAGCGTGCGGAGGGTTAGCGCGTTGAGCGCAAACGCCCATAAGGGTGGTTTCATTCATTGATTGTCTTGATAGAGCTTCGCCTTGGGCGTTCTGACGCGTCAAGGCGCATGCCCGCCATGCGACGCCGAAGGCGGCCTTGACGCGTCAGAACGCCCAAGGCCGACCAGCTGACAAGACATTCATGAGGTAGTGCGGCGAGAATACGCCCTTACGCTACCGATCTAATTTATCTCGGCGTTGCGTGAGCGCAGAGGCCGCAGCTGATTTAGCGGCCTTACTTGCAGTCGGGCTCCTTAGCGTTCTGGCCGCTTTCGATGCAGCCAGAGCCTTAGTTTCCTTGGGCGTCCGAGATTGCGCCAATGCAGACCCAGCCGCCGACTTCGCCAAACGCGACGCTTTTGGGTTCCTCAGAGTTCTGGAAGCGGCGCTGGCCGCTGGCTTGGAAGTTCGCTCGTGATTTTTCGGCATGTCCAACCTCACTAATGAGTCGTGTCAGATTACAGCCGATTCGATGAGAACAAAAGCGGAACTTACTCCGCCGGCTCTTCCGCCGCCTTTTCGGTCTTCATCTTGTCGAACATGCCCCACACGCCGTCATCGCCATGCCAGTCGCCCTTGGTAGCGCCCTTGGAGTATTCGGTGGCGCGGGCTTCGAAGAAGTTGGCGTGTTCGACGCCGTTGAGGATTTCCGACAGCCAGGGCAGCGGGTGCTCCTCGACGCCGTAGATCTTCGGCAGGTCGAGCTGGCCGAGACGCCAGTCGGCGATATAGCGGATGTACTGCTTGATATCGTCCGGCGTCATCCCCTCGACCTCGCCGGCCTCGAAGGCCAGGTCGATGAACTTGTCCTCGAGACCGACCACGGTGCGGCAGCACTCGGTGATGTCGTCCTTGACCGTCTGCGTCAGGGCGCCGGTTTCCTTGGCGAAGGCGTGGAAGAGCTTGATCATGCCTTCGCAGTGCAGGCTCTCGTCGCGGATCGACCAGGTCACGATCTGGCCCATGCCCTTCATCTTGTTGAAGCGCGGGAAGTTCATGAGCATGGCGAAGGAGGCGAAGAGCTGAAGGCCTTCGGTGAAGGCGCCGAACATGGCGACCGTCCGCAGGATGTCCTCATTCGTTTCGACGCCGAAACGTTGCATGTAGTCATGCTTGTCGGCCATGGCCTGGTATTCCATGAAGGCCGAGAACTCGCTGTCCGGCATGCCGATCGTCTCGAGCAGGAGCGCGTAGGCGGCGATATGGATCGTCTCCATGTTGGAGAAGGCCGACAACATCATCTTCACCTCGGTCGGGCGGAAGACGCGGCTGTAGCGCTCCATGTAGTTGTCGTTCACCTCGACGTCCGACTGGGTGAAGAAGCGGAAGATCTGCGTGAGCAGATTGCGCTCCTTGTCGTTGAGCTTGGTCGCCCAGTCCTTGCAGTCCTCGCCCAGCGGCACCTCTTCCGGCATCCAGTGGACCTGCTGCTGCTTCTTCCAGAAGTCGTAGGCCCACGGATAGCGGAAGGGCTTGTAGGAATGGCTGGTCGTGAGGAGGCCCGGTAGGTCCTGCGTGGCGGTCGTCATGGCTCGATGCCTCTCCTGCTCGTCGGAATCAGATCAACACAAGATATTGTGTCCATCCTTACCGAAACGTCTATAGCTTGATGCGGCCCTGACCGCACCGGGTTGTGGAGAGTGCCCGATTCGCAGTCATCATGGCAGGTTGGCGCAGGGGAATTTTTTGTCGCAGCGGATATGGCGGCACCGGCGCGTGCTACCAGCGCCAGTTCACCGTCACGGCGCCGAACTGTTCGGTCTCGTCGAAACTGCTGACCCCGGCGACATGCTTGTATTCGCGGCGCACATAGGCGAGCGACAGATCGGCCTCGCCGAAGCGCACGGCCACGCCGGCCTGGGCATCGCCGACGACTTCGCGCTGGGTCAGATACATGGCGTTGGAGAAATCGACGCCGCTGGCCGGATCGTAAAGCAGGGTGCGACGGTCCGCGCCCGCGAAGATGTACCAGCGCGGCGACTCCACCGGGCCCGTCTGCAGATAACGTCCGATGCGCACTTCCGCACCGGCACCGGCGGCCGAGCCGTCCGGGCCGACGCTCAGTCCCGCGCGCGGCGTGATGCTCATGTCGAGCGTCTCCGCATCGCCCGCGCTCTCGAAACGGCGTTGATAATTGACCGCCACTGTAGCCTCGCGCTCGCCGCGGTCGATCACGACCGGCGAGCGATCACCCATAAGCGGCGAAAAGAGTTCGGCCGCGGCCGCCTCGCGGCGCCCGTCGTCGAGCACCGCGACCTGGAGCGTTCCCGCCTCGCCGAGATCGTACTGCGTCCCGCCCGACGCGGTCATCGCCGCCAGTGGCATGCCGCCGAACGGATCCGCATCGAGCGACAGCGCCGTCAATGCGACATTCGCCGCTTCCGGCGAGAGCGGGCGCACATCCGGTTCGCTCCGGAATTCCGACTGGATCATCTGCGACGCGGAGGCCCATTCGGACGCACCGCGCCCCGGCTCGATCAGCACATAGCTGACCCCGCCCAACGCGACCGCCCCGGCCAGCGCAATCTCCGCCAACCTCCCCAGCTTGGCCATACGCGTCCCTTTCACTCACATCCCGCGACCGTTTCCCGGTTCGCCGGATCGGCTCCGCCCCACTCCGGACCCTGGGAGAAAATCCCCGCGCGCATGACGCGGTTCTTCATCTCCAGCGTGAAAGGTTAATAGCGATTTCCGGTTTCAGTCCAGAACGAATCCACGAAAAAGGCCCGGATCACGATGATCCGGGCCTTCTCGGTCCCCCTCGGACGTCTGCCAGTCGTACCGTACGCTACTGGCAGGCGAGGCATTCCTCGTAATCGGTCGGGGCGGCATCGGCCATGGAGACCTCGGCTTCCGACTTCTTCTCCGAACCGGCATAGGCGGCGCGCTGGATCGACTTGGATCGGCAGTAATAGAGCGACTTCACGCCCTTCTCCCAGGCCGTCCAGTGCAACATGTGGAGATCCCACTTGTTGATGTCGCCCGGCAGGAAAATGTTCAGCGACTGCGACTGGCAGACATAGGGCGTGCGGTCGGCCGCATGCTCGATGACCCAGCGCTGGTCGATCTCGAAAGCGGTGCGGAAGAGCGCCTTCTCGTGCTCGTCCAGGCCATCGAGATGCTGGACCGAGCCCTCATGCTCGAGAATGGACGCCCAGATGCCCGGCGTATTCATGCCCTTTTCCTCGAGCACGGCTTCCAGCTTCGGATTCTTCACCGTAGTCGAGCCGGACAGCGTCTTGTGCGTGTAGACATTGGCCGGGATGGGCTCGATGCCGGCGGAGACGCCGCCGCAGATGATCGAGATCGAGGCGGTCGGCGCGATGGCCAGCTTGTGCGAGAAACGCGCCTTGACGCCGGAGGCCTCGGCATCCGGGCAGGCCCCGCGCTCTTCGGCCAGCTTCACCGATGCGGCGTCGGCCGCCGTGCGGATATGCTTGAAGAGCTTCATGTTCCAGGACTTCGCCATGGCGCTCTCGAAGGGCGCATTCATCTGCTGGAGGAAGGTGTGGAAGCCCATCAGGCCCAGACCCACCGAACGCTCCTGGATGGCGGAGTAGACGGCGCGGTCCATCTCGGCCGGTGCACGCTCGATGAAGTCCTGCAGCACATTGTCGAGGAAGCGGTAGATGTCCTCGATGAAATCGGGCTCGTCCTTCCACTCCAGATACTTGGCCGCATTGAGCGAGGACAGGCAGCACACGGCCGTGCGCTCCTTGCCGTTCTGGTCGAAGCCCGTCGGCAGCATGATCTCGGCGCACAGATTGGACTGGCGGACCTTGAGACCCAGCTTGCGCTGGTGGGCCGGCAGGGCGTTGTTCACCGTGTCTGAGAAGATGATGTAGGGCTCGCCCGTCTGCAGGCGCAGCTCGATGATCTTCTGCCACAGCTTGCGCGCATTGACGGTCTTCACGACCTCTTCGGTCTTCGGCGATTTCAGCTCGAATTCCTCGTCATTGGCGACGGCGTGCATGAATTCGTCGGAAATGTTCAGACCGTGATGCAGGTTCAGGGACTTGCGGTTGAAGTCGCCGGACGGCTTGCGGATTTCGAGGAATTCCTCGATTTCCGGGTGGTGCACATCGAGATAGACGGCAGCCGAGCCGCGGCGCAGCGAGCCCTGGGAAATCGCCAGGGTCAGACTGTCCATCACGCGGATGAAGGGAATGATGCCGGAGGTCTGGCCGACTTCGCCGATCTTCTCGCCGATCGAGCGCACATTGCCCCAATAGGTGCCGATGCCGCCGCCATTGGAGGCGAGCCAGACATTCTCGGTCCAGGTGCCGACGATATCGTCGAGCGAATCGCCGACGGAATTGAGGAAGCAGGAAATGGGAAGGCCGCGATCAGCGCCGCCATTGGACAGGACGGGCGTGGCCGGCATGAACCAGAGCTGCGAGATATAGTCGTAGAGACGCTGCGCGTGCTCGGTATTGTCGGCATAGGCCGTCGCAACGCGGGCGAACATGTCCTGATAGCTCTCGCCCGGCAGCAGATAGCGGTCTTCCAGCGTCTTCTTGCCGAAATCGGTCAGCAGCGCATCGCGCGACCGGTCGATCCTGACGCTTTCGATGACGCGAAGATGCGAACCCTTGGCCGATTTCGGCTTGCCGCGACGCGAGGTCGTGACCGTCGAAGTTTCGGCGTCAATCTTGCGGTTCGTGGCCGTATCCATTGGCGTCATGATGGTCTTACTCCCCAAGCCCGAGGCAAAATCGTCCTGTTGCGCGGAATGCCAGTCCGCGCCCCGTCTCAACCCGTAAGGTTTCAAGAAACTCTGTATAGTGTGCCGCTGTTCCCAGCCGACGCTACATATAGTGGCGCACCTTACAGATGTGTCAACGCCCGGAATGGTCCGAAGCCGGACTTTTTAGTTAACAAAGCCTGAATCGGACCCGGGCCGAAACACGACCGGTTAAGCTTCGCCAAGCACCATGCGAACATCCGCCCGATCGGGAGAAATGTGACAGGTGTGTCATTGCCTGTGGAAAGTCGGGTACCCGCAATCAGAGTGCGGGTACCCGACGGAACCGGGCGAGCGTCAGCCGCCGAACGGATCGAGATTGAGCAGCTCCGGATCGCCGCCCTGGGCGGAGATGTTCACCGTCACCGTGCGCTCGCCGGCAAAGCGGTGCAGATAGTGCGGCCCGCCCGCCTTGGGACCGGTACCGGACAGCCCCTCGCCGCCGAAAGGCTGAACCCCGACCACGGCGCCGACCATATTGCGGTTCACATAGACATTGCCCGCCGGCACGACGGCCTGGATCTCGCGGTGGAAGGTCTCCAGCCGCGAATGAATGCCCAGGGTGAGGCCGTAACCCTTGGCCGCGAGCTCGGCCGCGATGGCGGGAAGCTCCTTCCGCTTGTAGCGGATGACGTGGAGAATCGGCCCGAAGACCTCGCGCTCCAGCAGGTCCAGCGAGGGCAGTTCCACCAGGGTCGGACCGAAGAAGGAACCGCGCTCCGCCCAGTCGCCCGGATCGATCTGCTTGATAATGGTGGCGCCCGCCTCCATCCGCTCGACATGGCGGAAGAGGATCTCGCGCGCCTCGCCGTCGATGACCGGACCGACATCGGTGGCCGGATCGGCCGGATCGCCGACCTGCAGCTCGTCCATGGCGCCGGCGAGCGCCTCGATGAAATCGTCCGCCACATCGTCCGGCAGGAAGATGACCCGCAGCGCCGAACAGCGTTGACCGGCCGAGCCGAAGGCGGACTGGATGGCGTCGTCCACCACCTGTTCCTTGAGCGCGGTCGTATCGACGAACATGCCGTTGAGGCCGCCGGTCTCCGCGATCAGCGGCGCGATGGCCGTCTCGCGCGCAGCGAGCGCCCGGTTGATGGCGCGGGCGACCTCGGTCGAACCGGTAAAGGCCACGCCCGCCGTGCGCGGATCCGTGGTCAGTGCGGCACCGACGATCTCGCCGCGCCCCGGCAGGAGGTGCAGCACGTCGGCCGGAAGCCCGGCTTCCTGGAACATGCGCACGGCCTCGAAGGCGATCAGCGGCGTCTGCTCGGCCGGTTTGGCGAGCACGGTATTGCCCGCCGCCAGCGCGGCCGCGACCTGGCCGGTGAAGATTGCCAGCGGGAAGTTCCACGGGCTGATCGTGACGAAGACGCCCCGGCCCTTCAGACCGAGATGATTGGTCTCGCCGGCCGGTCCGGGCAGACGTTCCAGGCTGTCGAACTCGCGTTCGGCCTGGGCGGCGTAATAGCGGCAGAAATCAACCGCCTCGCGGACTTCGGCGATGCCGTCGAACAGCGTCTTGCCGGCCTCGCGCGTCATCAGCGCGATCAGGCGTTCGATATCGTTCTCGAGCGCATCGCCCATGGCGCGAATGATCTTGCCGCGCGCGCGGCCGCCGAGCTGGTCCCAGCCCGGCTGCGCGGCCAGCGCCGCGTCGAAGGCGGCATCGACATCGTCCGGCGACGCGTCGATCACCGAACCGACCTGCTCGTTCAGATCGATCGGGCAGAGAATCTGGTGCGCCGCGCCTTCATAGAGCTGACCGCTGACCAGCGGACCGGCCATGACCTGCTCTTCCTTGGCGAGATCGTCGAAAGCCTTGGCCATTCGCGCACGGACGCGGGCCTGGGCGAGGTCCATGCCGGCGGAATTCTGGCGCTCCTCGCCATAAAGATCCTTCGGCAGGGCGATCTGGCGGTGACGGTCGAGCGTGTCGGCCAGTTCGAACGGACCGCGCGCAACGTCCTCGACCGGGACTTCCGGGTCGAGGAAGGAGTGCACGAAAGAGGTGTTCGCACCGTTCTCCAGCAGGCGACGCACGAGATAGGGCAGCAGATCTTCATGGCTGCCGACCGGGGCATAGACCCGGACGGGGCGCTTGCCGAACAGCTTGTCGGAGGCGGCATAGAGCGGTTCGCCCATGCCGTGCAGGCGCTGGAACTCGTAATGCTCTACCCCGGCCTGGTCGGCCAGTTCCATCACCGCGCACAGGGAGTGCGCATTATGCGTGGCGAACTGGGAATAGATCGCCTCCGGCGCGCTCAGCATGACCTTGGCGCAGGCGAGATAGTTGAGGTCGGTCGCAGCCTTGGTGGTCCAGACCGGGAAGTCCGGCCAGCCCATCTGGTGCGCGAACTTGATCTCGCTGTCCCAATAGGCGCCCTTCACCAGGCGTACGAAGAAGCGGCGGCCGGTTTCCTGGCCGAGTTCGATCACGCGCTCGACGACGTGGCGCGCACGCTTCTGATAGGCCTGCAGCGCCAGGCCCAGCCCCTGCCAGCCTTCCAGCTCCGGCTCGCGGGCCAGGCGTTCGAGCAGTTTCAGGGAAAGCACGAGACGATCGGATTCCTCGGCATCGATGCAGAAGCCGATATCCTTTTCCTTCGCGGCACGCGCCTGTTCCAGCAGCATGGGATAGAGCTCGGTCATCACGCGCTCTTCCTTCACCGCGAAATATTTCGCGTGCAGGGCGGAGAGCTTGACCGAGACGCCGTGCTCCAGCTCGATCGGCTTGTCGCCGCGGACCTTGCCCACGGCCTCGATCGCATCGAGATAGCGCTTGTGATAGCGCGCCGCGTCCTTGGCCGTGCGGGCGGCCTCGCCGAGCATGTCGAAGGAACAGAGTTCGCCCTCGCCTTTCCTGGCGCGGTTGATGCCTTCCTTGATGGTGCGGCCGAGCACGAATTGCTCGCCCATGATGCGCATGGCCCGGAAAACGGCGGTACGGATCACCGGCTCGCCCAGCTTCTGCGTCATCTTGCGCCAGTAATCGCCCGGATTTTTCCGCGCCATCGGATCGACGTCGATGATCGAACCGGTCAGCATCAGGCCGAGCGTGGACGCATTGACCAGCCAGTTCTCGGACCGGCCCATATGGGTCGACCAGGCACCGCCGGAGATTTTCTCGGCGATCAGCTTGTCGGCGGTAGGGGCGTCCGGTACGCGCAGCAGCGCCTCGGCCAGGCACATCAGGGCCAGGCCCTCGCGATTGGACAGGCCGAATTCCTGCAGGAAGCTGTCCATCAGGCCGCGCGCCTTGGTCGTGGCACGGGCGGTCTTGACGATCTCGACCGCATTGTCGTGGATACGCTTCTGCGCCTTCTCGTCGAGCCCGGTATCGGCCGACAGGCGTTTCACGAGTTTGCTCTCATCGGCGAATTTCACCGAATCGATATCATCCCAACGAAGAGCCTCGCGCGCGTGCACATTCATGGCTGAAACTCCCTGCCAGCACCGTATGAGGCGGACAATGGTCCCGACTTATCCGGACTTCAAGTGAAGTTTGCCGCTGTCCAGTCTTCGTCCTTCGACGTCTGGTCGCGACCACCGCGAAACTCGCCACGACTTGCACAAAAGACGCACGGAACTTGACTTCCCGAACTAAAAAGCGGGAGATTCTTGCCCTGCTTGCGACTGAAAATCGCACCGCGGACATGCAAGGCACTCCGCCCTGCGACGCCGCCGGATGCAGCCCGTGCGGCCGGCCACAGCTTTCTTTCCTTCAAGCCGGGCAAATCGCCTCTATGCTGCCGGGCTGACAGCTGCGCCTCGCTCCGCTAAAGGGCAGTGATGCAGCGGCACGACCGGGACCAGCAGGACGCGATGACAGACAAGACCGAACTTCTCGAGGCCGAAGAGACGGCCGGCGGCGCGTATGACGATAATGGCGACGACCGGCCCCAGCGCATCATGCTGGTGACCGACGCCTGGGAGCCGCAGATGAACGGCGTCGTGCGCACGCTTTCACGCACCGTCGCGGAATGCCGCGAGATGGGCCACCTGGTCGAGGTGATCCATCCGGGCCTCGGCTACAAGACCATGCCGCTGCCGACCTATCCGGAGATCAAGCTGGCGATCGGCGCGCGCGGCGATATTGCCAGGCGCTTCAAGGAATTCGAGCCGGAAGCCATCCATATCGCCACCGAGGGCCCGCTCGGCCAGGCGGCGCGCGGTATCTGCAAGAAGTGGGGCCTGCCCTTCACGACCAGCTACCACACGAAATTCCCGGAATACGTCAATGCGCGTTTTCCCTTCATCCCGCTTTCGGCGGGCTATGCCTTCATGCGCTGGTTCCACAATGCATCCGGCCGCATCATGGTGACGACGCCCTCCATGCGCGACGATCTCGCGGCGCGCGGTTTCAAGAATCTCACCGCCTGGGCCCGCGGCGTCGATATCGAGCTGTTCAACCCGGACAAGCGCCGCATGCACGGTGAGGACGTCTATGAGGGCCTCGAGCGCCCGATCTGGGTCAATGTCGGCCGGATCGCGGTGGAGAAGAATATCGAGACCTTCCTCGAGCTGGACATTCCCGGCACCAAGGTGGTGGTCGGCGACGGTCCCCAGCGCGAGGAGCTGATCGAGAAGTTCCCGGACGCGGTCTTCCCGGGCTCGAAGTTCGGCGACGAGCTGGCGCGCTATTTCGCCGATGCGGACGTCTTCGTCTTCCCCAGCTGGACCGATACGTTCGGCCTGGTGAACCTGGAAGCCATGGCCTGCGGCACCCCGGTCGCGGCCTTCCCCGCGCACGGCCCCAAGGACATCATCCCGGGCTCCGGCGGCGGCTTCATCAATGACGATCTACGCGAGGCCTGCCTGAATTGCCTCGAGATCGACCGGGCCGCCCCGCGTGCCCATGCCGAGAAGCATTCCTGGAGTCAGTGCGCCATCGATTTCGTCGAGAATCTCAAGCCGCAGCCCAAGCCGGAACGCAAGCGCTTCTGGCGCCGCCTGCGCCGCCGCAAGTCGCTCTACTAGAAACGTTCCAGCGTGGCCGGAAACCGGTTTTTCGGTTCAAGAACGCGACTATCGAAAACGCCCAATAAAAAAACGCCGCTCCCTGGGGAGCGGCGTTTCGTTTGCGTATGACGCTGGCGCCTAGTGCGGCGCTTCCGTCATGGCTTCCAGGTTCATGGCCCGCTCGCGCAGATCCATGCGCGCGCCTTCCGGCAGCGGGATGAGTCCGCGGTCGGTGAGATAGCCGAAATCGCCCCAGGCGTCGTCCGAGGTGAATTCCTCGATATACTCGACCAGACCCGGCACGATCGCCGCGTGCTGGTTCTTCACATAGAAGAAGAGCGAGCGCGAGACCGGATAGGACCCGTCCGCGATGGCGTCGAATTCCGGCGCCACACCGTCGATCGCAACACCGGAAATACGGTCGGAATTCTGGTCGAGGAAGGAATATCCGAAGATGCCGAAAGCGGTCGGCGTGTTCACCAGCGTCTGGACGATCGCATTGTCGTTCTCGCCGGCATCGATCCACATGCCGTCTTCGCGAATGCGGCCCGCAATGCCCTCGAAGCGGTCTTCGTCCTCGTCATGCAGGGTTTCCAGGCATTCGATGCCGCGGGCACCGGCGTGCATGGCCAGTTCGACGAAGGCATCGCGCGTACCGGAGGTGGGCGGCGGACCGAAGACTTCGATGCGCTCGTTCGGCAGCGACGCGTCGATGTCCGACCAGCGCTCATTCGGGTTCGGAACGAAGCTGGAGCAGGACTCGTCGGCCGGTACTTCAGCGGCCAGGCCGAGCCAGAGCTGGGTCAGGCTGAGTTCCATATCCTGGTTCAGCTCGCCCGCACTGCCCATCACGATGCCGTCGAAACCGAAGCGGACTTCGGTGATCTCGCGCACGCCGTTTTCCTGGCAGCGCTCGTATTCGGACGCCTTCATACGGCGCGAGGCATTGGCGATGTCCGGGTGCTCCGTGCCGACGCCGGCACAGAAGAGACGCAGGCCGCCGCCGGAACCGGTCGATTCGACAACCGGGGTCGCGTACTCGGTCTTGGCACCGAAGCTCTCGGCCACAGCGGTAGAGAAGGGGAAGACGGTCGACGAACCGACGATGCGGATCTGGTCGCGCTGCTGCGCTTCCGCACCGCCCGCCAGGGCGAGAACAGCCGCGGCTGCGGCCAGGTGAAGCTTGATCGTCATGTTTTCCAAGTCCTTGTCACTGGAAGAAACGGTGACGCCGGCCAGGCCGGCGCCGTGATGATATGCGCCCTAGAAATCCCATTGCACCCGGATCTGGGCCCCGGTCACATCCGTGTCCGGAGCGCCGGCGATCGTGCGTTCGCCGTCGATATAATTGACCATGATGCGGAAATGATCCTCGAGATACCAGTTCAGGCCCAGCGTCCAGGTGGTCAGCTCGCCGGCGGCGACCGTGTCGAGATCCGACACGTCGTAACGCACCGCTGCCTCGACGGCACCATAACCGCCCTCGGAGAGCGTGGTCTGCGGACGCGTGCGGCCGAACTTGCCGGAGGATGCGGAGTAGCTGCGCGTCTCGCCGGTCAGGAAGTAGCCGAGATTGACGAACCAGCTGTCGAAGGACGGGTCGCCGGCCGGGCCGTCGACATCCATCGTCATGAATTCGGTGTGGCCGTGGAACGAGCCGGCGATGATCGCGCCTTCGAGGCCCCAGAACATCGAGCTGTCGGCCTCGCCGAGCACGCTGCCCGGACGGAAGTCGGCGCTGACGATGCGCGGCGTGATGTGCGTATTGGGGCGAACACGGACACGGGTTCCCGCATCGCCGTAATCCATGTAGCGCGTGGAGGCGCCGAGATGGACGGTCATCGCGTCCGTATCGACCGGCGTGTAGGTGACGCGCGCTGCGAAGGCGGAGCTGTCGTCCAGTTCGAGCGTCTGGGAGAGATCGCCCGGACGGCCGGCGAAAGCGCCGGCTGCGAAGGAGTAGTTGTCGCCGCCGCGGGTCACCATGGCGCCGACGCGACGGTCGAGGCCGAACAGGTCGGTACCCTGGCCGCGTTCCATGAAGGTGATGTAGCGCGAGGAGGTCTGCTCTTCCATCGAGTTCGGCGTCTTGAAGTGTCCGAGCTTGATGTCGACTTCGCCGGCGTCGAAGGTCAGGACCACGTCCTTGGCCGTGATTTCCTCGTCGATGAAATCAAACTCCGCGGTGTAGTCGACGGAGTTGAAGGTGCCGGTAATGCCGAGACGCGCGGTGCGGATTTCGCCGTCCTGGTAATTCGTGGTTGCGCCGCCGGTCTCGAAATCGATGTCGGCGGTGTCGAGATAGATGCGGCCGCGCAGCTTGATCGAATTGCCCGTCTCCGGGTTCGACCAGCCCGGTACGCCGTCGAACGACCATCCGCCGTCCTGGGCGGAGGCGGCGCTGATACCGGAAGCGGAAACGATAGCGGCCAATACGGTGCTCGCGAACAGATGCTGGGTCACGTTTTCAGTCCTGTTGGTCGGACGACCGCCAGAACTGAATTGAGCCGCTACAGGCACAATATGTCAGCTGGGCGACCGCCGGGTGAAAGTTTTGCTACGACTTCGACTTTTCGCGAACGGTCGTACCCGGACTCGGTGACGCTTTTGCTACGCCAATATGACAAATTTGTTTCAGGGTGAGTCGGGGCGGCCGGCCAAACGAAAAAGGGCCCGGCACGCCTTCGCGCCGGGCCCTCTTCGCAGATTTGCGAAATCTAGACGAGCCGTTTCCGCAGCAATTGCGACAACAGGTCGATCGCGCTGACGGCCACGACGATGACGATCACGATCGCGGCGGTGCGCTGGTAGTCGAAGGCGCGGACCGCTTCGAAGAGGATCTGGCCGATACCGCCGGCACCGATCAGGCCGAGCACGGTCGCGGAACGCGCATTGGACTCGAAGCGGTAGAGGCCGAAGGAGGTCCAGAGCGGCGCCACCTGCGGGATAACTGCCCAGATCACTTCGTGGATCGGACGGGCGCCGGTGGCGCGAACGCCTTCCACCGGGCCGTGATCGATGGATTCGACCGCTTCCGAGAAGAGCTTGGCCAGGACGCCGGTCGTATGGACGGCGAGCGCCATCACACCGGCCAGTGGCCCGAGGCCCACCGCGGCAATAAAGACCAGCGCGATGATCAGCTCGTTGATGGATCGGAAGACGTCCATCAGCCGCCGGACCGGCTGCACGACCCAGGGAGGCGCCACATTGCGCGCGCTGAGCAGACCGAAGGGAATGGCGGACACGACGGCGATGAAGGTACCCCAGATCGCGATCTGCACGGTCACGACCATTTGCGGGATCGCTTCCTCGAAGCCGTGCGAGAGCTGCTGCCAGTAGCTGGCGCGCGACTCGGCATCGCCGATATCGGACGGCAGGAAGCCGCCGATGAACTCGCTCATATCGTCCGCATTCTCGACCAGGAGATAGGCCCGGTCCATGTCGGCGGAGTCGAAGCTCCAGACGAGGATGACGATGACGCCGGCCGATATGACGGCATTGGCGATCCGCTCGCCCAGCGGCGTTTTCGGTCCCGGCCCGCGTGGTGCGGAGAGCCAGAGCAGGCCGACCAGGAGACCCGCCGCGAGCACCAGCATGACGCCGCTGGCGAGCCAGTTGGTCCCGGACAGCTCCACCTCGGCGGCGGCAAGCGGCGCATCGCCGTTGAGCGTGGTGTGACTGACGAGCGCGGTATTGCCGGCCTCGACTTCGGCGAGACGGGCCTGAAGCTCGGCAATACGGGCCGCACGCTCTTCCTCGCCGAGATCGGGATCATTGCGGGCCTGCGTGAGGTCGCGGACGATTTCCAGCTGGACGATCGGATCGAGGTGCGCGTTCGATGCCGGCAGGAAGGTGCCGAAATAGAGCGGTTCGAGCACGGAGCGGGCCTCGGCCACGTCTTCCGGCGTTCCCATGCGACCGTAATTCATGAAGAAGTATTGCAGGCGCTGCTTGGCCTCGACCGGCAGATCGGCGCGCCAGATGATCGGATCGGTGCCGATCATGGGCGAGCGCCAGATCTCGCGCAGGCGGGCGTGCATTTCCGGACGCGAGCGCTCCAGCAGGATCATGTTGGTGGTGTTGTTCGTCCCCACATCCACCAGCCCGTTCGCCACCGCGACCGCATTGGCCTCGTGATTGGCGTTGCGCACGGAGTTGAAGCATTCCGCCGGATCGATCCCGCGCGGGGCGAAGATGAAGGCGGAAGGCACGAGATAGCCCGAGGTCGAATTGGGGTCGCCCATACCGAAATCGAGCGTGCCGTCGCAGGCGAGAATGTCGTCCAGGGTCCGGATCGGGCTGTCGTTCGGGACCAGGAGAACGGAGTGATAGCCTTCGGATCCGTCCGGATAGGTCGCCTTGGCGAAGACCTCGCCGCCGGCCCGGCGCACGGCCTGCAGGCCGGAGAAATTGGAAAACCAGGCGAACTGGACGCTGTCATAGCGCATGGCCTGGATCACACCGGCATAATCCGACGCGTAGAAGGGTTCGATATTATAGCCGGTCCACTCCTCCATCGCATCGATGAAGGGGCGCCAGTTGACCTCCTGGGTGGAGGAGGACTCGGTGGCGATAATGCCGAAATTCAGGGTCAGACGGTCATCGTCCGCTGTGGCATTGTCCGTAGCGCCGCCGCTGTCCTGGGGTGCCGAGCAGGCCGCCAGCGCACAGGCCGAGACGAGCACGGCGAAACGGGTGAGAAAACGGGCCAGGGCGCGCATCAGGTTTCGCCTCCGTGGAAGGCGGCTTCGAATTCGGGGCCGTAGATTTCGATCAGGGTTTCGCGGCTGAGACCGGCGCTCGGACCGTCATAGACGATGCGCCCCTTGTTCAGCGCCACGATGCGGTCGCAATAGGTCTTGGCATAATCGACCTGGTGCAGGGTGACCACCACCGTCAAGGCGTCGTCGCGATTGAGGTCGCGCAGCAGCTCCATGACATTGCGCGCAGAGACCGGGTCGAGCGAGGCGATCGGTTCGTCGGCGAAGAGCACTTTGGCGCCCTGGACGAGCGCCCGCGCGATCGCGCCGCGCTGCTGCTGGCCGCCGGACAGGTTGGAAGCCCGCCGGGCCGCGTATTCCGCCATGCCGACACGCTCGAGCGCATCCATCGCCTTCTGCTTCACCGGATCGGGAAAGAGACCCAGCACGCCGCGCCAGCTGGGTATCTGGCCGAGCGAACCGAGCAGGACATTGCCGAACAGGCTGAGCCGGCCGACCAGGTTGAACTGCTGGAAGATGAAGCCCAGTCGCGCGCGGCTCTCGCGCACCCGCGCGGCGACCCTGCCCCGCGACTGCATGGTATGGCCGAGCACGGACACCGGGCCGGAATTGCTGTCGGCGACCTGCAGGGCCGCGGCGACCCGCAACAGGGTGGACTTGCCCGATCCGGACGGACCAATCAGCGCGACCATCTCGCCCGGTTTGACTTCCAGGCTGACATCGTCGAGCGCCTTGGTCTCGCCGAATGTCATCCGGACATTTTCGGCTTTGAGCGCCAGCGCGGCGTCTGTCATCTTGTGATTTCCCCTCTTCGCCGCACGTGTTGTGGCGCAGACTTACGACAGTTATGTGACAGGCCCGCCATGTATCTCGCCCACGCCGCCAGTCTGATCCTCATCGCGGCGCTTGCCTGGCTGACCTGGATCGATTCCAGAACCCTGCGGCTGCCCGATATCATAACCCTGCCGCTGATCGTAGCCGGTCTTGCAATAAATCTGGTCGCTTTTGGAGTCTGGCGCGCACCCCTGGCGGGCGCCGTGTTCGGTTATGGCGCGCTCGTGGCTCTGGAAACGGGGTATCGGGCGCTGCGCGGACGAGATGGTCTGGGACGCGGCGACGCCAAGCTTCTCGCCGCTGCCGGGGCCTGGTGCGGCGCCTGGCTGCTGCCCCCCATCCTGCTCGTCGCCAGCCTCAGCGCGATCGGTTTCGTTCTCCTTCGCGCAGCCCTGGAGCGCCGCATGCCAGACCCGGCCCGCCCCCTGCCCTTCGGCCCCTGGATCGCGCTCGGCTTCGCTCTGGCGTGGATCTATCGCGCCTACGGACCCGGTCTCATCCCCGCCTACTGACTCGCGCCGGACCCTGGTCCGGGCTGCGCGGCCGGCGGCGTCCGGTCGGTCCGGCAGGCATGATGCCCGATCAGCGGGACCACCATCTGCGCTCCGTCGCTGCGCCGGTAGCGCATCACCGTCCGGTCGATCCGCTGACCGGCCTGGAGCGGGTCGCCGATCGTACCGCTGATACTCACCGACAACTCCGATGCCGGGTCGCGATAGCTTCGCTCGAAGGGATCGCCGAATACGGGCTGGCCCCGGCGCGGCGGCGTGCCGAAGACAGCCGCGCGGCCGCCGATCCAGACGCGTGCCTGACCGCGGGTCTCATTCTCGAAGACCAGGAAGCGATGCGGCCTTTCGGCGGACCAGAAAAAGACGCCGCATTCGCCGATGGCCAGATCCTGGGGCGGCAGCGCCGCGCGTGGCGGTGTCGCGGGCGCGGCGGCGCTCGCCTCGGCGTTTTCGGGCGGCGCCGTTTCCTGCGCGACCGGCGTGGCGCAGGCGGCAAGCAGAAGCGCCGGGGCGCAGAGCAGCGCAGCGGGCCTAGCGGCTGGCATCGAGGCTTTCATGACCCGAGCCGTGCCAGACATCCCCCTCACGGGCAAGTCCGGCCAGCCCGAAAGCTTCGCGCACGGCGGCGTGCGGACTGGTTGCGAACACTGTCCAGTCATGGCCCGTAGCGCCGAAAACGATCTCGCCCTCGATCCGCATGTCCCCGGTCTCGCCGGCCGCCGTCAGCACGAGCGCTCCATCGCGGCAGGTCAGCTCGCCCTCCAGACGCGGCGCCTCGACACCATAGCTCCGGCCCAGCCCGGTCAGGGCCGCGGTCGAGACCTGGCCCGCAGCCGCACGGCATTCCATGCCGTCCAGGTCCAGATCGAGTTCGGACAGGCGCACGAAGACGGTCGCATCGGGGTCGAGCAGGCCGTTGCTTTCGACCGGGAGACGCGACAGGGCGAGCGCGCCGGAGACCTCGTGAGCGCGCAGGCGGCGCCCGTTCCAGCGGATACGGCCCTCCCCGCGCAGGCTTGGATCGTCCGCGGACAGACGCGCATCGATATGACCGGTCACGAGACCCAGCGGAGACAGGCGCACGCCGATCTCGCGCACCGGTTCACCCTCAATGCGCAGCCCGTAGACGCGGCCATTCCAGGCCGAGCCGAACACGTCGCGATAGCCCAGCTGTTCCGCCCCGCCCGCAGCGATGGCGACCGCCTTGAGCGGCAGGAGGGCGACAAGCCAGATCAGGAGACAGGCAGCGAACAGACCCAGGCGCAGGACCATCAGACGCCTCCCGCGCGGCGCAGCACGAAGGAGGCCTCGACCATGCCGTCCTCGACCCGGTCCATGGAGCCCGACACCACCCGGATGCCATAGCGCTCCTCCAGGTCGATCAGCCAGCTCATCACGGCGCCCGTCGGTGCGCGCTCGATACTCACCGTCATGCCGCCATCATCGGTCGGCACCAGCCGTGCGAGCGCGATGTCGTTACGTACGGCCAGCGCTCCGGCAATGGCGCGCAGAGAGCCCGACGCGCCCCGGGTCTCCGGCTCGGCGGCCTGGAGTTCCCGATAAAGATCGGCGTCGGCCTCGACGGCCCGATAGAGCCGCATGGCCGCGGCGTAATCGTCCCGGGAGCGGTCATGCCAGGCATTGAGCGGGCGTATCACCAGTGCGCTGAGCAGCACGCCGGCCACGAGCAGGCCGGCAATGGCGAGCATGACCTGCTCGCGCTGGCTGCGCGCCTGCCAGAGGCCGTTCAGCGGGGCGAGAATCGGGGTCAGGAAACGGGTCATTGCAGCCTCACCGTGAATTCGCCGCGGATTTCGCCACCGCTTTCGCGCGCGCCGCCATCCTCGAGTCGCAGGCCGATCCGGCCCGCTTCGCGGTCGAGCGCATCGAAATCGCCGAAGTCGGTATAGACCGCCGAGACCGAGAGTGCCGCGCGGGTCTGGTCGAAACGGATGCGGTCGATGCGCACCTGTTCATTGCCGGAGGTCAGCTCCGCAAGGGCCGAGGTCAGCTGGAGGAAGGACGACGTCCCGCCACCGCCCAGACCGGCCAGCCGGTCGCCCAGCAACCGTTCGGCCTCGGCCGGGATGACGGTGCGCTGAACCTCCGGAACGGCCGCGCGGAACTCCGCCACAGTGGCCTCGTCGAAGCGCTCGGCCTGCAGCCGGTAATACATCCCCTCACCCGCGATCAGCGCGATGAAGCCGAGCAGAAGCGCTGCCGCCAGCCAGGCCGGGCGGATCATCGGCCGCACGAAGCTCGACCAGTCGAAAGTGGACCGGAATCGGTCGCCGAAGAACGGCGGCAGGGCCGCCAGCTCGGCCTCCGGCAAGGCGCTGGCGAGGCGGTCGATCTCCTGCCGCTCCAGCGCCCGGAAATTCTCGCCTGTCAGCCCCAGCGAGGCGGAGGCGGCGATTTCGCCCTCCCCTGCGGCCTGGACGAGCGGGCCGGCCAGCGAGCCGAACAAGGACCCGTCGAGCGCTCCGCCAGCCGGCTGGCCGGGCTGGATCGCCTCGTCCGAATAAGTGAAGAGCACCATGTCGCCACGATCGAACAGGGTCAGCACCGCCTCTCTGTCGGCCGCCGCGAGACAGTCCGGCAGGACATGGAGCGGCCGCACCGCGACCGGTTCGATCCGCTCGATCCAGTCCTCCACGCGCGCCTTGTCGGCGGCCATCACCCAGCGGCGCCCGTCGCTCCCGCGCGGGCCGGGCATGACGGCCGTGGCCTCGAGCGGCGAGGCGATCTCGTCCTCGACGAGGAAAGGCGCCGCCTGTCGCGCCTCGCGCTCGCTGCGCGCCGGCAGGTCGAGCCGGGTGAGATAGACCGTTTCGGACGGCAGGAGGCAGAGCGTGCGCTCGACACTGTCGAGCGCGTCGATCTCCAGAGCCTCGCCGGCAGCAGCATACCCCTCGTGCAGACGCTGTCCGTCGCGCCGGTCGATGATGGACCAGTCGACACGACCGCTCTCGTGCAGGGCGAGGATGAGGTCTCGGCTCATGTCACGTTTCCATAGCGCTGGGAGACTCGACGGACCAGCCCGCCATCGAGGACTTCGACCAGACCGTCGAGCCGGTAGTCCTGTCCGGCATGGACGACGTCGATCCTGAGTTCGAAATATCGGGTATCGATCCCGACCGCTTCGCGCAGCGTAGCATCGGCCTCGAGCGCCGCGACCGTGTCGAGATTCCAGAAGGCATTGGCGGAGGCGAACCCGGCTTCCGGCCGCTGCAGCAGGATGCCCTCCGCGGCCACCCGCGTCAGCGCACCCTCAAACAGTGCGGCCAGGAGCGGCCATTGCTCGAGGGTCAGCGTATTGAGATTGAGCGGCAGGGCCGCCGTATCCGGGCGAGCGCAGACGAAGGGCGCCATGCGTCGGTAGAGATCGGGCGTCACGGCTTCGAGCGCCAGCAATTCCTCGCGTTCGGCCATCAGCGTATTGCCGGTCCGGTAGACGGGCCGGTCCGGCCGGGCATAGACATCGTCCTCGCCGCCGGATGGCAGGGGGCGTACATCGCTGTCGATCCAGTCGGCCGCCTGGGCGGCGATCCGGACCGCATCGCCGCCGGGAATGTCTATCGCGCGCAGGAGCTGTTCGAAACGGGTCAGCTGGACCGGATCGGCTTCCAGCACTCCCCGCTCGGAGGCCGTCACGAGGGCATTGAGATTGAAGCAGTTGTTTCCGTCACGCACCGTGCCGGCGAGCGAGCCCGCCTCGATCGGGAAAATGCGCGGCTCGCCCAGCCAGGCCGCGTCCGGGCGCAGCGACTCGACCGGGTTTTCCATCGCCTGACCGATCAGGCCTTCGGTGAAGTCGCGAGCGCCCATCGCATACCAATAGGCCTGGTCGCGTACCTCCATATTGGCGGAACGGCGCATGGCGAAGCGCAACTCGCCCGCCAGCACCATGGCGAGGCTCGACATCACCGCGACCAGCATCAGCGCGCTGATCAGCGAGGCGCCGCGCTCGGTATTCCCGCCACGCCCCGTCATGGCCGCACCGCCGGTGTCAGGACGATATGTTCGAGCCCGTCGAAACCGGGCAGATCATAGCGCAAGCGAAGCGCCCGCGGCAGCGTGCCGGCGGCAGCGGCATTCATGGATTCCGAAGGGATCACGCTGCGCGCCGACCAGTTGGCCCCGATCAGGAAACCCATCTCGACCGAGCCGATACCGGTCAGCAATACCTGTTCTGAAACCGGCGTCGGCACCGCCGCATCCGGATAGAGGGTCGCGCGTCGCACAAGATCGCCTTCGCGCAGGACGTATTCGACATGCAGGAGCGAGCTGCGCGGCTGGATCAGGCCTGGATTGGCCCGGCCCCGGCGCGTGAGGGCGAGAAGAACGCGTTCCTCGCGGCTGCGTTCGAGCTCCGCCAGCCCGTCGGCATCGCCGGCAAAGACATAGGGCGCCGCATAGCCGTCTTCCGCCCGCACCGGGCGCAGCACGATCTGGCCGATATCCTCGCGCAGGAGTGTCCGCGTCCGGTCGATCATGGCCGTGCGGTCGAGGGCGTCATTATTGACCTCCTGCGCCGTCAGGCTGGCCGACAGCAGAGCGATCGAGATCGATCCGATCACCGCGAGAATGGCGACCGAGACGAGCACTTCGAGCAGGGAGAAACCGGCCTCGTCCGGCACTGTGCGGGTCATGGGTCCGGCCTCGTGAACGTGTCGAGTTCGGCGTACACCGCATCGCCCTGTCCGACCGTGAGATGAAGCCGCACCAGATCGGCCGCATCCGTGGCGCTGACCTCGAGCCGCCACTCGTAATCCAGACCGCCCATGCGATAGACACCGTCGCGGTCTTCCGGACCGCCGGCCCGCAGAAGCTCGGTATTCATCAGGTTTTCCGCGGCGAGCATGGCGAGGCTTCGCTCCTGTACGGCGGCCGTATTGCGGGTCGTCGCCTGGGTCATATTGACCAGCGCCAGCCCCGCGATGGCCACCACGGCGAGCGCCGCCATGGTCTCGATCAGGGAAAAACCGTCTTCGTTCCGGGCGGGCGTCATCTCAGGCCCCTCCCGTCACGGAGAGGGAACCATCGGCAGCCCAGCTCAGCTCGCGCCAGCCGCGCGGCGATTGCAGACGCAAAACGAAAGGATCGGTCAGCCCGGCCGGGTCGAACCAGATCACAGGGAGACCGTCCGCCTCCTCGGCCTCGGGCAGGATCGCGGCTTCGGCGCGCAGGACGAGCCCGTCCTCCAGCACGCGCGGCGCCAGGGTGGGATGGTCGGAAAGGGGCCACCAGCGCCCGTCGACATAGCGGTAGAATTCATAACGCGCGCCGGCATCCCCGATCGCCAGTCCGACCGGTTGTCCCCCCGCAATCGCCTCCTGCGAGGCCTGGTGCAGGCGCGCAGCCAGACGGTCCCCGGCCGCGACCACGGGATCGCTTGCCGGCTGCATGGACAGCGTCACCGCGAAGGCCATGATCGCCAGGATGGAGACCGCAACGAGGATCTCCATCAGCGACAGGCCGGCCTCGCGTGAGCGGGAGGGCGTGGCGACTTGCGACATCAGCCCTGCCAGTTGCCGATATCCGCGTCGAGATCCTCGCCGCCCTCGCGGCCGTCGCGGCCGAGCGACCAGATGTCGAACATGCCGTGCTCGCCCGGATAGGCGTATTGATAGGGATTGCCCCAGGGATCGTCCGGCAGGCGGCGGATATAGCCGCCCTCGCGATAATTGCCCGTGGCGTCACGCGGCGCCTCGACCAGGGCCTGCAGACCCTCCTCGCTTGTCGGATACTGGCGCATGTCGAGGCGATAGGCGTCGAGCGCCTGTTCCAGCGTCGCGATATCCGTACGCGCCTTCTGGACCATGGCCTGGTCCTGGGCGGGCAGGACATTGATCACGACGATGGTCGCGAGCAGGCCGAGAATGGTGATCGCTATCATGATCTCGAGCAGCGAGAAGCCGGCTTCGCGGTCTGTCTGTCCGGCTGTCTCCGCCGGCGGCGTGTGAGTGTGAGTCATCAGTTTCTCCCTAACCGAGGGCGAGCGTATTGAGTTGCAGAATGGGCAGCAGGATCGAGAGCACGATCAACACCACGACAAGGCCGAGCACGAGTATGATACCCGGTTCGAGCAGGTTGAGCCCGATGGCGATGGCGCCATCGATATCCTGATCGAGCTGGTCGGCGGACCGCCGGAACATCTCGCCCAGCGTGCCGGACCGCTCGCCGGCGGCGATCATGAAGAGCATGAGCGGCGGAAACCAGTTGCGAGCCTTGAGCGCGTCGGACAGACCGCGCCCGCTCTCCACATCGCCGACCACATGTTTCAGATGCGCCTGGAAAGCCCGGTTCGTACTGGCGCGGGAGGCGGCGCGGAGAGCGTCGGGCAGAACGGTGCCGGACTCGATGAGAATACCCATCGTGCGGGCAAAGCGGGCCGCCTCGCTCGTGCGCAGGAAACCGCCGGCCAACGGCAGGCGCGCCATCATCCCGTCGAAAGCGAGGCGCATGGCGGGCTGGCGCAGGAGCAGGACGGCAGCGAGAACAAGCGCGACCAGACCGCCGATGATATAGGGCCAGCCGGCCTGCAGCCCGCCCGAAATTCCGATCATGATCCGCGTCAGCAGCGGCAGGGTGACGCCCATGCCCGAGAATTGCTCGGCGATGCGCGGCACGACGAAGGTCATCAAGACCGTCACCACGCCGGTCGCGACCAGGGTCAGCACGGCCGGATAGACCAGCGCACCGGTGATCCGGTTGCGCACGGCCTGGTCCTTCTCCAGATAGTCCGCGAGACGCGCGAGCACGATATCCAGCCCGCCCGTGCCCTCGCCCGCAGCGACCATGGCGCGATAGACGGCCGGGAAGGAGCGCGGGAAGCCTTCCATCGCGTCGGACATGCGTTCGCCTTCGGAAACGCGCGCCCGGACCGCCAGGAGGACGCGGCGCATATGATGGGGTCCGCCCTGCTGGGCGAGCATGCCCAGTGTCTCGGCGACCGGCATGCCGGCCCCGATCAGGCTCGCCATCTGACGGGTGACGAGCATCAGCTCGCGGCCGGACAAATCCTTCTCGCGCAGGCGTTCGAACCATCCCGGACCGGCATCTTCCGCTCCGCGCGCAGCAGCGCGCCCCGAGGCCTGGCGGATGGCCAGCGGCGCCATGGAGCGGCCGCGCAATTCGCGCCGGGCGGCCTGTTCGCTGTCCGCCGTAATCAGGCCGCGGGATTTGCGGCCGGTCTTGTCGAGGGCCTCGTATTCAAACGCCGGCATGGCGCTCCCCCTCCTCGCGGCTGACGCGGAGGACTTCCGACAGGCAGGTCGCCCCGGTCAGGACGAGATCGACACCGTTCTGGAACAGCGTCTTGCGCTTCGCGAAGGCGTGCGCGCTCATCTCGGCTTCGCGTGCGTCGTCATGGATAAATTTGCGCATGGCATCATCGACCATGACGAGTTCATAGACGCCGGTCCGGCCCTCGAAGCCGGTGTGTTTGCAATGGGCGCAACCGGCCGGACGGTAGAGCGTGACATCGCTGCCGGGTTCGAGACCCAGCAGTTCCAGTTCGGCTGCGTCGGGCGTGCAGGCTTCGCGGCAATGCGTGCACAGCCGGCGCACCAGACGCTGGGCTATAATGGCCGAGAGGGTGGAGGCGAGCAGATAACTCTCCACGCCCATATCGCGCAGGCGGGCAATGGCCGCGATGGCGGAATTCGTGTGCACGGTGGACAGGACGAGGTGACCGGTCAGGCTGGCCTGGACGGCGATCTGGGCGGTCTCGGTATCGCGGATCTCGCCGACCATGACGATGTCCGGGTCCTGGCGCAGGATGGCACGCAGGCCAGCCGCGAAGGTCATGCCGACCTTGGCGTTGACCTGGGTCTGGCCGATCCCGTCCAGCGCGTATTCGACCGGGTCCTCGACAGTGAGGATATTGCGCGTCTCCTCATTGAGGAGGTTGAGCCCGGCATAGAGCGTGGTGGTCTTGCCGGCACCGGTCGGGCCGGTGACCAGAATAATGCCGTTCGGCTGCGCCAGGGCATGGCGGAAATCGTCCAGCATCGCGTCCGGCATTCCCAGATCTTCCAGCCGGAAACGGGTCTCCGAATTGTCCAGCAGGCGCAGCACGACCCGCTCGCCATGGCGGGCCGGCAGGGTGGAGACGCGTACATCGATGGCCTTGCCGCCGAGCGCGATGGTCAGGCGCCCGTCCTGCGGCACGCGCTTCTCGGCAATGTCGAGCCGCGCCATCACCTTGATGCGCGAGACCAGGGGCGAGGCCAGTTTCGGCGAGACGCTGACCGTCTCGTGCAGCACGCCGTCGACCCGGTAGCGGATCGAGACGCGGTCCTCGAAAGGCTCGACATGAATGTCCGAGGCCGAGGTGCGCACGGCCTCCGCGATCATGCCGTTGATGAGCCGGATGATCGGCGCGTCCGAAGCGCTGTCGAGCAGGTCCTCGATCTTGGGGATTTCATCGACCAGCCGCGTCAGGCTCTCATCCGCCTCGTCGGCCGCCGCGCTGTCGGCGCCGAGCCCGGCATAGGCATAGATGTCCGAGAGTTCGCGGTCGAAACGGGCCGGATCGCATTCCACCAGGGGGTGCGTGCAACCGACCACGCGGCGCAGCTCGATCAGCGCGCGCCTGTCGGCATTGGAACGCACCAGAAAAGCCGCGCTTTCGCCGGGGCGGAACGCGACGCCTTTCTGGCGGGCATAGCTGTAGCTGACGGGCGAGGCTGCTCGGGGCCCGCCAGGGGTTCCGGACGCGGTCTGCGTGTCAGCCGTCATCATCCATCCCGTCTGTGGCCGCGTTCTCCGACACCGCTCCGGACATGGCCGGATCGCTCATCAGCATGTCGACGATGGCCTCCAGCGAACTGACGCCATCCGGATCGCTGGCGATCTGCTGGTTGCGGATGAAATCATAGCGATCATCCGTCAGCGCGCGCATGTCGGCCTCGGTCCGCACGATGGTCGGGCGGATAAAGATCATGAGATTGGTGCGCCGCGCCTCCCTTCCGTCCGAGCGGAAGAGACGGCCCACGCCGGGCACGCGGCTCAGGCCCGGAACGCCGGACCGGGAATCCTCGGCCTCTTCCTGGATCAGTCCGCCCAGCACGATGATCTCGCCATTATCGGCCAGCACCGTGGTCTGGATGGAGCGCTTGTTGGTGATCAGGTCGGCGGACGTGGCATTGACCGTACCGGCAACGCTTGAGACTTCCTGCTCGATATTCAGGCGCACCGTATTGCCCTCGGTGATCTGCGGCCGGACGATCAGCTTCACGCCGACCTCCTCGCGATTGACCGTGCGGAAGGGATTGGAATTGTTCGAACCGAGCGCCTCGCCCGTGGTGACCGGAATTTCCTGGCCGGAGAGGAAGGAGGCTTCCTCATTGTCCATGGCCAGGATGGACGGCGTGGCGAGCAGGTTGGAATCGACATCGTCCTCGACCGCGTTGAGCACCAGGCCGAAGAGATTGCCATTGCCGTTCTGGCCACCGAAACCGAGCGTCGCACCGCGCGCGTCGAGCAGCGAGGAAATCGCCACATCGCGCAGATCCGACCCGGCGGACGTATCGCCTCCGGTCTCTGTGATCGCACCGGTCAGGGCAAGCAGGTCCGGCGTATTGCTGGAAAAACGCGTCATGGCGAGCGGCGTGTCGCCCTCGCCGCCGGCGAGCAGCATCTGCACGCCCAGCTCGCGCGCCGTCCTGTCCGACATCTCCACGATAATGCCCTCGACCAGGACTTGCGGCCGGCGGATGTCGAGCTGCCGGATGACCAGTTCCAGCTCGCGCTGGATGTCCGGATCGGCATTGATCACGAGCGCATTGGTGGGGGCGTGATAGGAGATGGACGGCGCCCGGGATACGCCCTCCGCCTCGGCCATGTTCTCGATCATGCCGAGCAGGATGGGCAGCATCTCCTCGCCATTGGCATGGTCGAGATAGATGACGCGGAAGCCCTGGTTGGACTGGCTCACCGCATCGACGCGGCGGACCAGCGAGATCATCGTGTCCACGGCCTCGCGATTGCCGCGCAGGATGACCGTGTTGGAGGCCGGGATCGGCGCCACGGTGACGTTGAAGGAGATGCCGTCCTCGCCCGCGGCATTGCGCTGGCGGATAGTCTGGATGATGCGCGTCATCTCGGCGGCGGATACGTTCTGCAGCTCGACGATCTCGACGATCGAGGTATCGCGGTCCAGATCGCCGATCACGCGGCGGATACGGGTGACGTTCTCGGCATAGTCGACGATGACGAGGAGATTGCCGCTCTCCGACGCGTTGACGCTGCCCTGCGGGCTGGTCAGCGGGCGCAGCACGGTCAGCGCGTCGCGCACGCCGACATGATCGAGCCGTTCCACCACGGTGACATACTGGTCGCCGCGCAGCTCCGTCGTGACCGGCGAGGCACTGCGGGAGCCGCTCTGCTCGGGCACGATGCGGTAGGCGCCGGTCGCCGTCGGCACGACGGTATAGCCGTGCACGCGCATGGTGGAGAGGAAGACCTGGAAATACTCCTCCGCGCTCAACGGCGTCTGGGAGGTGATCGTCACCCGGCCCCGCACGGACGGGTCGACGATGAAGGTATGGCCGGTGACCGCGGAGACGTCGTCGATCACGGCCTGGATTTCGGCCTGGTTGAAATTGACCACCTGCCCCTGCGCCCGCGCCGGCGTACTGAGGCCGGCTGCGGCGGCAAGAAGGCTCAACGCGGCGAGAACGCCGCTGAAACGTCTGGCAAACTCGGTCATCAGGGAAGGTCCACCTGGAGGGTAAGGGGCAGGCCGCCCCGACTGACAGAAAGGGTGAGCTGGCCGCCATTCTCGAGCGACTCGAAGAACCCGTTGAGATCATCGACATCGGCGAGCGCGCGGCCATTGATCGCCGTCACCACATCGCCGGAGCGCAGGCCGAGCGCGGCCAGCATGGCGTAGTCGGCCCCCTCGGAGAAACGGTAGCCGTGGAGGCGGTCGCCCTCCATGACCGGCTCGAGGGGAATATTGCCCGCGAGCGTCTGGCGCGAGACCGAGCGCGGCAGGATGCCGGACGGACCCGAGGCGCGCGAGGCCTCGCTGCGCTCGCGGCGGGCGGCCTCGTCGCGCAGGAAGAGGGTTTCCGCGACGCCGCGGCGATTGATCACGACGTGATCGACATGAACTTCCTCGAGCGTGACTCCCTCGACGATCTCGTCGCCGACGGAGAAGAAACCCTGCCGGCTGTCCGGCGTCTGCACGATGGCACCGCCCGCATCAATGGTGGCGCCGCGGCGCACGCCGCGCAGGACGAGATTGAGCCGGGTTTCCGGCAGCTCGCGAACCGCGGCCGGGCTGACCGCCACCGTCTGGCGGCGGTCGGCGAAGAGATCGGCGCCGCGAAGACGGTCGAGATCGGCGATATAGGCCGGACGCCCCGCATCGGCCCCGCCGCCGGCGCTGCCGTCCTGGAAATCGGCAGCGCTGGCTCCGAAGGCGATCAGCCAGATCAGGCGGGCGAGCACCCAGGCGAGCAGGAACAGCAGCACGATCTCGACCAGGCGCGGCATCGCGGCGAGACCGAATCGACGAATCGATCCGCCTCTCGGCTGACGGCGCTGGTCTGTCGCGGCTGACACGCCCAATTCACCCCTCCTAAAGCCAGGCCCCGGCGGATGCGGTCTGGCGCCCCGGCCGGGTAGAGGCCCCGGATACACCGTCCGTGCGTCAGTTTTACGACGTTTCACGGCCACTCGTATCGTCCGCGGCCAGCCCCTACGCAAACCCTACGCAATTAACCGAAACTTCCCAACCGGAATCGGGAAAACCGGACGTCTCAGGCCCGATCTCGGGCTCCCCGCCGACACCAGCCCAAGCGCGAAGAAAATCTCGCTTAAATTATCTCAATCCTTACGGCCACTTGTGATTGCATTGCAAGGGCACACCCCCGATCGAACCCGGTTTTGTGTTGAATCCACATTGCAAGCCTGTAATGATTCTCGCCTGTCAGTCCGGTCGGAGGAGGCCGGACCCGCACAGCGTGCGGAAATCCGAAACACCCCAAGGGGAGGGTTCGACTTCATGAAACACCTCAGCCGGAAATCACTCGTCAGCCTGGCCGCGCTCGCGGCTGCCGCCTTCTCGGCGCCTGCGGCCATGGCCCAGACGACACCGCACGAGCTCGAGCTCGTGCGCGACAGCTGGATCTTCGTGTTCGACAATTCGGTCAGTTCGGCCGATGCGCCCGGCCTCGCCAATCGCGCGGTCGGCAATGCGGGCGGCCAGGTCCGGCACGTCTACAGCAATTCAATCCGCGGCTTTTCGGCGACCATGCCGGCCCGCGCCGCCGAACGCCTGGCGGCAAGCAATCCGAACATCGCCTATTACGAGGCCGACCAGGTGATGCGCATCGTGGTCGCCCCGCCGCCCTGTGGAGGTCCTCCCTCCCAGCGCGATCCGGGCTGCGATGATGGCGGCGGCGGAACCGACCCGACCCAGGAAACGCCCTGGGGCATTACGCGCGTCAATGGTGGCGTCAGCGGCGCCACGGGCACGGCCTGGGTGATCGACAGCGGCGTCGACCAGGACCATCCGGACCTCAATGTCGATACGGCGCGCAGCGCGAACTTCGTCTCCCGCGGCCCGAACCGGGTCGATGACGGCAATGGCCACGGCACGCACGTCGCCGGCACGATCGCCGCGATCGACAATGATATCGGCGTCATCGGCGTCGCCGCCGGCGCCTCCGTGGTCGGCGTACGCGTCCTCAACAACAATGGCAGCGGCTCGCTCGCGGACGTCATTGCGGGCATAGACTATGCCGCCGCCAATCACAGCCCGGGCGATGTCGCCAACATGTCGCTCGGCGGCGGGGTTTCCCAGTCGCTCGACGATGCGGTGATCGCCGCGGCCAATACCGGCCTGGTCTTCGCCCTCGCAGCCGGCAATGAGTCGGACGACGCGAACAATCACTCGCCTGCCCGTGCGAACGGCAACAACATCTACACGGTGTCCGCCTTCTCGCAGGGCGACAATTTCGCCTCCTTCTCCAACTACGGAAACCCGCCGGTCGACTGCTCCGATCCAGGCGTGTCGGTCTATTCGACCTATAAGGACGGCGGTTATGCCACCCTGTCCGGCACCTCGATGGCGACGCCGCACCTGGCCGGCATCCTGCTGCTGGGCAACCCGTCCACCGACGGGACCGTCTCCGGCGATCCGGACGGCAATCCGGATCCGATCTGCGTGAACTAACCCGCGCCGCGGGACGCAAAATGGAAGGGCCGGCCCGCATGGGCCGGCCCTTTTTCTTCAGGCAGTCTTGAGCCGGCACAACACGCCGGCAAGGCAGTATGGAGGGATCGGAACCCCTCCATGCGCCTTACCAGGTCCGGCTGATGGAAACACTCAGAGAGGTCCCGACATCATAGGTGTCGACCGCCAGCTCCACACCGTCGGCACTCTGGGTGGCCTCATAATCGTCACCCAGAATATTGCGAACCGAGAAGCCGACATCCCAGTCCGCATTACCCAGTTCGAGCGTACGGCTGTAGACGAAGTCGAGCGAACTCGGCAGCGATTCAACGATCTCCGGCAGATTGTCGGAGAGGTTGGCAACGGCCCGCGTCCGGTCGCCGGTATAGTTGAAAAGCAGCGCACCGCGCGCCCGGCCGTCGAAGGTCTCGAAGCCGAGCTGTGCGTTGAACAGATGCTCGGACTGGCCTTGCAGCGCCCGGCCATCCTCGATGAATCCGGCAGCATTGAGCTCCAGACCCAGCGGGTTGCCGAAGGCCCCCTGCGCGACCGTCACCGTACCGTCAGCCGAAACCTCGGACTGGATGTAGGTATAGTTCGTCTTGATGAACCATTCGCGGTCGTTGAAGAAGGGACGGTCCCAGCGGCCCGACAGGTCGAAGACCTTCTCGAACTCGAACTCGCCCCCCACCAGCGTCGCCTCCGGCGCGTTGATGAAGGAGGTGTTCAGCCCGTCGCCGATCGGGATGATGAACTCCTCGATCGGGTTTTCCAGCGTCTTGTGGAAGGCGCCGACAGTCACGAACTGGTCGCGGCCGAAATAGTATTCCAGGCGCGCGTCGAAGCTCTCGATCTCGGTGTTCACCAGGAAGGGATTGCCCTGGAAGCGCTGGTCCGTCTCCGTGTTGAAGAATTCGGCGAAGGCCAGCTCGCGGAATTGCGGCCGCGCGATCGACTGGGAATAGCCGGTGCGAAGCTGGAGATTGTCCGCGAAAGTCCAGGTGAGCGTGACGGCCGGAAGCACATAGTCTTCCTGGATCTGCGTCTCGACCAGGCCCGTATCGGCATTGCTGGCCGGGAAGGAGAAGGTATCGACGCTCTGCTCGCCATCTTCGAAGCGGGCACCGAAGGCGGCCCGGACGAAGTCGTTGATGGCGATATCGGCACCGGCATAGAAGGCTTCCACGTCCAGTTCGCCGCGATAGGCTTCCGGGAAAGTGAGACCGCCGGTCTCGACCAGGCGGAGGCGCTCGTCGGTGATGTTCTGGTTCGCGAAGATATAGTCGATGCGCGAGAAGAGCAGGTCCTGCGGCAGGCCGATGGAACCCTGTTCGAAGGAGAACTGACGCGTATAGGCGTCACGCTCGCGGCTGGTATTGGCGTAACCGGCCTTCAGCTCCACATCCATATCTCCCAGCATCGCCGGCAAGGCCAGATCGATACCGTAATCGGACGTATTGTCCTCGATCTGCGAGAAGCGGGTGAAATTGTCGTTGATGTCGCCTTCATAGCGGAAAGTGCCGGCCGCTTCGTCGTACTGGTAGTTCACGAAGCGTTGGTAGGGTGCATCGCGGGTCGCGCTGGCATCGGAGATGCGCCAGTCGACGGCCAGCTCGCCCAGCCCTTCGAAAACGTGCTCACCGGTCAGCTGGTTGAACACGACCTCGCGCTCGAACCATTCGGTATAATCGCCGCGAATGACGGCAGAGGAACCGGCATTGAACTCTTCCTGGCTGCGGCCTTCCTTGGAGGTCGAGCGCAGCACCATGGAGAGGAAGTTGATGGCGTGGTCGTTGTAGAAATCGACGCCGACCGAGACCATGGCCGAGGCTTCGACCGAATTTTCCGTCGACAGGAAATTGTCGCGGCCTTCGCCGTTCCGGGCGATGCCGGTACGGTCGGCATTGGCCGGGCCGTTCTCGTAAATGAGGCCTTCGGAACCGATCGCGCCCTTGCCGCGCTGACCTTCTCGGGTTTCCCAGCTGTTGGCGTACTGGAAGGCTCCCAGAATGCCGAGCGAGAAATTGTCGAAGTCGAAACGCTCGCCGGCATTGAACGAAAACTCGCCATTGGCCGAGGCGTCGACATTCTGCAGGACCCAGAGTTCCGAATTCACCAGCGAACGGCCGATGGCCTGCTGCTGGTCGGCGGGCAGATTATTGCCCACGCGGGTGGTGTCGAAGATCGCGGCGAGTTCGGCCGGCATATCGCGCAGGCCGTCGTCGAAGCCGAGCCAGTCCGTGTCGGACCCGTCATAGGTCAGACCCCGATTGCCGGTTGTGACCGTATCGCCTGACGCGCCGACCTTGACGCTGAAGAAGCGGTCGTCGGGCAGGTTCGCGGTCTCGATACCGATCACGCCGCCGCCGAACTCACCCGGGAATTCCGGTGAGAAGGTCTTCTGAACGAGCACGTTGGAGAGCAAGTTGGTCGGCAGGATGTCGAGCGGTGCCGCGCGGCGGAAGGGTTCCGGCGAGGGCATCGGCGAACCGTTCAGGAGCGTATTGGAATAGCGCTCGTTCAGCCCGCGAACGACCACGAAGCGGCCCTGCGTGGTCGAAAGGCCTGTCACCCGGACGAGGGCGGCGGCGAGATCGCTGTCGCCGGTCGTCTCGAGATCGTCGATCGAGAGCGCGGCGGCAACTTCCGAGGTCACGCGCCGGTCGTCGGGAATGTATTGGAAGCGGACTTCGATGACGTCGGTCGTTTCGTCGTCCTGCGCGATGGCGGCCACCGGTACCAGCGTCGTGGACGCCAGCAACGCAGCCGAGAGCGCAAATCGTGTGGTCTTCATCTTCATCACCATGAAACTGTGAAGTGAACCTCACCGGTCCGGCCGGCCCGAAGGCCGGCCGGGTTGCGGCGGTTGCGTTAGTTGGCGGTGCGGCGGAAGGTCCAGCCCTCGTACCAGGTGTCGTTCGCGTCAGCGACGGCACCGATGTAGGAGGTCGTGTCGAACCAGGCGTCGATGGCGTTGACGTCGGTGGCGGTGACCGCCAGCTCCGTCGCGCCCGGCACCACGCCGGTATTGCCCGGGATGAAGGCGAAGCCGTTCATCGAGTGGGTAATCTCGGCATTGTTGGCCTGACCCAGGAACCAGGCTTCGACGTCCACCAGGTCGTCGGCGCCGTCATCCTTCACATTCACCGTGCAATCGAAGACCGTCGACTGGATGACCAGGTCTTCATTGGCCGGGCGGCCATTGTCGAAGGTGATGCCGTCAAAGGTCGCCGCGTCGTCGACGTCCAGGCATTCCTCGCCCATATCGACCACGATGCCGTTGTAGAATTCGCCGGCCGTACCGGCCCGGAGCAGCATGCCGTCATCCGATTCCGCAGCGCCGCGCTCACCGATGATGGTGAAGTTGGCGATGCGCGGGTTGGAGCGCGGCGTCAGATTGTTGTTCGAGGAGCGATTGTCGAACTCGAAGCCCTGGTCCGCATCGTCGCCCGACTGGGCCACGATGACGTATTGCGCACGGCCGACCCAGCCATCGGTGAAGTCGAAGCTGTCGTCGGCATTGCCGGTCAGGACCACGTGACGGACGTCGACGGCGCCGCCGAACATCTCGATGCCGTCATCGGCATTGTTGTGGACCTGGATGTAGTCGACTTCGGTATTCGAACCGACGCCCTGGAAGGCGATACCGTTGAGCTCGTCCTCATTGTTCACGAGGAAGCCGGCATAGCGGACCTGCGTGTAGAAGATATTGCCCGAGTCGTCGTCCGGCGTGGCGCCGCCGAAGAGGCCCGAAGAGCCTTCGCCCGACTTTTCGCAATCCACGCTGCCGCCGGTCGCGGTGCCGTCGATACAGGCATTGATCGGCGCGCGGCCATTGATCACCAGACCGCCCCATTGACCGCGATCATTGGCGCCGACCGTGCCCTCGATATCGCTGCGGGCGGTCATGACCACCGGGGCCGTGGCGGTACCGTTGGAGCGGATGGTGGAACCGCGGGTGACGACGATGTAGTCGGAGCCGGACGAGCCGAAAATGGTCACGCCCGGGTCGATCGTGAGGTCGACCTCGATGCCCGAGGGCAGCGGGTTGGCCGGATCGGCACCGCGATCGACGCCGACGAAGACCGGCCCCACCAGCTCGTAGATCGAGCCGCGCGTCAGGCGCAGATCGGCGGTGACATTGCCGGTCAGCTGGCAGACGCGCTGGCCGTTGAGGGTTTCGGAGCTTTCCGTGGTGCCCGTCGGGCAGCCCGGATCCTCGAAAACGCCGAAGGTCCAGCCGGCAGCCCAGTTGGAGGCTTCCGTCTCGGATCCGGAGAAGGCGCCGATATAGTCGACCGCCTCGAACCAGGCGTCGCGGCCATTGGCGTCGAAGGCGTTGACGGCCAGCTCGACCGGGCCCGGCAGCACGCCGGCCATCGAATTGGCGATCTCGGCATTGTTCGGCTGACCCAGGAACCAGGCTTCGACGTCCACCAGGTCGTCGGCGCCGTCATCCTTGAAGTTCGTGGTGCAGTCGAACACCGTCGACTGGATGACCAGGTCCTCGTCGGCCGGACGGCCATTGGAGAGCGTGATGCCGTCGAAGGTCGCCGCATCGTCGATGTCGAGGCATTCCTCGCCCATATCGACCACGATGCCATTGTAGAACTCGCCCGCAGTACCGGCGCGCAGCAGCATGCCGTCATCCGATTCCGCAGCGCCGCGTTCGCCGATGATGGTGAAGTTGGAAATGATCGGGTTGGAGCGCGGCGTCAGATTGTTGTTCGAGGAGCGGTTGTCGAACTCGAAGCCCTGGTCGGCATCGTCCCCGGACTGGCGGACGAGCACGTATTGCGCGCGGCCGACCCAGCCGTCGGTATAGTCGAAGCTGTCGTCGGCATTGCCGGTCAGGACGACGTGGCTCACATCGACCGTGCCGCCGAACATCTCGATGCCGTCATCGGCATTGTTGTGGACCTGGATGTGGTCGACGTCGGTACCGTTGCCGACGCCCTGGAAGGCGATGCCGTTGAGCTCGTCCTCATTGTTCACCAGGAAGCCGGCATAGCGGACCTGGACATAGTTGAGATTGCCCGAGCTGTCGGTCGGATCGTCGCCGCCGAACAGGCCGGACGAGCCCTCGCCGGACTTTTCGCAATCGGCGGTGCCGCCGGTGGCGGTGCCGTCGATACAGGCATTGATCGGCGCGCGGCCATTGATGACCAGACCGCCCCAGAGGCCGCGATCGTTCTCGCCGACCGTGCCTTCGATATCGGCCCGGGCCGTCATGACGATCGGATTGTCGACGGCGCCATTGGCCTCGATGCGCGAGCCGCGCGTCACGACGATATAGTCGGAACCGGACGAGCCGAAGAGCGTGGCGCCGGCGCCGATTTCCAGCGTGACCGACGTGCCGCCGGCGGACTGGACGCTCTTGTCCTGGGCGACCGCGCCGTCGTCCAGGCCGATGAAGGTCGGGCCGGTGATGATCACGCCGGCATTCGGTGCGATGACCGTGTCGGTGGTGATATTGCCGGTGATCTCACAGGCATTGATGGTGATGTCGTTATTGGTCACCGAGGTTTCGCGGATCGACCCCGTACCGCAGCCGCCGGCCGGGATCAGATCGATCGTGGTCTGGCCGCTGCCGCCGCCACCATTGCCGCCGCCCGGAGGCGTACCGAGATCCTCGCCACCGGGCGAGGAGATGGATGTATCCGCGCAGGCTGCGAAGAATGCGCACGAAGTAGAGACAAGCAGAAGCTTGCGGAAATTTTGCTTCACCGACATTGAAGACCCCCAAGAGGATTGGCTTTCGACTGCGAAGCCGGCCTGAAACGCACCGGCATCCGCTTGGGGGGCGGATAAACAGGAGGTTTGTAACGCTTGAATGACAGGGCAACCGCGTTTCAGGACCGGACGGTGCGGCCACAATTCACGGTCGGAATTCCCGCCGGAACACCCTGTCGCAATCGCCTGCCTGGGCTGGAGATTTGCCGCCTGTTGCGACTCCGACACAGAACGGCAAGTAGAGATTGAAATTTTTGTGACAAACCGGAATGTTACACTTCCTTTACACAATCCACCGACGGATTCCAATATTACGAATTTCCACGAAATAAAGTAAAAGCACTCCGAATACGGAGCGTATATTTTCTCACCTTGAACCGCGCCGCAGCCCCGTGCGAGGCTGGCCGTGCGAAGCAACCGGAGGGAGCTCGAGATGAGATCGTGCACCCGCGCGAAAATTCCCGCTTTACAGCCGCGAATTTTGACTTTAATCGCGCCAGTCCCGGCGGAGGCGACGATGCCGGATTGGGTTAACTGCCAACAGGGGGTCACGTGAGTTGCACACGTACCATACTCCCCTGGACCTGGTCCGTTCGCGGCACGTAGAGAATCCGGTCGTCTGTGTACGTCCTGATCGCGTGGCCAAGGCAAGCCAGTGGTTCCAGGACAATTTTCCGGGCGAAGTCCTCTACGCTGTCAAAGCCAATCCCAGTCCCTGGATGCTCGAGACGCTGCATGCCAACGGCATGCGCTTCTTCGACGTGGCGTCCATACCCGAGATCCAGCTGGTGGCGGAGCATTGTCCCGATGCCCGCATGGCCTTCCTGCATCCGGTCAAATCCCGCGAAGCGATCCGCCGCGCCTATTACGAGTTCGGCGTGCGCATCTTCGCGCTCGACTGCGAAGCGGAGCTTCTCAAGATCGTCGAGGAGACGAATTACGCGCGGGACCTGGTCCTGATCGTACGCCTCGCCGTGTCCAATGACGGCGCCGTCTTCTCGCTCGCCGGCAAGTTCGGCGTACCCGCCTACGAGGCGGCGGAACTGATCCGCACCGCCCGCGCGCATGCGGACGAGCTGGGCGTGAGCTTCCATGTCGGCAGCCAGTGCATGCAGCCCTCGGCCTATCGCTCGGCCATGTCGGAAGCCTCCCGCCTGATCGTGCAGGCGGGCGTGACGGTCGACATCGTCGATGTCGGCGGCGGCTTCCCCTCCATCTATCCGGGCATGACCCCGCCGCCGATGGACGAGTACGTCGGCGCGATCGAGGACGCCTTCGAGGAGATGATGGTGCTGGAGAACGCCGATCTGTGGTGCGAGCCCGGACGGGCCCTGGTCGCCGAGGGCGAGTCGGTGCTGGCCCGGGTCGAGCTGGTGAAGGGCGACGCGCTCTATCTCAATGACGGCGCCTATGGCCGCCTGTTCGACGCGACGCACGCCAAATGGCCCTTCCCGGTGCGCCTGCACCGGGCCAAGGGCGATCCCGGCGAGCAGACCGCCGCCTTCCGCTTCTTCGGCCCGACCTGCGACTCGATGGACGCCATTCCCGGCCCCTTCGAGCTGCCGGCGGACATCGCCGAGGGCGATATCATCGAGATCGGCATGCTCGGCGCCTACGGCACCGCGCTGGCCACCAATTTCAACGGCTTCGGCGCCATCGACCGGGTGACGGTCGAGGACATGCCCTGGCCCTCCATGTTCGACGTCCAGCCGGATCGCCATACCGGCGAGGACGACGCCACCATCATTCCGTTCGCGCGCGCCCGCCGGCGCCGCCCCAAACTCCGGAGACGCGCATGACCGACGCTTCCAACTCGAACCGCAAGGCCGAGCTCCTTTCCTCGCCGATCGAGCATATCGACATTACCGGTTTCGACGGCCGCCAGATGATTGACAGCTGGGAGAAGATGTCCTTCACCAGCCGCGACGCCGCGCGCGCCGCCCGCATCCTGGAACAGGCCGTGGCCGATCCGGACTGCTCGGTCATCCTGACCCTGGCCGGCTCCACCTCGGCCGGCGGCTGCATGCATGTCTGGCGCGACATGGTCCGCCACAACATGGTCGACGCCATCGTCTCGACCGGCGCCTCCATCGTCGACATGGACTTCTTCGAGGCCCTCGGCTTCAAGCACTACCAGGCCAAGGAAATCCCGGACGACCGGGAGCTGCGCGATCTCTATATCGACCGCATCTACGACACCTATATCGACGAGGAAGAGCTGCAGGCCTGCGACCACGTCACCCAGGAAATCGCCGACATGCTCGAGCCGGGACCGCGCTCCTCGCGCTCCTACATCAAGGCGATGGGCAAATGGCTGGCCGAGGGCAATGCCAAGAAGGAAGGCTCGCTCGTGCAGGAATGCTACGAGCAGGGCGTGCCGATCTTCTGCCCGGCCTTCTCCGACTGCTCCGCCGGCTTCGGCCTCGTCAAGCACCAGGTCGAGCGCATGAAGGCCGACAAGCCCTACCTCTCCATCGACAGCGTGGCCGATTTCCGCGAGCTGACCGAGATCAAGATCAAGGCCGGCACGACGGGCCTCTTCATGGTCGGCGGCGGCGTGCCGAAGAACTTCGCCCAGGACACCGTCGTGTGCGCGGAAATCCTCGGCGAGGAAGTGCCCATGCACGCCTATGCCGTCCAGATCACCGTCGCCGACGTCCGCGACGGCGCCTGCTCCTCCTCCACGCTCAAGGAAGCCTGCTCCTGGGGCAAGGTCGACGTGGCCCTGGAACAGATGGTCTTCGCCGAAGCCTCCACGGTTGCCCCGGTCATTGCGTCGAGCGTGTTCCACAAGCGGGATTGGGAAAAGCGCGAGCGTCGCCGGTTCGGGGATATGTTTGAGGACTAGGCGTTAGGTTCGGTTTGAATGAGAAAAGCCCCGGCGTTTGTGCCGGGGCTTTTTGTTTTGGGGAGGCAGGACCATCACGATTGAGAATGCCACACCCAGCTTATGACGACACCGAGGCCAAGGCATTGACCTTCAACATACAGCATCGTGATGAAAGCAATGCCTAGCGTCAATTTCTAGTTAGAAATTGCGCTGTCGTCGCCAGCAGCTTCCGCCTCACGATCGCGAGCAGCGTCGAAATGTTGGATAGCCTCAGAGAGCGACCATTGCCTGAGCTTGCGGAGGCGATCCTTCTCAATCGGAGAAAGATCATCACCGTTTGCTGCTGCACCTATTGCCGCGTCGAGCCCGCGCACAAATGTTTCTTCTGCCCGCAGCTCATGTCGAACACGCTCAATAGCATACCGTACGCCAATAGAATTTCCGGTTTTTAGCTGCTCCGGAACTGGCAACGCTAACAACGCAGCAGCAAATGCTTCCGGGTCAACATGAGCCAAGATTGGGAGAAACGCATAATTCGGATCGGGGTTGCCAGCTCCAACCAAGGCATCCCTAACAAGCTCGGGTGCCTGCGGAAGCGCGTCGAGCATTTCTTGACCTTTGGCGTCTAACTGGCCGGCGTAGACAATTTCTGCCTTCGATTGGAGGTGAGAACGAACCCGACTGAGGAATTCACGCTCGGTGATCCGCCAACCACCATAACTCTGCAATTGCCGATCGTAGTGATCGCCATCCAATGCGGGCAAAGTCCCGCGTCGAGCAAGTTCATCAATGTAGTCGATCGATTGTTCCTGTACCGATTGTGCGGTTTCCTCAATGGCCTCGATATCCGCCAGCCAGAGCCGAAGTGAAACGACATGAAGAATTTCACCCAGCTCCGTGATTTCGTAATTGGCGAGTTGTTGGTGTAGTCGATCCACGGCTTCATCCACCTCGTCACGAGGTCGCTCGAAAAACTCCATCAGTATGAGCCAAGGCGGCGTATCTGCCGATGGTTGTGGCGTAACAGTTCGTTGAAAATCTTCACCGATTGCGTCTGCATCAAAATGTCCGCGAAAGAGTGCGTCGGAGAGCGCGTGTTTCCGTAGGTGAATAGTTTCCAAGTCCACATCAGGATGATCGGCTTCGTAGGGAAGATTGACATTGGCGAACTTCCGCATTTGCACAGTGTCGCGATTCTCGGGAAGATTATCCTCCGATAAATTCCCGTTTTTGGTGTGCACAGCCATGACCAGAATGTATTCTACGAACGCACGAAGCCGCGAGGAGTCAGCGGTCGCAAAGTCGGGCTGCGTCATCAAGATAGCCTCGATATCCCAGAGCGCCTGCTGGAGCGTGCGCAAATTATTAAATCCAGCCTCTCTCTCCAACCGAGGCTGACCATCCTCATCCAAAACATGTCGCCCCGCAGCGCGAAAGACATCTTTCAAGGCGTCCGCTTCGCGCCGGAAAAGGGTACGTACCGGTTCGCTCGACACACCGTCGACGAAACACTCAAAGGCAGCGTCCAAATCGGGCCGTACTTTGAGCGTTCGTCCGATGGTCTTTTCCTTTTGCGCATTGAATACAGCCAAATCGTCAGCTTCGACTGTTTCTGGATTTGCAACGACGATCACGCGCGCCGAGCTATGCTCTACGAGTTCGTTTACGTGGCGCAGCAGTTCGATGAGGCTCATCCCGTTAGCGCGCTCCAGATCATCGAAAACGTATGCCCCCTGCTGCGTGGTTGAGAGGAACCGCTTGAAGTCAGCAGCGTCAGCATTGGTGGCCGCTTTGAGCGCAGTGCCGAGGAGCTGCGTGATCGGATTATCTAAGTGGCCATAGACAGCGCTGAAAAGCGCCTGATCAAAATCAGCCTTCGAGGCGCAGCCGGACAAAGAGATGTAGAAACTAGGCGGATCTTCATCGCGCTCCTGGAGGAGGGATTTAATGATGTGGGTCTTGCCCACTCCCCACTCACCCGTGATTAGAAGTCCGTAGTGTGGCGGTATATCTCGCTCAAGAAATTCTCGAACTGTCTGTTTCAGAGCCGCGTTAGGATCCATGATAAAACCGCATATAAAATCTGATTGGATTTCTTACATCTACCAAATTTCTATAGGTATGCCGGTTAGGGACTCTTGTTCAACGGGATACTCGGGAAAGTTGGCTCACAGATATGATATTGGAGATGTCGCGAAGACGCTAAGCGCAAAGCTTCTCCCAAACCTCATACCAGCCAGCGGGCCGCAAGGGCCCAGCGCCGTCCCGGCAAGATGTTGAAGGGCGGGTTTGCGCCGCGCGCGGTGGGTCACTTCGAAGTCCCCCGATCGAACTCAATGGACATGACTGCCCCCCTTCTCCCCTGGGAGAAGGTGCCCGAAGGGCGGATGAGGGGGTAATCCCGGTGTGGACAGGCCTGCTCCGGCGGTGCCTTCCCCCTCTCCCCCGCCGCCAGGGCGGCGGACCCTCTCCCTAGGGAGAGGGCGTTCAATATCGCGCCTCCTCGAACTCCGCTTCCCCCGGCCTTGTACCGGGGCCTCGGAAGCGTTTGCGAGCCAGGCTCTCCGGGGTTTCCGAGGCCCCGGAACGGGGTCCGGGGGAAGGTGGTGGTGATTGGGGGAGAGAACGGCGCCAGGTCCTCGCCCCTGATGGGAGCGCGTGACTTCCACAAAAGCCGGAACGCTTCGCGTTTCACCCCTTCCGTCCCTCCTTCGCCGTCGAGGGGAAGGACCTCGGAGAGGTTCAGGGGCGGGTTTGCGAGTCCGGCTCGCGTCAAAAGGCCCCGAGGATGATCAGGACGAACAGGATCAGAACCAGTTCCGCGAGTTTGACGAGTATGTCCCAGATGTCCGGCATGTGACCTTTCCTTGCTGTCATTGTCAGCATGGCAGGTGGCCAGGACAAATCCTGTCGCCCGGGGGAGAGGGGTTTGGTGCCGCGCCTCCTTAAACTCCAATTCCCCCGGCCTTGTGCCGGGGCCTCGGAAGCGTGTGCGAGCCTGGCTCTTAAGGGGTCCGGGGGAAATGGGTGGTGATCGGGGAGATAACGGCTCCAGGTCCTCGCCCTTGATGGGCGCTGAGGAGCTAAAGAACAGTCCGGGGGACTGTTCGACGCGACGAAGGGACCGCGCCGGAGGCGTGGTGGAGTGGGTGACCCTTCAAAGATCCGGAACGCTGCGCGTTTCACCCCTACCGTCTCGCCGCTTCGCGTCGAGCCACCACCCCATCGAAGGGGAAGGACCTGGAAAACTGCGCACTTGTCATCCCGGACGGATACCCGGACGCGGAGCGATCCGGGTGCAGATCCGGGACCCATAGACGCGGAATTTTGACGGAAGCGCGCTCGCTATCCACGCTGCGCTTTCTTCCGGCCGGCACCGGGATTATGGGTCCCGGATCTCCGCCCGGCTCAAGGCCGGGCATGCGTCCGGGATGACAATGAGTGGTGGTATTTCATGGAGCCATCACCCGACCTTATCCCCGCCCTTCCCGTCTCCCTCATAATCCCTCTCGTCCCTTCGCCGCTCGAGGCCCGGACCGGTTATCCGGGGGTGAGGGGATTGCGGAGCTTGCCCGCTCCGGCCGGATTGACCGCGGCCGGATCCGGTGAGGCCATCGGCTCGGAACGGCAGCAAAAGCGCTGACTGTCTGTCCAGGCCGGTTTCGAGAGGGGCGCCGCGAGGGGCCCGACAAATCTCCGTGTGCGGGATGTCCCTGATGTCACTCACACCTACACACGATCCGGCATCAGCCGGCATCCCGCACGCCTCATACCGCCAGGTGACGACACCGTGGCGCCCGACCTGTTTTTCCCTTCGATCCGGCGCGATGCGCCGGCCCGCTTCCCCGCCAGGCGGAGGAAGCCGATCCGAGCCCGAGGAGCTTTCCATGTCCGAGAGATTTCACCACCGCCAGAGCGAACTGCGCCACCGCCGCCATCGCGCCGTCCTGCCCGCCGATCCGGTCCTGCCGCCCGATATCATGCTGCCGCCGGTGACCCGGCTGATCTATCCGCGCGCCGCGGCGCCGGACAAGGCGGCCTGGAGCGCCATGGCGCTCGGCCAGCGCGCGCTCGGGCAGGACGATATGCGCAAGGCAGAACGCTGGCTGTCCATCGCCGGACGCTTCGTCAGCTTGGGCCGCGGGCTCGCCGTGCTGAAAGCCGACCGCAAACGGGAAGAAGACCGCCACGACCAGCTCATGGACATGGCGCAATTCCTCAGCGGCATCGAGCCGGAGGACGAGACCGAAGCGGGCATGCTGATCGATGCGGTCGTCGAGCAGTGGCACGAGGCGGACGCCAGGGAGTGCGAAGAGGCCCGCCAGCAGGCCGGGGCGGATGCCGCGCTCTAGCCGGCGCCCGCCTCCCGGTTCACGCAGAGCCAGCGGCTGACATTGATCGCGGCGGGGTTGGAGATCCAGCCGGAGACCTGCGGGCCGACGAGCTGGGTATTGCCCTGGAAGAAGACCGGGATGACGGGCGAGGCGTCGAGCAGGATCTGTTCGGCCTCGGCCAGAAGATCGGCCCGCTCGTCCGGATCGTCGGTGCGCAGGGCGGCGTCGGTCAGGCGGTCATAGTCCGGATCGGTCCAGCGCGAATAATTGATCTCGCCCGCGCGGCTCTCCCATTGCAGGAGGACGGCATAGGGATCGTCAAAATCGGGCACCCAGCCGGAGGTCGCGACCTGGTAGTCGCCCGCACGCATGGCGTCGTAATGGAGCTGGCTGTCGCGGCTGACCAGCTCGACCTCGATCCAGGGCGCCAGCTCCATCCAGTCCTGCTGCACGACCGGCACGATGCGCGGCCATGAGCTGGCGGGCTGATAGTAGACCGTAAAGCGCAGCGGATTGTCCGGTCCGAACCCGGCCTCCTCCAGCAGGCGCAGGGCGAGGTCGCGGCGGGTCTGCATGTCGGTGTCGCGAAAGCCCAGCGCCACATCCTCGCGCCGGCCGGACAGGCCCGCCGGGGTGACGCGCCAGGCCGGCACGTCCAGTCCGGCGAGCACCTCGCCGGTGATGAAACGCCGGTCGACGGCCATGGAGAGCGCATTGCGCACGCGGGCATCGTCGAAGGGCGCGCGATCGGTATTGAAGCCGATATGGCGCAGGGTCAGGCCGGGCACGGCCTGGACCAGTTCGGGGTGGCGGGACTGGAGGAAGCCCGTATTGCCGCTGGAGAACTCATTGTTGAGGTCGAGCTCGCCCGCCCGCACGCGCCGCTCGGCCGCGGCCGTATCCACGGTCGGATAGTAATAGACGTCCGTGAGGCAGACCTCTTCGGCAGCGAAGAATTCCGGGTTGGCCTCGAGATGGATGAAATTGTTGAGCCGCCATTCGGCCAGGGTGAAGGCACCGCTGGTGACGATGTTTTCCGGCCGGATCCACTCGCTGCCATGGGCCTCGACGGCGTGACGCGGCACGGGCTGCCCCCAATACATCAGGACGGAGGGCAGATAGGGCGCCGGGCTCTCCAGCCGGATCTCCACCCTCGCCGCGTCGATCGCGGTAACGCCGAGCGCCTCCGGCGGCAGGCGTCCGGCATAGACCGCCTCGGCATTGTCGATGATGAGAAGCGGGGCCGCATACTGGTTGCCCGTCGCCGGATCGAGCGCCCGGCGCAGGCCGAAGACGACATCCTCCGCAGTCAGCGGCTCGCCGTCCGACCAGTTCGCCTCGCGCAGACCGAAGGTCCAGGTGCGGCCGTCCTGCGAGGTCTCTGCGGACATCGCCAGCGCCGGCAGGGGGCGCCCCTCGGCGGAGGGCTCGTAAAGCCCGGTGAACAGGTCCGCGACGATGGTCCGCTCGTCCATGATATGGGCGATGTCGGGATCGAGGCTCAAAGGCTCGATACGATTGCCCCGGTGCAGGGTGGTCGCGTCGTCCCCGCCGCCGCCATTGCCGCAGGCCGCCAGCAGGCTCGCACCGAGAAGACAGGCCGCCGCCCGCATCGACCAAAGTCCGGATGTCATCATCACGCTCTCCCCCGAACCGAGCGTGGAGCAGCCTCCCGCAATGCGCAAGACGGAAGCGTCCGGTCCCCGCGTTTTCGCAAATCGGAGATGCGGGACGCCGGCAAAAAAGTCCGTGACCTCGAAGATATGCGGCGTTATGGGGGCCTTCAGACAGGACGTATCGACATGCTTGAACTTTTCACCTCCGTATTCGTCACCTTCTTCGTGGCCATCGACCCGCCGGGCGTCGCCCCGATCTTCGCGGCGCTGACCGAAGACAGTCCGAAATCCCATCGCCGAAACATGGCGATCAAGTCGGTGGTGATCGCGACCGGCGTGCTCGTGATGTTCGCCCTCGGTGGCGGCTGGCTGCTCAATGCCATGCATATCAGCCTCGACGCCTTCCGCGCCGCCGGCGGCGTCCTGCTCTTCCTGATGGCGCTGGAAATGATCTTCGAAAAGCGCACCGAGCGCCGCGAGGAGCGCGCCGAGAAGATCGCCGAGGAGCACGACACGCACCCGGAAGTGCTCGACGACATCTCCGTCTTCCCCATGGCCATCCCGATGCTCGCCGGTCCCGGCGCGATCGCGACCATGATGCTCTTCATGTCCGAGGCGGAAAACCTGCTTCAGCGTGCCGTCATCATGGGCGGCGCCGGCGTGAACCTGCTGATCTGCCTGATCGTCTTCCTCGCCATCGGCCCGGTCATGCGCTTCATCGGCGAAAGCATGGCTGCGATGATCACGCGGATCCTCGGCGTCATCCTCGCCGCCCTCGCCGCGCAATTCATCTTCGACGGGATCAAGGGCGCCCTGATGGGCGGCTGACCGGCCGGCTCTACGGAGCCGTGCCGCCCGGCGTGAAAAAGGGCGCGTAAAGGTCCGGTCTGCGGTCCCGGAAGAAGCCCCAGGCGGCCCGGTGCCGCTGCAGGAAGTCGAGATCGAACTCGGCGGCGACGATCCCCGTCTCCTCGCGTCCCAGCTCGGACAGCTTCTCGCCGGTATGGTCGGCTACGAAGGACGAGCCGTAGAAGACCTGCCCGTCCTCGTCGCCGATCCGGTTGGCGGCGATGACCGGGATCACGTTGGACACCGCATGGCCCTGCATGGCCCGCTGCCAGCGGATCGCCGTGTCGAGACTGTCATCATGAGGCTCGGACCCGATCGCGGTCGGGTAGAGCAGGACTTCCGCGCCCATCATGGTCATGATCCGGGCGGCTTCCGGGAACCACTGGTCCCAGCAAATGCCCACGCCGACACGTCCGAACTTCGTATCCCAGACCCGGAAACCGGTATCGCCGGGGCGGAAGTAGAACTTCTCCATATAGCCCGGCCCGTCGGGGATATGGGATTTGCGATAAACGCCCAGCACCTCGCCGTCCGCGTCCAGCATGACCAGCGAGTTGTAGTAATGCGGCCCGTCCTTCTCGTAGATCGAAACCGGGATGACCACGCCCAGCTCCTTCGCCAGCGGCGCCAGCGCCGTCACGCAGGGATGCTCCATCGCCGGATAGGCCTCGGCGAAGAAGCGCTCGTCCTGAACCTTGCAGAAATAGGGTCCCTGAAAGAGCTCGGGGGGCAGGATCACCTGCGCCCCTCCGGCCGCAGCTTCTCGGATCATCTCCCTCGTCCGGGAAATATTATCCGCCATGTCGGTGCCATAGCTAGACTGAAGGGCGGCGATCTTGATGGTCCGGCTCATGAGGTCAGTCTCCGGCAGGCTGGTGACAGGTTACGCAATGAAAGGCGCCGCCCCCGGTAAGGATGGCGCCGGAGGGCGATCCGACCACGTCGCGGTCGGTGAAATGACGGCGCAGGGCCGCAACAGCGTCGGTCCCGCTCGGCGTGCCATAGGTCGGCACCACGACATTGCGCGGGCCGATCACCCAGTTCATGTGGCTGGCCGGCACGACCTCGCCATCGCCGAGATCCACCTTGCCGGGCGAAGGAATGGTGTGAACCTGGAGCTTCCGGCCCTTCGCATCGGTCATGCGCTCCAGCTGCCGCCGGATCGAGACCAGGACATCGGCCTGAGGGTCGTCGGGCGCAGACGGCGCCTGGCAGATCACCACGCCCGGCTTCACGAAGCGGGCGATATTGTCGACATGCCCGTCCGTATGATCGGCGTGCAGGCCCTCATCGATCCAGAGCACCTTGTCCACGCCCAGCGCTTCCATGAGACACTGCTCCACCTCGGCCTCCGTGAGGCCCGGATTGCGATTGGGGTTGAGCAGGCATTGGCGCGTCGTGAGTACAGTTCCGTCCCCGTCGAATTCCAGCGCTCCGCCCTCGGCGACGAGGTCGATTTCGCGAAGCTCTGCCCCGGCCCGTTTCGCGATGGCGGCGCCGACCGTCCTGTCGCCGGGCAGATCATACTTGCCGCCCCAGCCATTGAACCGGAAACGCACGGCGATATCGCGACCGCCCTCGCGCACGAAGACCGGCCCGGTATCGCGGGTCCAGACATCGCCATAGGCTTCGCGCACGACCTCGACCGGCCGATCGAGCATTGTTCGGGCCGAACTGGCGGCCTCTTCCGTCGCAGCCAGAACGGTGAGCCGGACCGAGGCCCCCCCATGGGCGGGTTCTGACAGGAGATGGAGGAATCGCGCGAACTCCTGGCGGGCCGGTTCGAGGTCTTCCTCCCACAGATCGGCAGCCGCCGGCCAGCAGGTGAAGATGCGCCGGACCGGCGCGGTTTCGTGCGGAATTTCAAGGGGCGGACGGGCGCCCGGAAAGGCAATGACGCTCATGCCCGCGCCTCTATCACGCAGCGTTCCCGGTGGCGAGCGCAAAAAAGAAGGGCGGCCACTAACGGCCGCCCTTCCGGATACACAGCTGTGTGCTTCAGCTTAGAAGCTGTAGCGAACGCCGAGGCGAACCGACCACAGCGAGGCACCGCCAACGCGGGTTTCCGTCGTCGGGGCATTGAAGTTCGTGTAAACGAACTGGTTGCCGCCGGTGGACAGGAATTCCGCATCAACCACGCGGTTGCGACGCGGGAAGCCAGCCTCGTTGAGGATGCCCCACTCGTCGTTCAGCAGGTTGGTGAAGTTGTCGATGTCGATGAAGAACTGCGAACGGTGACCATCCATCAGACCCGGGAATTCCTGGGTGATGCGCAGGTCGGCCTTGGTCCACCAGCCACCTTCGAAACCATTGCGCGGGGCGAAGCCGCCGGCATAGCCGCTCAGGCCGGATTCCTCGATGAAGTCGAAGAATGCGTTGGCGTCGATAGCGGACAGATCCACGTTCGGGTCGTTCGGACCGGTCGGAACGTAGAGCAGCCAGTTATCGCCCGAGAGGAACGGGTTGAAGAAGGTCAGGTTGCCACCGCGACGCGCTTCCATCGTGTAGCTGAACGGACGGCCGGAAGAGGCCAGAGCGAACAGGCTGAAGCGCGTTTCGTAGTCCTGGAAGAACTCGTGACCATAGTTCACGTTCAGGGTGAAACGGTTCTCGATGTTGTAGTTCGAGCGAGCCGCGATCTCGTCATTGGCGCCCACAAAGGCACGGCTGACATAGTTGGAGAAGGCGACCGACGACGTCATCGGCTGAACGTCTTCAGCGTCCGTGTAGGCGTAGCCGAAGACCCAGTCGAGGCCGTTGTCGTACTCTTTGGCGACCGTGAACGAGAGGTTCAGGGCCTCGGCCTCGACGTCCGTATTGGTGAGCTCCAGCGTGCCGGGGCTGTTGACGGAGTCGTAGATCGGGAAGCCGGCCGGGCCTTCACGATCCAGGACCAGGTCCCGGCGCGTGATGATCGCGGCATTGTGGTCGCGCGAGTAAAGGATGTCGGCATTGATGGTGTATTCGCCGCCCAGGAAGTTATCCATGGGAACGTACGCATTGTACGTGCCGCCGAAGGCAAACTTCCACTCGCCCGGGACTTCGAAGTTCGGGTCGAGGCTGTTCATCTCGAAGCCCGGCGAACCCTGGCCTGCCGCAACAGCGTCGATCAGCTCGGACGGGACCGAGTAACCGGGACCGGAACCGTCCGGGTAGACGATGCCCGGATCGAACAGCGTGGAGTAACCCGCGCCGTAGAACAGGCTCTCATTGACGCCGAACTGGGAGATGAAGTCGGTCGAATAGGTGTTCGACAGCCAGACATTCGGATCGCCGCCGGAGAACAGGCCGAAACCACCGCGCAGGGCGAGGTTGTCATTGACGTCCCAGGTGAAGCCGACGCGCGGCTGCAGCAGATCGCGACCGTCCATGTTCTGGGCATTGGAGTAGCCGTAGGAAGCCAGGAAGTCCGGGTTTTCCTTCGGCGTGTCGTCCGAAGTGTAGAAGTCGTAGCGCAGGCCGGCGGTCAGCACGAAGCCATTGCCGAAGTCCCACTCGTCCTGAACGTACAGGGCGTGGGAAGCATAACCCCAGTCGGCAGCCGCGTCGGCCGGGTTCAGGCTCGGCGCGTTGTTGTAGTCGATGTCGTCCGGGATACCGTTGCGGAAGTCATCGATGCTGTCGAAGTCGAACTGGCCGATCGTGTGCTGGACGAACAGGTTGAAGAAGTCCGTCTGCTCACGCTCATAGCCGAACGAGAAGGTGTGGTTTTCCCAACGATAGGTACCGCGCGCCACGAAATTGAAGACGTCGTAGTTCAGCTCATTGGACTGACGCGAGTCGTCTTCACCGATGTAGATCGTGTTGCGCTGGCCGGTGCCGTCGATCAGCGGATCATTGCTGTCCGTGATGCGGAACTCGCCGAAGCCGTCCTGGCCGATCGAGTTCTGGCGGTTGTCCAGCTCGGAGAAGCTGATACGGACTTCCGTGGAGAAGGCGTCCGTCCAGTCCGAGTACAGCGAGCCGGTGTAACGGGTCAGCTCGGCGCCACGCTCATAGAGGTGGTTGGAGTATTCGAACTCGTTGGCGTCGCCGTCGGATTCCGTGATGTTGAAGCCGTCATTGTTGAGGAAGACGAAATCGGCACGGTGGTTGTTGTTGATCTCCCAATCGAGACGGAAAAGGATCTTTTCGTCTTCGTTCGGGAAGCTCGTCGGCAGGAAGCCCGGATCGTAATTGTAGATATTGCGGGCAATATCCAGGATCTCGTCGTACTCGGCCTGCGTGAAACCGGCAACTTCGTTGATCGCACCGGAGCCTTCCGGACCGCGGTCGAAGGTGTTGGCACCTTCCAGCTTCGAGTAGGCGAGATAGAAGAAGAGCTGGTCTTCGATGATCGGGCCACCGATGTCGAAACCGTAGCGCGTCTCGTCGAACGCCGCGGCATTGACACCGACGCCTTCGAGGCTATCGCCCTGCAGGCTGTCGGAAGTGTAGTCGTACCAGAGATTGCCGTGCAGCTCGTTCGAGCCGGACTGGGTGACGGCGTTCACGTTACAGGCGGAGAAACCGCCATAGAAAACGTCGAACGGAGCCAGTTCGACCGCAACCTGCGAGATGGCATCGAACGGGAAGGGCTGGCGCTCGGTCGGGAAGCCGTTGCGGTTCAGGCCGAAACCGTCATTGATGCGGACGCCGTCGAGGGTCAGCGAGTTGAAGCGGGAGTTGGCGCCGGCGCACTGGATGCCGTCGACATCGGCTTCATCGACATAGATGCGCGGGTCGGTACGGATGATGTCATTGATCGTCCGGTTGATCGAGGGAAGGCGCTCCAGGTCACGCTGCGAGAAGACAGCGGACGGACCGACAGCGACTTCAACCGCGTCGATCGCCGAGGCGGTCACCACGATCACGTCGGTCGCTTCGGAATCGAGCGTCAGGTTGAGTTCCGTCGACTGACCCAGGTCGACATAGACGTCCTCGACGCGCTGACCGGCGAAGCCCGGCGCCGTCACGGTCACGATGTACGGACCGCCCGGACGGAGGTTCTCGGTCGAGAACGAACCCGTCGCGGACACGGACGCCGTACGAACGGATCCGGTCGGCACGTGCATGATGGTGACGGTTGCGTCGTTGACCAACGCGCCGGACGCGCTCTGGACCATGCCCTGGATGGAGCCGGTAGTCTCCTGGGCGTAGACCGCAGCCGGAGCCGCGGCCAGCAGGGCGATCGCCGCCGTGCCAAGTGAAAGTTTCTTGGAAAATGACATGAAACATGTCCCCCGATTGATGGATAAGGGGGCATCCCCCCTACGAAGCACGGGCCTCGTACGCCGACCGTTCGAAATTTCCAAGACGTATCCACGAAGGTTTTGTGACAGTCCGAACCATACGATTTTATGCGTGGACGCCTTCGCAGCGCAGCAAAACGCTATATTTATGTTCGCAGCCGCACAAAACCTCAAAATCGGGGGGTTCCGGGCAAAAAAACGAGGCATATTTTTGTCCACGCCCCCTTTACCCGCGATTGCGAAAAGCGCATAGGCTGCGGCCAAAATGTAACACCTTTCACAGCGAGTTCCGGACCCCATGACCACCGACCAGCTTGCCCCCACCCAGAGCGACTCGATCTGGGCTCGCAACGCCCTGTTTCTGATTCTCGTTTTCGCCCTCGGCCGGATCGCCGGGATCGCTCTGAGTCCGGTCGAGCTTTATGCCGACGAGACCCAGTACTGGATCTGGTCGCGGAATTTCGACTGGGGCTATTTTTCCAAACCACCGATGATCGCCTGGCTCATCGCCCTGTCGACCGGACTGCTCGGCGACAGCGATTTCGCGGTCCGCCTGCCCGCCCCGCTCCTCCATTCGGCTACGGCCACCTTTCTCTTCCTGAGCGCCCGGCACGTCTGGGATGCGCGCACGGGATTCTGGGCTGCGGCCCTCTATCTGACCATGCCCGGCATCTGGCTGTCCGCTATGGTGATGTCGACCGATGCGCTTCTCCTGTGCGCCTGGAGCGGCGGCCTGCTGGCCGTCCTCCACCTCCGGGATGGCGCAGGGCTGAAGACTGCCGCCGCGCTCGGTCTCGCCATCGGACTGGGCTTCCTGTCGAAATACGCGATGATCTATTTCGTGGTGGGAACCGGCCTGGCCGCACTCTACGACGCTCCCTTGCGCAAGGCGCTGCTGTCCGTCAAAGGCCTGGTCACGGCCGTCATCGCACTCTCCTGTCTAGCCCCCAATCTCGCATGGAATGCCGCCAACGATTTCGCCACCGTCTCGCACACCGCGGCCAATGCGAACTGGGGCGGAGACCTTTTCCATTTCGACGAGCTGCTCGACTTCATCGCCGAGCAATTCGGCGTTTTCGGGCCTGTCCTGTTCGGCGTCCTCGTCGTGATGGTCTACCGGATCGCCCGTCATCCGGGACGCGCCGACCGGATCGAGCTCCTGCTCGCGGCCTATGTCGTGCCGCCGATTCTGGTCGTCTCCCTCCAGGCCTTCATCAGCCGTGCCCATGCCAACTGGGCTGGCAGCGCCTATGTCGCAGCGACGCTGCTGGTCGCCGTCTTTTTGCTGCGTGGACGGCCCTGGCGTCGATGGGCCCTGGGCGGATCGATTGCCCTTCACTCAGCCCTGGCCCTGATGATGTTCGCCCTGGTCGCGAGTCCGACCCTCGTCGAGGCGCTCGGCCGGGACAATGACACCAAGCGGATCCGCGCCTGGAGCGAGACGGCGGAGGCGATTTCCGATGCGGCCTCGGCCAGCGACTACACCGCCATCGTCTTCGACGACCGCAATGTCTTCCACCAGACCCAGCGCTATGCACCGGAACTGCAGGGCGAGCTGCGCATGTGGCTGCGCTATTCCGGGCCGGTAAACCATGCCGAAGACGTCTGGCCGCTTGCCGACGGCCATGAGGGTCCGGTGCTGATCGTCTCGCACCGTCCGCGGGAAGTGCCCCGCATGCGCGAGGACTTCACCGCGTTCGAAAGCGCCGGATCGCTGGCCGTTCCGCTCGATGGCGACCGGACCCGCGATTTCACGCTCTGGCGTGCGGAAGGGTATGATCGCGTACCACGCGATGCAGCCTACGAGACGCGCTGGCAGGCCGTGGACGCTGCTGCAAGCGAGTGAACTAGCCGGTCTCTTCGGGCAGTCCGAGAGCGAGTGTGAGGTTCTGCAGCGCCTGCACCGCGGCGCCCTTGAGGAGATTGTCGAGAGCGCTGACGATCACGGCGTGCCGCCCGTCTCCGGACAGGCCGAACCCGCCGATGACGGCGCCGGGCCGGTTGGCGCCGTCTCGCACTTCCGGGATACCGTCGACGATCTCGACCAGGGGCTCGCCGCCATAGGCGGATTCGTAGAGCTCACGCAGACCGTCGCGCTCCAGCGGCTCGGCGAGTTCGGCATGCACCGTCGCCACGATGCCGCGAAAGAACGCCGCCACATGCGGCGTGAAACGGACGGTCTCGCCCAGATGGCGGGCCATCTCGCGCTCGTGAATATGTCCGGTCAGGGCATAGGGCATGAGATTGTCGGCCAGCGCGTCCGGATCGTTCTTGCGCGAGGGCGTGGTTCCGGCCCCGGAATACCCCGACACGCCGAACACGTGCGCCGGTGCCGACAGGCGGCCTCGCAACGGTGCCAGGGCGAGCTGACCCGCAGTCGCATAACATCCCGGATTGGATATCCGCCTGGCGCCGCGCAGGGCGTCGCGTCCATGGATCTCCGGCAGCCCGTAGACCCAGTCATCGTCGAAACGGTAATCCGCCGAGAGATCGACGATCGGCAGGGATGGATCGGTCGCTGCCACGAAGGGCGCGGCCGCGCCGTTCGGCAAGGCGAGGATGAGGGCGTCGACCTCGCGCCGTCCGACCTCGTCCGGCGGCAGAGCCTCGAATTCGAGCCCCGAGCGAAGTTCCGGCGCCATATCGCTGACAGGCCGCCCGGCAAATTCGCGCGAGGATGCGTAAGCGAGCTCGAGATCCTCCCGGCCCGCTATCAGGCGCATGAGTTCGCGTCCGGTATGACCGCGCGCACCGACCAGTCCGATCCGCACGGTCATGAGGAGGCCTCCAGCGTCGGCGGCAGGGCGAAGATCTTTTCCACCAGCGCATTGATTTCGACGAGGTCGACGCCTTCGCCGCGCCAGAACACCGTCCAGTCGTCGCGGCGGACGGCCCCGTCGCATTCCTCGAAATAGAAGCCATTGACGGGGTTGGACGTGCGCGAGCGCCAGATCAGGCGCGGGGCATACTCGGTCAAACGGTGCCAGACCGCGCGGCCGAGCCCCTCGCCGCGCGCTTCGTCGAGCGCGGCGAACTTGTCGAGATAGATCCAGTCGTCGAGCTTCGTGGTGATCGCCGCCGCACGATAGCTGTCCGTGACGAAGGCCCGGTCGACGACCAGCTCATCCCAGTATCCGGCAACCGGCTTGCGGCCGAAGCCGATTGTGACCAGCCGGTCGAGCCGGTCGAGATCGAGCACGGCCTTGTCCCTGGCCTCGATGATCCGCTCCCCGCGCCGGATCAGCGTACCGGCACCGGCGTGCGTGAAGAGCTCGCGAGCCAGTTCCGCCGGACGCGTGATCGAGACCGAGCTGGACAGCGGGAGATCGTCGAGCAGGCGCTTGATTTCCTCGATCTTCAACCGCATCCCGCCACTGACCCAGTCGGACGCCATGAGTTCCTCGAAATCCGTCGCCAGGTTGATCGAGGAGATGATGTCGCCATCGGTATCGAGCAGACCGCCGGTCCCGGTCAGGAAGACGACCTTGTAGGGCTGGAGAGCGTGGACGAGTGCGCGCACGGCCACGTCGGCATTGATGTTCACGAGGCAGCCGTCCGGCGTCTCGCCGAGACAGGCGAGGATGGAGGCCTGGCCGGCCCGTGCGGCCGCGGCGACCAGATCCAGTCGCACCCGGCTCGGCTCTCCCACCCGGCCCAGCCGGTCGGAATCTACCAGCTCCGCCTCGAAGACTCCGCGCGGCACCGCCGCGGCACGGCCGCCGGCAGCACGGATGGCATCGACGAGCGCCAGGTTCGCTTCGGTCAGCGTATCGCGGATGATCGGGATCGCCGCCTCGCGGGTGACGCGGAGACCGTCGACCCGTTCGGTCGCGATGTTCGCGGCGCTCAGGGCATCGTCGAGCTGCGGCCCGCCGCCATGCACGACGACCGGCGTCAGCCCGACCGTCTGCAGGAAGGCGAGAGCGGAAGCGAGCCCTTCCAGATCGTCGCGAATAACCGCACCGCCGACCTTGATGACGGCGAAGCGTTCCTGGTCGATGCCGGAGAAGCGCTGGAGGTATTCGCGGATTTCCTTGCCGTCGCGCATTTGCGACAGCAATTGCACGATGGTCTGCCGGATCACCGGCTGGGGAGCTGAGCTCATTCAGCCCCTCCCTGAAGCGCAAGCGCCTCCATAACCGCCTTCTGGACATGCAGACGGTTGCCCGCCTCCTCGATGCCGAGGAAGGCCGGACTGTCGACGACGGCGTCGGCGATCTTCACATTGCGGCGCATGGGCAGGCAGTGAGAGACGACGGCGTCATTGGTCAGCGCCATCTTCTCCGGCGTGATCATGAAGTCCTTGCCCTTGGCACGGTAAGGCGCCTCGTCGGCCCAGTTGCCGTAGAAAGGCAGCGCGCCCCAGCTCTTGGCGTAGACGACATCCGCCCCGTCATAGGCTTCCTCGATCTCGGTCGTCATGCCGAGCGAGCCGCCGCCCTCGTTCACGAAGCGCTCGGCCGCGTCCATATAGCGGTCGTCGAGGCGGTAGACTTCGTGCGGGACCAGCATGCGAACATTCATGCCGAACTTTGCGGCGATCAGAAGCGCCGAATTGGCCACGGCGGTGTTCAGCGGTTTGGGATGCGGCACCCAGGTCAGAAGGAAGGTCTTGTCCTGCACCGTGCCGAGACGTTCCTGCAGCGCCAGCATGAGGGCCAGTTCCTGACAGGGGTGGACGATGGTCTCCATATTGATGACCGGCACGGTGGCATGCCTGGCGAAGGCCGTGATCATCGGATCCTCGCGCTCGGCCTCCCAGTTCCTGAACTCGGGGAAGCAGCGGATGGCGATCAGGTCGACATAGCTCGAGAGAACGCGGGCCGCTTCGCGGACATGCTCTTCCTCAGTCCCGTCCATCACCGTGCCGTCGGAAAATTCCAGCGGCCAGGTCGCGCCCTTCGCGTCGAGCACGATGGCATGGGCGCCGAGCTGATAGGCGCCTATATCGAAGGAGGATCGTGTTCGGAGCGACGGGTTGAAGAACAAAAGCGCAATGGACTTGCCCTCCAGCGATCGGCTCGTCTCGCCCGACTTGAAGGCGGCTGCTCGGTCGAGCAGGCCCTGAAGTTCGGTGCGGGACCAATCGGCGGTGGACAGGAAATTGCGCATGATCTTCCTCTGAACAGGCGTAAAAACAGAAAACACCCGGCCATAGGACCGGGTGTCGTCAATGTCCATAGCAAGACGTTGCGATCCCATGCCGATGCCGGCACAGGATCGCCCGGGCGCCTAGTCGCAGACGCGCGTTCCGGCACGCGAGCCTGTCGAGCGGACACGCCGGCAGCGCCGCGTGGTCTGCTCGTCCTGTTCCTGGGTCTGGGCAGTGTCTTCGGCGGCGCCGGCCCCCGCAGTGTCCGTGGTGGCGCACGCGGTCAACAGCAGGGCTGAGCCTGCGATACAAACAATAAACTTCATCGAATTCCCAACTCGCTTGATAGATTGCGACCGGGTCGGCCATCTCGGACAGCCCGGCGTTCTTTGTATTTGAATCCGGCAGCTTCGCTGCGGCGAATGCGGATCGAGTGCACGATAGGGAAAAGCGCGCCGGATCAAAGACCTGTCCCTGCACCATGGATGAATTGTAACAATTGCGGGTTGCAGCCGACGGGCATTGCGTATTGTGGAATTGAACCGGGCGGTGTGAAACAGGCACGCTCGTATTTGGGAGGCCCTGCATGTCCGTTCTCGCCGTTATCCCGGCCCGTTATGGCTCGACCCGTTTTCCGGGCAAACCGCTCGCCGAGATTGCCGGCCGCATGATGATCGAGCGCGTCTGGCGTATTGCCGCTGCGGCGGATGGCGTGGACCGGGTCGTGGTCGCCACCGATGACGACCGCATCGTCGAGGCCGTGACCGCGGCCGGCGGCGAGGCCGTCATGACCGATCCCGACTGCCGCAACGGCACCGAGCGTGCGCTCGATGCGGTACGCCGTCTCGACAGCGATGCCGAGATCGTCATCAACGTCCAGGGCGATGCCCCGCTCATTCCGCCCTGGGTGATCGGCGGGGTCGCGGAAACGCTCCGCGCCGACCCCTCGCTTCAGATGGCCACGCCGGCCGTTGCCCTGCCGAAGGAAACCGAGGACCGGATGCGCGCCGACAAGGCGAAGGGCTCGGCTTCGGGAACCACCGTCGTCTTCAACAAGGCGATGGATGCGATGTATTTCTCCAAGAATGTCATCCCCTTCCGCCGCAAGCCCGGCGAGGGTACGCCGACCTATCAGCATATCGGCCTGTACGGCTATCGCCGGGATACGCTGGAGCAGCTGGTCGCGCTCGCGCCGACGCCGCTTGAGCTGACCGAAAGCCTGGAACAGCTGCGCGCCCTGGAGAACGGCATCCCGATCCGCGTCGTGCTGACCGATTATCGCGGCCGTTCGGCCTGGTCGGTCGACTCCCCGGAAGATGCGGAGCGCGTCGCCGACATCATCGCTCGCGAGGGGGAGCTGGTCTGATGAGCCGGGTCCTGCTCGCCCGTCACGGCAATACGTTCGGCCCCGGCGACACGCCGGTCTGGGTCGGCGCGAAGGAAGACCTGCTCCTGGTCGAGAGCGGCGAGGCTCAGGCAACCTCGCTCGGCGTCGCCCTGCGCGAGGCCGGACTGGTCCCCGCACGCATCATCAGCGGGCCGCTCAAGCGGACCCGGCGTGCTGCCGAGATCGTCTCGGGCCTGACCCGCTTCGCTGGCGAGATCGAGATCGACGACCGTCTCAAGGAGATCGATTACGGATCCTGGGGCGGCAAATCCAACGACCAGATCGCCGCCGAGTACGGACAGGACATGCTGGACACCTGGGACAAGCACCACACCCGCCCGGACGGCGTGGACTGGACGCCCGACGATGCCACGCTGAAAGCCAACGCGCTGGCCGCCATGGCGGATGCGGCGCGGACCGACGGCATCGCCCTTATCGTCACCTCCAACGGCGTGCTGCGTTACATGCATGCGGCGCTCGACGGCGAGGACGGCAATGCCAAGGTGAAAACCGGCCATGTCTGCGCGGCCGATATCGACGGCGAAACCGGCCGGCGCCTGTTCTGGAACGAAAAACCCGAAGCGGAACTGCTGAAGCGCGTATTCGGCTGAACTTTCGTCTTCCCCCGCCGGGGGAAGTGGGCCGCGGCAAGGCCGCGGGTCGAAGGGGGGTAGCTTGTTCGATCTCACGGCAGTCCGCTTCGCGGACGCCTCCGATGGGGCGGCCCACAAGGGCCGGCGCGCGGTCGCGCTTTCCAGTGCCGCTTTCGTCTTCCCCCGCCGGGGGAAGTGGGCCGGCGCGAAGCGGCGGGTCGAAGGGGGGTATTCGGCGCTTCATCCTGCACCATCCCCCTCCGTCCCTGCGGGACACCTCCCCCGGCGGGGGAGGACGAAACACCGATAGCGCCACGACCTTCCGGCCTGGCGGTATGAGGGGTGCAGGATGCCGGCTGATGCCGGAGTGTTGCTGTAGGTGTGAGTGACATCAGGGACATCCTGCACACGGAGATTTACCGGAGCCCTCACGGGCTCCCTCTCGAAACCGGTCCGGACAGACAGTCAGCGCTTTTGCTGCCTCTCCTTACCGATGGCCACCACCGGGCCCTGCTTTGGTCAGTCAGCAGGGACGGGCAGGCTCCGTACTCCCCACACCCCCGGCGAACCAGGCCGGGCCTCGAGCGGTGCGAGAA